>CAYFGD010000011.1:0-22130 GCA_964342715.1 uncultured Candidatus Poseidoniales archaeon | reverse complement strand
TGGAAGAAGCGAGGGCAGCAGCGCTGGAAGTGGCGCAAGAAGAAGCTACGAAGGCGAAAGGCGGCTAGAAAGCGCGCGAAGCAGTAGTTTACCGGTGACTCTGCCGTGGAGATGTTGATAGGCTGGTCACCATTGCAGGTTCAATGACTCGTGGGAACGCCTCAACATACGTTGCGCTGGGACTAGTTTGTCTCATGCTAGGAATGACTGCTTCAATTAGCCAAATGGGAGGAGGGCATAGCGAACTGGAAGAACTACCAGAGAAGTCGATGACCCATGGAAACAACAACTTCCCGGGCTTCACAGCTGGCTCGATATTCTCCGACGCCTCCATATCGGTTTCCCGAGGCACTGCGTGCTACGTCAGGCACAACGGGACATTGGCTTGCTGGGGCTTCAACGATGCTGGACAACTCGGCGATGGTGGGCCTTGGGGCAGCATAGAAAATTCCTCCGATACGCCGGTCGATGTGGCCAATGTCGAGAATATGACGTTCAGAGAAGTTGCGGTCGGGATGTACGCAGCATGCGCCATCACCACCACGGACGAGCTGTACTGCTGGGGCGGCGGCCAGTATGGTCAGCTCGGCAGGCCCGTGTGCGAGAACCAAGGAGTAGATTGGTACCCGTGCAGGAATGCGCAGGGAAAGCTCGCCCAGAAGGTAAACTTCCCACAGAGCCCAAACGCCTCCGTCAGGACAATCGCTGGGACCGGCGATAGCGCCCACTTCTGCGCCATAATCGACGACGGCGATGTGTCGTGCTGGGGCGCGAACTCGTTTGGGCAATTGGGAACAGGCGCATACTGCGCCGACGAAGTATCGAGGCCCATACCCGCCACGGGTGACCTCTGTAACGTACAGAACGGAGTTACTAGGCCCCAGGAGACAGGGATGCCAGACAACATGAGCGCCATCTCCATCTCCGTCGGTGCCGGCCACTCTTGTGCCGTACTGGAAAACAAGAGCGTGTACTGCTGGGGTTCTAGTGCAGCCGGAGAAATGGGGCAGGGCGAGAGATACAGGACATTCACAGCCGATCAATACATCTGGTCCGACACCAATCCCCCTAACGTCCTTAATCTGACAGATGCATCGTTTTTTCCGAGCTCTGGAAAGGGATACCTTGTAGGGACTGACGGCGGACAAAATGAGCATACTCACAATATCGCCTGGACAGGCAAGAACGGCAACCAACTAACAGGGCTAACCACCAACGTGAATGAGCACAACGTGGATGCCGGGTCATCGGTGATTCTCGGAGTTCAATTGGAGCCGATTCACGTGCCAATGCCAGGAGGGAGGGGGGCCGGGGCCATAGACTCGGGCGGCTCGGGCCATACGGCGGTACTGGATGATGGCAATGTCGCCTACTGGGGGTTCGGCGACCCCAACACTGGCGCTCCCAGTTGGAACACTACACCGGCCCTCAGTCCCTACCTCGGGCCGGGCCTGAATCGCTCAGTAGTCTCGTTCACCCAATCCCCTTCTCACGGATGTGCCATACTCGATAACTTCGAGGCCTGGTGCGGAGGCAGTAACTCCCATGGCCAACTAGGTCTCGGGAATCAAAGTGCCTTCGAGAACATCTCGAAGGTTCATGGGAATCACGAGTTCGTCGCGGTCGCAGCGGGAGCTCACTTCAGCAATGATGACTCTAGGTGGAACTCCACCTGGTGGGGAGTCCAGACGCAGGCCACTTGCGGGATAAACATCACAGGGTCGGTGTTCTGCTGGGGATCGGACAACGGGGGAACTCAAGGAAACACTGTGGAAGAGGGTAATTCAGCCTTCCCCACCTCCATTTATGTCGAGCCCGGGACCGATGGAACGGCATGGGTTAGCGACAGAGACCCCGACGATGATGGGATCCTAGCCATGCTAGATGCCCTCCCCTGGGGGTGTCCGTCCGGATACTTCGTGGTCGACGGGGGATGCACCGGATACACATCGCCGGGATATCACTCTCCCGAGTACTCAGAGGAAAATTTGGAGTGCGTCCCAGGCGGGTTCCAGCCCCTGGCCGGCCAAGGGTCTTGCACGGAGGCTGCGCCAGGACACTATGTAGCAGAAAGCGCGGCGACCTCACAGGATGCTTGCGAGCCGGGATACTATCAGCCTGAATCCGGGCAAACATCTTGCTTAGGAGCGGATCCGGGGCACGAGACAAACGTTGAGGCCACCGCGCAGATGATGTGCAGGACTGGCTACTACCAGCCACTGGCGAACCAGTCGAACTGCCTCGCAGCGGACCCCGGGAGCTACGTCGATAACGTTGGTTCGACCACTCAGACTGAGTGCTCGCCCGGGACCTACTCGGCCAACCTCGCAGCGTCATCGTGCTCTCTTGCCTTCGCGGGGCACTACGCACCCGGAAACGGGTCTGTCGCACAGATCCTCTGCGAGCCCGGGACTTACTCGGACGAGTTGGGGCTCAGCGAGTGCAAGGCAGCGGAACCGGGACACTACGCAAGCGGGGAAGGGTCGACTTCCCAGACACCTTGCTCGATGCCCCAGTTCCAGGCTTCGCAGGGACAGAGTGAATGCAACGACTCAGACCCTGGTTACTACGTCGACACCGATGGCGCTGATTCACAGGAAGCCTGTCCTCCTGGAACATTCCAACCCTCTAACGGGGCGACCGAGTGCATGCACACTAATCCAGGCCACCACGCACCCACCGAGGGAACGGGGGACGAGGTGCCATGCGAAGCAGGCCATTACCAGCCTGACTTCGGAACCATAGTCTGCCTCTCGGCTGACCCGGGTAGTTACGTCGAAGAAGAAGGGTCGGAATCTCAGACGGAGTGCCCTGAGGGGCACTACCAGCCAGAGTCTGGCTCCTCCTCCTGCAGGGAGGCAGGGCCGGGGCACTACGCAGATGGCATGGGTTCCGAGGTGCAGAGGGAATGTGTCCCTGGCTATTTCCAGGGGGACTCCGGACAAGCGTCATGCATCGAGGCGGAGGCAGGCCACTCAGCGGAGGGGGCAGCTGCGACCTACCAGACGATTTGCCCTCCTGGGACCTACCAGCCGGAGGCAGGAAGGGCCACGTGCATAGAAGCCACGGGGGGTGCCTTCGTGTCGGACGAGGGGTCCTTGGACTTCGAATTCTGTGATGTTGGGACCTACCAGCCTTCTACAGGGCAATCTAAATGCCTAGAGGCTGAGGCCGGATACATCGTCTCCCTTATTGGCTCCCTGAACCAATATCCATGCGAGGCCGGGACCTACCAGCCTTCCACTGGCCAGACAGATTGTATAAGCGCCGAGAAGGGGCACTATGTGGATGTAGAGGGCTCCCCTTCCCAGACGCCCTGCGAGGCCGGGACCTACCAGCAACTAGCCCAGGCAACTTACTGCGTAGTCGCGGGAGTAAATCACTTCGTTCCCGAGCCCGGGGCCTTCTTCCAACAGCCCTGTCCATCAGGAGAGACGCAGCCCGAGAAGGGGCAGGCCTCCTGTATTGCAGAGTCTACCGGTGAATCGGGCGGATCCGTCCCGGGCTTTGCCTTCATGGCAGCTCTTGTCGCAATTTCTATGGCAGCGAGAGTCTCCAGAAGGAGCTAGCTAAGGGATCAGGGGCTGATCGATCCGTAGCAGGATTGATAGTTGGTGCGAAATTGGAACTAGTATGGCCGGAATAAGAGAGTACTCTGAAACTGACCGCACAGTGGCCACCATGGCCCTAGTTGCACTGGTTTCTGGGATAGCGACAGTTTGGGCATTCTCAGGGGGATCGATGGAAGTAAGCAATGGCATTGTGGAAATCACAAGCTCCCCAGTAATGCCGACTGTGGCACTAGCCTCATTCAGAACTGTGGCTGCACTGACTGTTATTTCGACCCTCTATGCCATTGTTTCTAGCGAGAAGGGGCTCACTTACAACGTACTTGACTACGAGTCCAAGATTTATGGCCCTAGGAGGCTTTTCGGAACACACCGTTTGGCGGCATTCACGATGTGGAGTTTTGGCCTTATGGGCGCTTACTTCGCAATAGCGGCATATGCCTCTTGGTCGAGTGTGTTCGGATACGAAGTTCCCGATTCCCTACTCACCATTTGTCCGGCGACATTTGCTTCTTCTTGCGCGTGCGCCCTCCTGGTAACTGTCACTGTGACGTTCATGCTAATACCAGAGGCCCATAAGAGGGGGGACGAGTTCGGGCACTACTTCTTATGGGACAGCCAAATGATGCACAATGGAAACGTCATAATGCTTGGAATTGAATTGGCCGTTACTGGGACGTCGATAGGAATCGGGCACATCTCCTTCCCCATACTATTCGGATCTGCATATGTCATATTCTCAGCCCTCTTCGCCATGAGGGCAGGCTTCTACTTCTACGACTTCATCGACCCTAGGCTGAATGGCGCTCCTGTGATACACATGACTCTGCTTGCTGTTCTTGGTTGCATGTACGTTGGCGTCTTATTGCTGGCGTCTGTCCTAGAGTGGAATAGGGCCGTGGGAGCATTATTGACTCTGGCACTGATTGTCTTGATAACCACGTTCAGGGACCCTAGAGAAGGGACACAAGGTCTCTGAGTGAGCCCTCCTGATCCGGCGATTTAGTCACGCCGCTGGCGAGAAGGACGCCTGACGTCCCTAGTCTCACTGCCATCTCTACGTCTGCACCGGTCTTAACCCCAGCCCCACAAAGTACTCCAACGCTTTCGTTGGTTTCGCGAACTGCATCGGCTGTATTGGAAACCACATCTGGATCGGCGCTTGTTACTGAAACGCTACCACCAATCAGCTCGGGCGGCTCGACTGCGACATAGTTTGGAACCAGGGCTGCCAGAGCCCTCGCCTCATCGGTATCTGCAGCACATGCGCAGACTTGGAAGTCCTCAGGGACCTGATCCAGTAGCATCGCAACGTGTTCTAGGCTAACCTTGTGCTCTGCGTGGTTAATCAGAGTGCCCGAGGCCCCCCACTGAATTGCGGTATCGGGATTGATCCAGCCAGTATTGGAACCGAACCCAATGGGGTCGATGTGTTGACACCAGACTTCCAGATTTGGGGCCGCTTGGACGACCTGTGCCAAATCCAAAGGGGAGACTGCGGCAACCAGCCTTGCATTGGTCTCAATTCCCTCCATGATTCGGGCCAAGGCCACTGCAGAGGCGCCTTGGGCCTCTTGGTACGTCTTGAAGTTCACAACCACTAGGGTCTCGCTCACGAATGTGCGAGAGGCCCGGACGCTTTGACCGTGCCGACTATTCTGATTGCCCATGCCCAATTATCTCGCCAAACATGTTGGAGTCATCTGGAATCAAAGCCCCTTCTCCGATTAGGCACCTCTTGAGGACCGCTCGACTGCCTATTCTAGCGCCTTCGAGAACGACGCAGTCAGTTAGTGTCGCGCCACTGGAAACTACTGCTCCTGGACCTATCGAGCATCCCGAAACCTCCCCTTCTGACGTAGCCCCCGTTCCAAACCAGGAGTCTCCAGTTGAATGGCCACTAGAAAATCTTCCATTCTCGATACACACTTGTGCTGCCTCAATGAATGAGTCGGGCGTCCCAGCGTCCACGAAGTATCCGGAGAACTCCAGACCGGCCATACGGCCTGATTCTGCAATTCCTGGAAATACCTCCCTCTCCATGCTGTATGAGCCCCCTGGAAGCGAGTCGAGGACCTCCCTGCTGATTATCGAACATCCTGCATTGATGAGGTTGGAGAACTCGGTCCCTGGCTCTGGCTTCTCCTGGAACCTCCGTACCATCCCGTCTTGGCCCAAGTCGCATACCCCGAACCTACTGGGATCATCTACACTCCATAACGAGAGAGTTACTGAGGCTGACTTGCTGTTGTGGTGATCGAGAAGAGCCGTGACGTCGACGCTGGAGACCAGGTCACCATTCAATACCAGGACTGGGCCATCGCCTGAAAGAAGGGGCCTAGCATAGGCAACCGCGCCACCAGTCCCCAAGGCGTCTTCTTCAACGGAGAGGATGACCTCGTAATCCGCTTCTCCCGAGGAAGAAAATGACCTCATCTCGTCGATTCCATATCCAGCGGCGACGACGACCCTGTCGATCAAACTAGATGGGACGCATTCGACCACTCTTTCTAACAAGGTCATATCGAGAACAGGCAGCAGGGGCTTCGCCCTTCCTGTTGTCCATGGACGCAGTCTAGTGCCGAAACCACCGGCCAGCACGAGCACGTCCATGGCTAGGCGTGACAGCAGGTTGGTTTGAGCGCTTCGCGTCCCGGTGAGGCTGGGAGCTCTTGCGCATCCTTCAAAGACGGGTTGCGAGTGGATGGGGCGTTAGCATGAACATCCACGAGTACCAGGCTAAGGCAATGTTTCGAGAGTTCGGCATAAAGGTCCAGGACGGAGTGCACTGTGCTAATGTCGAGGAGGCGCTCTCGGCTTACGACTCACTGGGTTCTGCCGTGGTGGCCGTGAAGAGTCAAATCCACGCGGGAGGCAGGGGGAAGGGGACGCTGTTCGATCCAGCCTCGGGCGAGGAGGTTATGCAGGGAGGCGTAAAAATCGCGTTCTCAAGGGACGAGGTTGGAGAATATGCGAAGAACATCTCAGGAAACCTGCTCGTTACCAAGCAGACAGGGCCTGAGGGCAAGATAGTCAGCAACATGTACGTAGAATCGGGATGTTCCATAGAGCACGAGTACTATCTTGCGGTACTTGTCGACAGGGATTCGAAATCGGTCCTATTCATGGCGTCCACCGAAGGGGGAATGGACATAGAAGAGGTCGCTGAGAAAACCCCTGAAGCGATTCACAAAATTTGGGCTGACCCCATGAATGGAATTAGCAAAGAAGACGCCTCTGGACTGGCGTCTTCATTGGGCCTGTCAGGAGGCTCATCAGGGGAAATGGTGGAGATGCTATTCTCGCTTTACGAGTTATTCATTGAAAGGGACTGCTCGATGATTGAAATCAATCCACTAGTCAAGACCGAGGATGGGAGCATGGTTGCCCTAGATGCCAAGGTAAGTTTCGATGATAATGCTGACTTCAGACACCCATGGAGGGAAGGTCTGAGAGACGTCTCCGAGGAGGAGGAGGTCGAGATCCGGGCCCATGATTTGGGGCTTTCATACGTGAAGCTTGACGGGAACATAGGTTGTCTGGTCAATGGGGCCGGCCTAGCAATGGCCTCCATGGATGTGATCAAGCTCTATGGGGGGGAGCCAGCAAACTTCCTAGACATAGGGGGAGGAGCTACCAAGGAGTCGATTACAGCGGCATTTGAGATTATTCTCGAGGATTCGAATGTAGAGGGAATCCTGGTGAATATCTTTGGCGGGATTATCCGATGCGACATGGTTGCAAGGAGCGTTATCGAGGCCTCTGAGGAAGTTGGCCTTAATGTGCCACTTGTGGTGAGATTCTCGGGTACGAATCATGCTGAAGGAAAGGCGGTGCTTGATGGGAGTGGGATGGCTGTACACACCACTAGCACACTATCCGAGGGGGCTCGTAAGATAGTGGAGCTTATTGGGGGAAATAACTGATGTCAATATGGATCAATGATGATAGTAAGGTCCTGATACAGGGCATCACAGGGCGCCAGGGGACATTCCACGGAATAAGGATGTGTAGGTACAATACCAAGGTGGTGGGAGGTGTGACGCCGGGCAAGGGTGGCCAGACCGTGAACCTCGAGGGATTGGAAGTACCCGTCTTCAACTCAATGTCAGAGGCTATATCCGAAACTGGCGCTGATGTTAGCGTAATTTACGTCCCGGCGAAGTTCGCAGCTGGGGCGATTGTAGACGCTGCAGAATCATTCCAGTCAGCAGGAGGTGGCCTGATTGTATGTATCACGGAAGGAATACCTACTCTCGACATGGTCAGGGCAGTTGCAATTGTCGAATCTTGTCCGGATGTTAGGCTGATAGGGCCCAACTGTCCCGGGATCATTTCCCCAGGCGAAGAGGGGGGCTGCAAAGTTGGCATTATGCCTGCATTCATACACGAAAAGGGGAGGATCGGGATAGTCTCTAAGTCTGGAACTCTGACTTATGAGGCCGTGGCTCAGACGATGAGTGTTAATGAGGGGCAAACGACCTGCGTTGGAATCGGCGGGGACCCAGTAAATGGCACCGGATTCATAGATTGCCTTTCTGCATTCGAGAGGGATCCAGAAACCGCGGCTGTTGTGATGATTGGGGAAATAGGCGGTTCTGCGGAAGAAGAGGCGGCAGAATGGGTAGCTTCAAACATGACGAAGCCAGTGGTCGGATTCGTTGCCGGCTCGACCGCTCCACCAGGTAAGAGGATGGGTCACGCAGGGGCGATAATTTCAGGTGGCAAGGGTACAGCAGCTGAGAAGTTCGCTGCTTTCGAGGAAGCTGGCATATATGTGGCAAGGGATCCGTCGGAAATTGGCAAAGTACTAGTTAGGGCCCTTGTAGACGCCGGATTGCGAGAGTCTTAGATGCATGGTGCCCGAGCGAGGGTTATCGGGGAGCCCATATGGGAGAAATAGAGCCATCCATAGACAAGCTCTTAGAGGGCACTTCCAGGTCGTTTTACCTTACGCTTAGCAAGCTTCCATCCGGTGTACGTAAGCAGATTGGGCTTCTTTACTTGTTAGCTAGGATTGCTGACACCATCGCGGACTCCAGCGAGGGGACGACGGAGGAATTGCTTGGGACGTTGAAATCTTACAACGATAGGGCGCAGGGACTCTCCGAATCGATGCCTGACATGACCAAGCTCTCTGAGTCTCAAAGTAACCCCTCAGAGGCGATCTTGCTTCTCAGATCCGATGAAGTCGTGGGATTGCTTTCCGAACTGCCCGAGGCGGATCGGGGAATTATCAGAGATTGCTTGGCTGTGATAGTTAGTGGGCAGAGTCTGGACCTCGAGAGATTCGGAGCTGGGATGGGGGAGGGGATTACGTCCCTGAAGAACTACGATGAACTGGATGACTATGCCTATAGGGTCGCTGGCAGTGTTGGAGAGTTCTGGACGAGGATCACACTCGAACACCAATACAGGGTAGATGATGATGCCGAGTCCGCACTCTTCGAAAAGGGCGTAAGGTTCGGTAAAGCACTTCAGCTGATCAACATACTCAGGGACATTCCCGAGGACCTTAGGTTGGGCAGATGTTACATTCCTATGGATGATTTGGAGGATCACGGCTTGGCCCCAGAGGACCTAAGAAATCCGGAAAACATGGATAGATTCAGGGATCTCTTCGACTGCCTTCTGGACAAGACTGCAGAGCACCTTGACTCAGCAATAGAGTACATCGAAATGATTCCCTATTCCCAGTTCAGACTGAGAGCGGCTTGTATGTTACCCGTAATCATAGCACAGAGGACGATGTCCTTGCTACGAAGCAACAATGTCCTAGACGGGGGAAATAGGGTCAAGATTTCCAGAAGCGAGATCAGAGAAATAACAAGGACGGTCGTACTTTCGATACCTTCGAGAAGGAGCTGCTCAAGACTACTCAACCCGGACAGGCGATGAACGAGCCCTATGGGCTCGGATGATTGTTCGCCCAAAAGGGGGAGAGGTTCAAGAGCAGGTCTTTGGCGCTCAAAGCGAAGAGGTATGACTGAAACTCAGGAGCCGGGCAGCGTTCGACCGCTGGGATTGGTTACTGAGCGAAGCGTTTCGATAATCGAGGCTGACGTTGAGACGAGAAGCATAGAGAAGGTTCGCAGAACCGTCGGAATAACCAAGGAAGCAGCTAGAGCAATCAGTATAACCGCGATTGAAGCGGTAAGGGAGGGAGCGATTTTCATGGGGGTCATCGGCCCCAGAGGGGAGTTGGTCAATCCCTTTGCCCACGTGGATGCCGCAATTTGGTCGGAATCCGAGGTCCCGCAGAGTATCGTCGATACCGCATACGACTACTGCGAGGAGTTGACTAGGAGGGAGGCGGGTAATTTCTATCATTCATTCAAGTACCTCCCCGATCTACAGAGAAGGTCCATTTGTGCATATTACGCGTTTTGCAGGAGGGCCGATGACATTGCTGATGGGGACTACGTGGATCATTTCCCGGGCGGCTCATCTGATGATCCAGAATCAAAGGACTACAGGGAGAGGATCGAAAGTCTGACTAGTGGAGAGCCGGTCGTTGACAGGTCTTCCTACAATGACAAAATGTCACAACTTTTCTACTACCGAAAGAAGCTGTCAACTGCTTATGAGGACGTGACATCGACGGACCCGATATTCATTGCTCTAAAGGATACTGTTCAGAAATTTGGAATTCATAGGCAGTCTCTTGATGACATGATTAGTGGAATGGAGGACGACTTCCACCGGAACAGATATGAGACCTTCGAAGAGCTATACTCATACTGCTATCGCGTGGCCTCAACTGTTGGTTTGGTATGTATAGAAATTTACGGATATGACGACCCGATGGCCAGGGAATATGCAGAAGCATGGGGCATTTACATGCAACTTACGAATATCCTAAGAGATGTTGCAGAGGATGCTGCAAGGAACAGGATTTATCTCCCAGTGGAGGATCTAGGAAGGTTTGGCATCACTCCAGAAGATATTTTAGAGGGGGATTCCGTGGTTTCTAACCCCGGATGGAAGCCATTTGTCGAAGATTTCATCGAACAGGCTGATAGGTACAGGGAGAGGGCCTTTAGACTACTTCCCATGCTAGACAAGGGGTCTAGGTATTCCCCTGCGGCAATGGCAAAATTTTACGAATCCATCATGGCCAAGATAAAGAAGAAGAGAGGTGATGTCTTCACTGAAAGAATACAGCTTTCAAAGTCGGAAAAGATCGCTCTTGCAGGTTATGTATACGCGAGATACCGCTTCTTGGCGATATGAGCACAAAGGGCCGCCAACGGCGTGAGGGACAGAAGAAGTATTGAGCAGATTGCATGGAGGAAAAAATATGAGGATAGCGGTATTGCTGGAGGAAAGGTGTAAGCCCAATAGTTCAGCTTACATGTATCTTCAGAAATACGCAGGGATGTGCGGCGGCGAATGCATCCAACTTGAAGACGGAAAATTCAAGATTCTAGAGATGGCATGTCCTGTGTGTTTCACCAGAGCTAAATTGTGCCCTGGAGATGCAGTCAAAATCATCAATCTACCCGAAGAACTGGATCATGATTTGACTCACAGATACAGCCTCAACGGGTTCAGACTGTTTAGGCTACCAACTCCTGCCAAGGAGTCTGTTGTCGGAATTCTTGGGCCCAATGGGATAGGCAAGTCGACAGCAATTAACCTGCTATCTGGCTCTGTGAGGCCGAACCTTGGGGATTGGCAGAACCCACCCCCCCATTGGAACGATGTGATATCCACCTTCCCCCGAGGGGAGCTGAGGGACTATCTAGGCCTCGTATCAGAGGGAGAGGTCGGCATCGCTGTTAAGCCCCAGTACATCGACAAGCTCCCAAAGCTTTGGGATGGCAAGGTGAGGGGGCTTCTATCGCGAGTTGATGACAGAGGGGAGTTAGATGAATGTGCGAGTAGAATAGCCGTTGATCACCTCCTGGAAAGGGAGTTGGCTGGCCTGTCGGGTGGCGAGTTGCAAAGGGTTGCAATTTGCGCCACCATCCTCAAAGAAGCTGATGTTTACTTCTTTGACGAGCCCTCTTCATATCTGGACATTTACGAAAGAATGCGCATGGTGGGAATCATTCAGGACTTAGCATCAAAGGGGAAAAGGGTCCTAGTGGTGGAACACGATCTGGCAATTCTAGATGTCCTTTGCGACCTACTGCACATCATTTACGGCGAAAGGGCAGCATATGGCATCTTCACCCCCCCTAGGTCTACTAGGACGGCGATTAATGCATATCTCGAAGGCTTCTTGCCGGAAGAAAATGTGAGAATTAGAGACAAGCCCATACGCTTTGTTAGAGGGAGGACTAGGGGCGAAGATATCGGCGTCCCAATTCTGAAATGGGGGGATATGGAGAAAAAACTCGGCGATTTTCATCTGAAAACCGGACAGGGCGAGGTTCGTTCTGCTGAAGTAATAGGGGTTGTGGGGCCAAATGCCACAGGAAAGTCGACGATGGTGAAGATGATTGCGGGCGAGATGGAGCCCGATGAGGGCTGGTGTACGATGGAGGCCAATGTCTCTTACAAGCCACAACATGTAAGCACTGACTTTGAGGGGAGTGTCCAGGATTGGCTCGACACCGAACTAGGGGGAAAGTGGAGATCGGGGGAGTTCCACACCCAAGTCATCAGGCCACTGCAGGTGGACAAAATGCTGGAACTGCAGGCACAGAGGCTTTCAGGCGGAGAACTGCAGGCCGTCAGTATAGCGATATGTCTGGGCAAAGAAGCTGACCTATACCTGATGGACGAGCCTAGCGCTCACTTGGACGCGAATGCCCGGATGGAAGCGGCTAAGGCCATCAGGAGAACGATGGAGAGCAACGAGAAGGCTGCCATGGTTATTGACCATGACATCTACTTCATCGACATAGTCAGTGACTCTCTACTAGTATTCGAAGGAGAGGGGGGGAAATCTGGATTTGCCGTGGGCCCCCTGAGTCTGAGAAAGGGGATGAACAGGTTCCTGTCCGACGTAGAAGTCACGTTCAGACGAGATCATGAGTCCAAGAGGCCCAGGATAAACAAGCCCGAGAGCGTCAAAGACAGGGACCAAAAGGCATCTGGAGAGTATTTCTACGCAAACTGAACCACTGGATTATTGAATGTAGATAGGGGCGTGCTGGCGTGGACGAAGAGGCGAATGGCAGTGGAACTGAGTCGGACGAACAATCCGAAGACGGGGGGCCTCTCGAGAAAATGCAGTCAGAAATCACCAGACTGGAGAAGGAATTGCAATACTCTGCAGCTGAGATGGCCAACATCAGACAACGTTCGGCCAGGGACAAATCTGATGCTATCAAATTTGGCGCATCCAGTCTCTCGAGAAAGATTCTACCTCTGATAAGTAGTCTTGAGAAAGCGACCTCCAATGTCGATGAGGGGGTGTCGGATGCATTCATTGATGGTTTGAAGATGACGCTGGAGGGCTTTAGAACAGCACTTCACTCCGAGGGCGTGACTCACATAGATGCGGTTGGGAACGACTTCGACCCAACTTGCATGGAGGCCATAGCTACCGTCCCCCCTCCTGACGGAGTCAAGCCAGGTCACGTAGTCGAGGTGGTGGAAGAGGGGTATATGCTCCATGAAAGAGTACTTAGGGCCGCTAGAGTTATTGTGGCTGAGGCGAGCGTGGATGAGTCATCCGATTGACCCCGACATCTCCAAGTCTTCGACTCTGCCATCCAGGTATTACACGGAGGAAGAGAGTCATCGGAGAATAGTTTCGGGATTCGGAGAATGCTGGCACTTTGCGGCCCACAAGAGTCAATTGAAGGAGTTCAAATCAATTCCTCTAGATCACATGGAAGGAATTGTCGGGGAGGCAATGGCACTGACAGACTCTGACAAATTGAGGTGTCTTTCCAACGTATGTACGCACAGAGGGATGATCCTCGTAACCGAGCCTAGCAACTCCCCTTCCATCAGGTGTGGCTACCATGGCCGGACATTCGGACTTGACGGGCGGTTCAGGAATATGCCAGAGTTCGAGGGGGTCGAGGGGTTTCCATCCGAGAAGGATGATCTGGTAGAATTTCCACTAAAGGAATGGAAGGGGCTGGTCTTCTGTGGAACATCTCCAACCAGGTTTGATTCAGTTTTCAAACATCTAGAGGAGCGAATAGGATGGATCCCAATTGAAGACTTCCAACATGACTTATCCAGGCACAGGACATACGAAATTGATGCAAACTGGGCGCTGTACGTAGATAACTACCTCGAGGGTTTCCATATTCCTTTCGTGCATGGGGGCCTTCACGAGACCCTGGATTACGGCTCTTACTCAACTGAGCTTTTCGACGGAGGCGTCCTTCAGATAGGCATAGCTAATGATTCGGAGGATATTTTTGAGCTTCCGGAGTCATCTCCAGATTTCGGGAAGATGGTTGCTGCATACTATTACTGGATATATCCGGGATTGATGCTCAACTTCTACCCCTGGGGCCTATCTGTTAACATTGTAGTGCCCATTTCCGTTTGCAGAACGAGGGTTGTCTACCACGGTTTCGTCTGGGATGATTCGAAGCTTGGGAAGGGTGCCGGAGGAGACTTGGACAAGGTCGAAGAGGAGGACCAAGAAATCGTTGAAGCGACTCAGAGGGGAGTTTCATCTGGGTCATACGACAGGGGAAGATATTCTACCACTAGGGAGACAGGTGTACATCACTTCCACAGAATGATATTTGGTAACAAATAGATGCTTATATATCTAAGATGGCTACATCCGAGTCCATGAAGCGGACAAATTCGGGAGTTATGTCCTTTCTCATAATTTTCAGCGTGCTCCTCTCTGGATGCTCTGGGGAGACTGAGGAGGAAGTCAGTGGATGCATGGATGAAATGGCGGAAAACTTCAATCCGGACGCAACAATTGAGGGAGAGTGCATATTTCCAGACTCTGACGGTGATGGAGTATGGGACTTTGATGAGGTCCCGGGTTGCATAGACTCGAGCGCTACAAACTATGATCCTGTGGCCACAGATGACGACCAGAGTTGTGAATATTGGGAGCCGAATTATACCGACCAATGGGAGAAACACATCCCCCTAGATGAAGAGTGCATGTGCTCTGACGGGTCAGAATACTCGTTCTACTCGAGAGAGGGAGACTCGGATGTTGCAGTATTCTTCCTGAATGGAGGGGGTGCTTGCTGGGACGAATTTACTTGCACTATTGAGAACTCATCCTCCACTGGTGCTTACTGGCAGAATCCAACAGGATGGGGAGGGATACTGAATCTCACAAACAGAGAGAATCCCCTAATAGACGCTTCAATGGTTTTTGTCCCATATTGCACGGGGGACGTTCACATGGGGAACACGACTGCGAGATATGGTGACAATGTAATGCAGCACAAGGGATACCCCAATGCCATGGCAGCCTTCGATCACTTCGTGGAAACCTTGGGTAGCGCTACTACTTTCTATGTGCTTGGATCGAGTGGAGGGGCGATAGCTGCAGGGTTCTTTGCAGGGAATCTAGCAGAAGCCATACCCGGTGCAAACATTACCGTGTTCCACGATAGTACCGGTGGGGTCACAAGCACTGGAACCGTTGATCTGAATGCTTCCTGGGGACTGCAGAATGCCACTCAAAGTTGGCTAGATGGCTTGACCTACAACGGGTCTTCTCTAAACTGGAACAACATGACTAGTGCGCATCTCGACATCTTCCTATCCATGTATGACCCGACAATTAGGATTGGAAGGTTCGACTCGGCCCAGGACAATACGATGAGGTACTTCAACGGACTCCTCGATAATCCGCCCGAGGACTACAACTGGAGGCTCCGCGTTTCCGAAGAACACATAGAAAGCGAGGGATACGAAATCGCGGGTTACATTGCTCCGGGAGATGGTCATGGAATCCTTTTCTCTAGTTGGTTCTATGAGTTGGAAGTTGAAGGTGTGAAATTTATGGATTGGTTCATCGAGTTCATCGAGGGCGGAATGCCAGAGGATGTTTGGTGCACATCTTGCTGAGTTTGTTTGATATCATGGTGCTGACTCGCAGCCCCATGTCTCGCATATTGTCATCGTTATTGGTAGTTCTAATCCTCATCCTCCCTGGGTGCCTCGGGGCAGATAGAATCGATGATGTTGAGGCAGGAGATCAAGAACAAGAAGATATTGATCCGGTAGGAAATGGGACAATAATTGAAGAAGAGACCATAGAAATTGCCGGTTCCGAATATTGTGATGAGACGAACCAATTGCACTGCATGCTTCCATTCCCCTCGGGGGCATTCCTACGTGAGGATAGTTCGGAGATTACTGGATATAGCCTAAATATAGACGGCGAGGCGATTCCCGACACTTCCTCAGCAGAGAGCGGGAATATGGTGATTCTTGATCGACTTGATGGCTTCAGCCCGTCAACTCAGATTTTCACGGCATTTGAGAATACTCCTAATATTTCTGGCATGTCCACTCAATTCGACATCTCTCCATCTACTGGAGAAGGGCACTCTAGCATACTGCTCAACATGGACACTGGAGAGAAGATCCACCATTGGATAGAGTTGGATGCCAGAGCCCAAGAGGGGGAGCCGACAATACTTTTCCTGAGGACTATTGAGGGGCTTGATCATGATGCTGCGTACGCAGTAGCATTCCGAAACCTTGCGGATGAAGACGGTATGCCGATTGAGCCTTCTGATGGATTCAGGGCACTCAGGGATTCGATAAATACTAATTCTGAGGGGATAGAAGATCAGCGCTCCCATTATGAGACATTATTCGAGCATCTGAGGGTCGCTGGTTTTGACCGAATGGACCTACAAGCGGCTTGGTGGTTCCATACGGCTTCGACGGAATCAATCCTCGAGGACCTTCTGATTATGAGAGACGATGCAGAGCTGCGACTCGGAGATTCTGGGATAGGATGCACCATCACAGAGACCCAGGAGGATTTCGGGCAGGACGGCACATCCCTAAGACTGGTCAGGGGAACTGTTACTACCCCTCACTACATGGAAACTCAGTACGCCAGATCGCCACTGATGAGAGGAGTCACGGGAGATCCTGAATTTGTTCAGAATCGTGAGGTCGATTTTACCATGCTCATCCCGAAGTCCTTGGCAGATAGAAATGAATCAGGGCCACTGACTGTATTCGGGCACGGGCTATTTGGAGATGGAGATTCCTACGTGATCAACGGCAGGGAGCTAGCTAATGAGTATGGGACGGTTGTCATAGCTACGGATTTCAAGGGATGGAGCTCAGATGGGGATTATGACGCGTTGACATTTGCTCTGATGGACATCACGGAATTCCAGTATCAGCAGGAAAGGCAAATGCAGGCAGTGATTAACCATATCTCAATGGTTCGAACCATAACGGGAATTTGTGCAGACATAGTCGAATTCAAACAAAACGGAACGAACATGATTGATACCGAGACAGTGAATTACATAGGGATCTCGCTAGGAGGCCTGAGGGGGCCATCCCTGCTGGCCATGGTTCCAGAATTGGAGTGGGGCGTACTTTGGGTCGGCGGGACATCGTTCACTCACCAGGTGGAGAGGTCGACCCATTATGGGTCTGAGGAAAACCCAAGTGAGTTCTATCAACTACTCTCAAGTGAAATCTCCCTCCCATCCCGGATGGACAGGGCGATTGCAATAGCCCTCCTGCAGTCCATATGGGACTCCACTGATGGGGAGACGTTCCTACCATACAGAGAGACGGGGTTTGGTGACAAGTTGAAGCCTTTCGATATGTTCTACCTGACATCCATGATGGATGCCCAAGTTACGACCCTTTCCGCTGACAGGGCTGTAAGGACTGGAAATGTCCCGGTAGTGAATGGTTCGGCTTACCACCCATTCGGAGTCGAGGTCTTGGAAGGACCGATCAATGGATCATCCGCTGCCTACTTCGATGGGGACTTCCCCCCTCTTCCTACGGGGAACACCAACGGTCCAATGTGGCATCACTCACTTGCGCACAACCTAGTCTTAGAAGTTCCAGAGGCCAAGATGATGGCATATGGATATCTGCTGACGGGGGTTCTAGTGGATTATTGTGATCCGGACTGCACATTTGAAGGGGATTGGTAATCACCCCACAGGCTCCCCGCCCTCGCCTAGGAAGGCGAGTCTCTTGAGGCCGTCAATCCCAATCAGATAGTCGATTACTGACATTGGGACCGTGGCCCCTAGAACCTCCCTTACAGCCTCCTTCTCTGTAATGGTCGACATCATTCTAGCTGTCTCCCTCACCCTCCAACCCTCGAATAGCTCCCTGGATTCCAGGGATGAGGTGACAACTTCCCAACCACTCGAAGCGTAGAGTTCGGCGGTGAGCATGTCGCTGGTGAACAAGACACCAGAGGCACCATGATACATCTCTGCATGTGAGACCCAATTAGGAGGATCGTCAATATCCGGAATGGCCACAATCTGGAACCCCTCGATTTTTCCATCGCCAGCCCAGGCCTCAATCATCCCCTCTCTCTCTTCTGAGGTCCATGGATTCCTGAGGGTCTCGGGGCGATTTGAAGATCCGATCGCGATTACTATCTTCGATTTGGGGGTGTTCTTCTCCCGCCACTCGACTGCTGACTTGATGAGTGACTCATGGCCCCTGTGGAATGGCTGGAATCTGCCCAGAACCACGACACCTTGACTTGGCGGGACCTCTGGAGGTTCGGGGTGCATGGGCAATTCTTCCATATCTAAGCCTCAATAAATTCCACTAATTTCTGGTTTCCTATGTACCAAGAAAATGGGTCCAAGTACTCTCTGCCAATCATTAGAGGGTGTCCCTCCCTTCTTGACTTGTCTATGATGTCGAAAAGACTGCCTGATGAATTCTGGTGTGACTCCATGGTCGGCAATATACGCGGATCCATGGATGGGTCCATGGTCTCCCCGAGCTCCTCTCTACGGGACATCCAATCTATTACTACGGACTCGATGAAGGATGTTCTGTCAGTATTTGAAATAGTTTCTGAAAAACTTCTCCACACGTCCGGATTAAGGAAGGACCCCGTTCCTGACATCCTGTTCCCTGTGGCGGGTTCTACGTACAAGAACAATCTAGCGTCCCAGCATCTCCACTCTCCCATGGAAGACCAATGCGAAAGCAGGAGCAGGAGTTCTAGCTTGTCCTCTAGATCAATGGATTGTTTCGACAACGAAGATTTCTGGTCGATTTGCCCGACTCGATCGGCCCATTCAAGGACTTCCCCCTCCAAGTCAATATCGAATTGTCGGTGCAATGAGCCCGCTTGCCTCGGTCTGGTTCCCCTTATCGACATGTCCTCCATCCCCGAAATCACTTCTCCCAATGGCAACGAAAGTAAATTCGATAGTGACTCGCGATCGACTAACGAGATTATTACATCCACCATGGAAGGCCTCGTGTACACCAAGCGGCGATATGAAATGAACCCTCGCTTGGCGGGACTTTCCTCTGTGAAGCCACCGAATTCAAGAACTTGGGTGGTTGCGCGGAATGCAACCACGAAATAGGAAGTGTGCGAACTTGGCGACTATCGAAGAGCAAATCAAATCCCTAGAGGATGAGATATCGAAAACCAAGTACAACAAGGCAACACAGGGACACATAGGAAGGCTGAAGGCGAAAATTGCTGCTCTGAAGGAGAAGAAGGAGAAAGCGATAGCCCATTCCAAGAAGAGTGGTGGCAATGCTGGATTCGAGGTGAAAAAGTCTGGTGACGCGTCGGTCTCCCTAGTTGGATTCCCGAGTGTTGGAAAGTCTAGTTTGATTTCGCAATTGACTGGGGCTGATTCAGAAGCGGGGGAGTTCGCATTCACCACTCTGACGTGTATTCCTGGAGTCCTTGACCACAGAGGTGCAAAAATACAGATTCTCGATTTGCCCGGACTCATCAAAGGCGCATCGGAAGGCAAGGGAAGAGGAAGGGAAATTCTGAATGTGATCAGGGGATCGGACATGGTCCTGTACGTGGTCGATCCGTTCCAAGATTCGCACTTCGATATCTTGGATAAGGAGCTCTGGATGTCCGGGATGAGGTTGAACCAGGAAAAGCCTCAGGTGTATATCACAAGAACCGAAAGGGGAGGCATTATTGTCAGGTCTACGGTAGAGCAGACAAATCTTACCGATGAGGAGATTCAAGGAATAATCAGGAGTTTTGGGATAGTTTCTGCAACGGTTACTCTACGGACTGATGTCACTGATGATCACATCGTGGACACCCTTGCGGAAAATAGGATTTACAACAGGGCAGTAGTAGTGGTGAACAAGATAGACCTAGCTACCGAGGGGGACCTTGCCAAGACCAGGGCGATGCTACCAGAGGGTTGGCCAGTACTGGAGGTTTCTGCCAAGACCGGTGAAGGCGTGGAGGAAATGAAGGACTTCATCTTTGATAATCTGCACTTCATGTCGATTTATTTGAAGCCTCAGGGACAGGATGCTGACATGATTGAGCCATTGATCGTGAAAGACACATCGACGGTTAGGGATGTCTGTGTCAAACTGCATAGGGACTTTGTGAGGAAGTTCAGATATGCTAGAGTCAAGGGTCCGAGTGCGAAGTTCGACTGGCAGCGAGTTGGACTTGATCACCAACTTGGTGACGGTGACATACTAACAGTAATTCTGAGAAAGTCATGAGCGATGAATTGACCAATGGTAGCCTCTCGGAGGACCATGGGCGGTGACTCGGGAGACCTACTCCCTCGTGCAGAGCTAAGGGGGCTGATTAAACACCTCAGACAGAGGGCGTTCATCCTGGCCGGGGCTTTCTTCATTGGTTTTCTAGGAGGTTTTCCCGCTTCAGGAGGGGTGATAGAGATGCTCCTTAGTTCCAACTCATACAGGCCCGAAGGAGTGGAAATCGTAGTTCTCCATCCAATGGAAGCAATACTGCTTAGACTCAGAATTGGGTTAAATCTCGGAATCATTATCTCAGCCCTGGTACTGATGTGCGACTTGTCTTGGAATGGGAAGAGGATTGTTGCAGAATCCAGGAGGTCGGGGAGTAACGAACGTGGTAACTTTGTAGGGGTCTTGTTAGTTTTCGTTATGGCGATTCTAATGGGGGCACTAGGGGCAGTTTATTCCCACGAAGTTCTTGTTCCACTACTGCTAGAATACCTTTCTGATGATGCTGCTTCGGCCGGATTAGAAACGACGTGGCAATTGCAGTCGTGGGTTGGATTCATCACAGGCCTATACTTTGCATCCATACTTGGATTCCAAGTCCCCCTGATTGCCTCCATCCTACTAAGAGGGGGGCTTATAGAAAGGAGTTCGATTTCCGACAACAGGTGGAACCTCTGGTTCGCTGGACTCATCCTAGGAGCGCTAATATCCCCTCCTGATCCTGTTTCGATGTTCCTGGTGGCTGGGCCGATGCTTCTTCTTCTAGAAGTGGCACTGGTTATCGACAGGATAACTAGGAGCCGATAGTGATACCCCGGTTTCTGGCATCCTCTGCTCTAGCTGCATCCCTGCCATCCTCTACGTCAACCATCCTCATCATGTATGCCCCAATTAGGATTAGCAATGAGATGCAGAAAACGCCGACCCTGCTGCCAAACATTACAGTGAGAGTGGCATAAAGGAGAGGGCCGATGAAAGCGGCTACCTTGCCGAAGAAACCGAAGAAACCGAAGAACTCAGCGCTCCTGGTCTCGGGAACCATCTGTCCGAACATGCTCCTCGCTAGACCTTGGGATCCACCTAGAAGTGTACCCATTCCACAGCCCAATAGCAAGAACTGCAGGCCTACAGTCAGGCCAAGAGGCTCCCATACGATGTCCCTTACGGTTTCTGGAATTACGTCTATCGGGCCATCTCCAAGATTAGTCGGGTGATCAATGCCAACAGAGTTGGATTCGTCAAGTGGGCCACCGGAGACGCTGGCACTGAATCTTGTATCGCCGATCGATGCCAGAAAATCCTGAAGTTGTGCCTGATCATTCACCTTCACCATGTGAGGGTCATCTTCGGAGCTTCCCCACTTCCAATCATAAATACCGCTCTTCTCGCCGATTTCAACCGGCAAAATCCCGGAGTACATGGCTGCCCACTCCTGCTCATTGAACTCGTCATCTGAGAAGTCTGTCTTCTGGGCTATGCTGTGATCGAAGTTCCAATTCATGTATGCCACATAGGACCCGGCCGTAGCGAGTCTTTGTTGTAGCCAAGTCTGGGGAAGGGAGGATGGGCTATCCATGTAATCGAACGGGTCCGTCCCCATCTCAATCTCATAGGTATTATCGAACCAATCGCCATCCACATCATCATCATAAGAGTCTGCAATTCCATCACCATCGGAATCCCACTCGAAAAGAACGTCATGTTGGTCATGGGATTCCAGTGCTAGAGGGGCGAAAGCGCAGGCGGCGAAGCAAAGAACCACCCATCCTGCTAGGGATGCGCTAAGGGCCTTCTTTGTCCCCCAGTTATTTGCCAATTTAGTGAATCCTAGGGCACTTGGCCATGCCACGAATTGTATGGCCAAAATGGTCACCATTAGTTCAGTGGTTGTGACTCCTAGAACGGTTGATCCAAACACCCCGCCCAATGCAGTTACCGTGTTGATGCCGTCAATGAAGAAGAAGTACGCGAGCATGT
>CAYFGD010000010.1:0-22306 GCA_964342715.1 uncultured Candidatus Poseidoniales archaeon | reverse complement strand
CTTTATTTCATGATGAAAATAATCGTTCTTGACAACATAATCCTTTGTCGCTCCGGGCCCTCCGATGATTATTCCTTTTAGATCCTCGATCATCGGTAGCCAGTAAGCACAGGCCCTCTCGGCGGACTTCTTGAAGAATTTGTCAGCTGCTTCCTCTATTAGCCTCTCGAATCTCTGAGCGGACTGCCCCCCTCGACCATGTTTGGAGGGAACTAGGGAAGTCACGTGCTCCTGGCAATGTAATCTCTTACCGCTAGCCAGCCCATACGCTGACTCTGACCGATCTATGACAAACAAACCGTAAGCCGTCCTGTCGATCAGCATTTCTTCGAGCTGACTCAGCTCGAATGTAGATCCACACCTGTATCTGTAGGATCCGAATGCCTCGGGTGGATCATCGACTACGACGCTTACGAGCCTAGTCTTGTTGTTGCCGACGATAACATGTCCGACGAATAAAGCCAAACCCATTTCCCCGGGATTTTTGTACCTGTTCAATGAAGCCATAGCAGATTCAATGGCGTCGGAAACGTGCTTCCTGGTAGACTTTGATTTGATATTGGCGGCCTGTCCCGCCTCATTTCCTAATTGATGACGTACGTCGCTAATCATTTTGTCAGGAGGAATGACTAACGAAACAAGTTCTGTCCCCATGCCCTTCATCGCGGACAAGTCTTCTACCGCCTTCTTCAGTCTGAGTCTGCGCTGTTGAAGCTCAAGCTCGTCAGACATACCTTCCCTCCTGCGGAAGGCCGGAGGGGCAGCATTTCAACCCTTAGACGATGGTTGGGCATAGGCATTGAAAGGGGGCGTCCCAGCCCATTAGTCGATGGCGACGGTAATCGCAGCTATCGGGGGCAGTCTCCTAAGGCCGGAGATAGATGAGCGACACGCTTGGCTTGAAGGACTAGTTTCAGTGATTAGAGACAGGGTTTCAATGAACGACAGGATCGGCATTGTGGTCGGAGGTGGAGCTCCTGCTAGGGAGGGTATTGAGCTGGCTAGGCCACTAATTGACAATGAGGGCCATTTGGATAAGATAGGTATTGCAGCAACTAGGCTGAATGCCACCATAGTCAGGGAGGCCCTCTCGGATGCGGGTGTTTCCGTTTCTGGAACCATACCCTCTAGGATAGATGAGGCTGTGTTACTTCTCGAGGAGAGGCCGGTTGTCGTCATGGGAGGCACAACTCCTGGACACACAACTGATGCAGTAGCGATTCGTTTTGCCATTGCCTCTAGTGCGGACAGATGCATAATTGCAACTAATGTTCCCAAGGTCTACGACGACGATCCCAGGACGAATCCCGATGCTGAGGCCCATGATGTTCTAACGCTCGGGCAACTTCAGGATATTGTCGGACCTGCCGAGCACTCGAGAGCGGGGGCTTCCCAGATTGTTGATCCAATTGGGGTCTTCGAGGCCAGAGCGGCGGACATGACTCTGAACATTCTTGATGGGAGAAATGTGGGGCTCATTCGTGCTGCAATAATCGGTGACGATTTTGAAGGAACTCTGGTCGAGGGAGTGTGATTCCATGAGCAGGACGGACAGGATTGCCAAAGCTGCCAGAAGGACTGCGCAGGAAGCTCGGGACGCTGCTTCTAGACGTAGGCAAGAGGAAAAAAGGAAGCGGACGAACAGCTCGATGGCAATAGAGCCGCATCGACATTGCGTGGTTTGCTGGTCTCCAATTTCGCTGGATAGTGATCCGGCAGTATGTTCAGAGACTGCATGCATAGAGAAGAACGAGAAAAGGGAGAGTTCTAGAAAGAGGTTGACGATTATGATGTACTTGTTCCCGGGTATAGCAATCATCCTGCTAATGCTGCAGTTGGCCGGAGGGGCCGTTTGAGATTTTTCTGAAGTGGTAAAATGAACATGGTTAGGATACTCTCTGTCCTCCCTGGAGCCATTGGTTCAGTATGCGTATTATTGGTCCTAGGAAGCCTTCTTGGCATTGGATTAGAGGAGTCTCGAACGGATGTGCCAATAGTTCCCTGCACCGATGATTCAGTTGGGTGCCCAGTAGGCATGACAACGGATGACCTAGATGTCCCCTCCTCGTTCTTTCTACTTGACATCCAATTAAATGTCCAGTGGGACGATCCCGATAGAAGCTGGATAGGGGTTGTTGATGCGAAGTACAAGGATGATTGTCCGCCGGATTCCAATGGTCTAACGTCATGCACTTCAGATGACTTTGAGTACGAAGCAGGAGGTCCAAACTCTGACGGCGGAGAGTTCGAATTCACGCTGAAGCCGGGAAAATATCGCTTTGTAACAGCGGGAAAAGATGGGTCCTCCCTTGATGAACAGATTGTAACGATAAACACTGAAGTTCACCTATCTTCATTTGTAGAAATTGTCCTTGGAGGGATTGGCATCATGTTACTGGCGGGCGCAGGCGAGATGGCGTTTCCAATCAAGAGCCTGTGGAAGAAGTTCAGGGGCGCCTGACCAATCCACAGTTTCCTTGAATAACTGAATCATTGTGGGGCGTGCATGGTCGCAGAGAAGTGCCCGGGGTGCGGATCGGAGATCGATGTTGGCGGGCTGCCCGTTTCCATAGGCGGTTTCAATCTCTATTGCACTGTGTGCGGACGCAACTGGCACGTGGAGTAGTCACTCCTGGACGTCCTCTCTAGGCCAATCATCGGGAAGGTTAAGTGGGTCTACCACCTCATCTGCTGCAATCATATCCACCAGTATAGAGCGTAGTTCCTCCACTCCTTCTCCACTCTCGGCACTAACCATGAAGCTGGAACCTTCCGGCGGCGAATCGTAGAGGTCTGACTTACTATGAACAACGATGATTGGCCTTTCAGAAATTAGGCCTCTGACCTCTTTCAAGAGGTGTTCCTGTTCCTCAATGGGAGTTGTTGCAGAGTCTGTGGAGTCAAGCAGAAAAAGGAGAACGTCACCTACATTTTCCAATGCAGCAATTGCTTGCATCTCAATGCTATTCCTTTCGGACATTGGGCGATCTAGGAGGCCCGGTGTGTCCACCATCTGGTACTTCCTCCTCCTGTGTGTGAAATGCCCCAAGTGCAGTCGCCTGGTAGTAAAGGGGTAGGCAGCAACCTCTGGCTCACCGCTGGAAAGAGCTGTGATTAGGGCGGATTTACCAACATTTGGCGAGCCAGCGACAACGATGCATGGCTCCATGGAGTCTATCGATGGCAGAGTCCTCAATGTATCACGCGCGGCTCCAAGCCATTCTATCTCAGGAGAGACTTGGTCAAGAATTGAGGAGAATCTCCCATATGCAGCCCTTCTGGCCTGATGGAACCCATCAACATCCCGCAACCTCAGAATCCTTCTCTGGGTGTCTCCAGCAATTGATCTGATCCTCTCTGCGGCCCACTGGATAGTCCCAAGGCTCCTCCTATATTCGTCACTACCCACGGCCGCATCGACTAGTGCCTGATCAAACGGAGAAAGGGCATTAAGGCTAGGCCACAATTCAACATATGCAATCAATGTTGAGTCGATAACAGAAGCTGCTGATTGGACCATTTTATTCATCTGCTTACGGACCCTATGGTACTTATCGGGATCTTCTACGGTGTCAGGCTGCTTGCTGGCGCGTCTGAACGCCTTATCCAGAATCTCGTCCGTCCTCAGGACGGTTGGAATCCTGCGCCACTCTACCGATGCCATGCCCTCCCTCGGCCGCACCGCGGTAACCATCCCTCTTCAAGTGAGCAGTTCGCAATATTATGTAATTTTCAGAACACACCCCTTTTCTATAACATACCCTACGGAGGGACATGCCGGACATCGAGGGAGGGGGCATGGAGAGCAGTCTTCCGGATTGGGCTAGAAAAATACACGAAGCACACGGCTCGCCTTCTTTGGATGAACTTCAGGATGTTTTCCATGGCCCTCTTTCGGAGAGAAGAGCGGGGCTCAGGAAAGACGATCTACTGGAGATATTGATTGACTCGCGCGCACTGCCCAAGGGCTCTGATAACTGGATCAGGGGCATGTTGCTAGGGACCACCAGGAACGCTGTAGAAATTATGGATGACGAGGGGTCATTCAGATCCATTGCCAGGGATGTGATTGTAGAAGTGCGGCTACTTGCACATATGAGGCTCCCCTACCTCGAGGACAAGGAGATGATGAAATTTGAGAAGGAGGACATGCGTCTCCGTTCTATGATGCAGGAGAAAGCCGAGCAGATGGCTGATGGAAGGCAAGACAACAATCTGTGGGGATGACTATGGAAGACCTTGCTGACAAAAGGTGCTTGGCCTGCGAGGGTGGACAGCCGGCCCTCACTGAAAGTCAAATCTCCGATCTATTGCCGGGACTTAGTGAAGGCTGGAGAGTCGTTGAAAACCACCATCTCGAGAGGGAGTGGGGCTTTCATGACTTTTCCACAGCACTTGAATTCGTCAACCTGGCCGGAGAAATTTGTGAGGAAGAGGGGCACCATGCGGACTTTGAAGTCGGCTGGGGAAGGGTGAAGGCAGAAATTTGGACACACAAGATCGATGGCCTAACAGAGTCTGATTTCTACCTAGCTGCGAAGTTCGATAGAATCGAGCGGTGATTTGAATGAGCCTTGTACAGGATGCAATTACCTCTAGGCGGACTATATACAAGTACAGCAGTAGAGAAGT
The DNA here is from genome assembly GCA_964342715.1 of uncultured Candidatus Poseidoniales archaeon. Classification (GTDB taxonomy): domain Archaea; phylum Thermoplasmatota; class Poseidoniia; order Poseidoniales; family Thalassarchaeaceae; genus MGIIb-O5. The sequence continues at coordinate 17,674 of CAYFGD010000010.1, read as the reverse complement.
TGACCCAAAATTTCTAGAAATGGGTTTTGAGGCCGCAAGGAATGCGCCCTGCCACAAGAATACCCATCCGTGGAAATTCTACGTCATGGGAGAGGACTCCCGAAAGGCTCTAATTCCCGAAATCGAGAGCCTGGCTACAAAGAAGTGCAAGGATGGAGAAGATTCGACAGAAGCAATAATTAGGGCGATCAATAAGATAGTCTCTCCGCCAGTACTAATCTGCGTGACGACAGCATTGAGTCCCGATGACAGCTTTAGGGAAGAGGAGGACTACGCCGCTACCGTCTGTGCGACGCACAATATGATTCTGTCTCTCTGGGGGAATGGTATAGGCTCTCAATGGAGCACGGGAGCCATCACACGTTCTGACTTAGCCTATTCTACAATAGGAGCCACCAGGAGTGAGGAGAGAATAATAGGATTCATCAAAATAGGCTATCCGGAGGAAATACCCTCAAAGAGCAAGAAGGGGATAGAGGAAATTAGAGCATACCTCCCTTAGGCATATCCGGACAAATATGATTGTGGTGAAAAGATGAGGAAGGTTGTATATCCAAGAACCGGTGGTGTTGACTCTATTGAGATAATTGAGTGCCCGGATCCGGTCCCGGGGCCCAATCAAGTGAGGGTGAGGGTGCATAGAGCTGGCATTAACTTCGCTGACCTAATGATGAGACAGGGGCTATATGGGTCAAATCCGGACCCCCCATTCACGCCGGGCTACGAGGCTTCTGGAGAGGTCGTAGAAGTAGGTAGTGAAGTTGACTCACTATCTTGTGGGGACCGGGTTCTTGCTATGACTGGTTTTGGAGGGTACTCGGAGCAAGTAGTTCTAGATTCTAGCAGGGCAATCAAACTACCGGACTTAATGACTTACGATCAGGCAGCTGCAATCCCTGTGACTTACGGCACTGCATTCCACATGCTCGTACATCTGGGCCGAATTGCTGAAGGAGACACGGTACTGGTCCACCATGCTGCAGGAGGGGTTGGAACGGCGGTTGCGCAGATATGCAAGGCCTATGGGGCTTCATTGGTGATTGGTACCGCTTCAAAGCCGAAGAAGGGATTCGTGGAATCAATGGGTGTCAAATTTGTTGACAGGGACTCCGAGGACTTCGTTAGTATATGCAAAGAATTGACTGATGGCAAGGGAGTTCACCATGCTTTGGACCCAGTTGGAGGGAACAACCTGATGAAATCATACAAGGCACTAAGGAAGGGTGGGAAGTTGTATTTCTTCGGCGCATCTAATGCCGTAAAGGGCGACAAGAAATCAGTCATTTCTGCTTTGAGAATGTGGGGGACTACGCCAAGTTTCGACCCATTGAAGATGATGAGCAGCAACAAAGCCGTCTTCGGAGTCCACATGGGACTACTGGATGACGAGTCAATATTCAAGGGGCATCTCTCGAAACTTTCCGAAATGCTTCTAAAGCGGCAGATTGAGCCAGTTATCGACTCTGTTTGGAGATTCGAAGATGTTGCAAAGGCGCAAATGCACATGCATGACCGGAAGAATCGCGGGAAAATTCTCCTAGACTTCTCTCCTAACTGATCAGGAGTCTGGCCCTACGTTTACTAGAGTCTGACTGGCCTAGTTGCACCACACGCTTGGCACTTTAACAGAGTTGTTCGATCCTCTTTTATGAACATTGTATCTGGTGCTTTGCACTGGTTACATAAGATGTAGGTCTTGACATAACTGACTAGTTTCTCCTTAATCCTCTTTGGTGGAACCCGGCCCTTGAGCATGATGCGAGATTGCTCCCTAGTGCCAGAAGTTCCCAATTCATTCAGCAGGTACTGATAGACGTGATTTGAGTCCCTATCCATCGCATCCACGACGTCGGAGAAGTTTCGAAGAATTGTCTGGCTACCCTCAATCATGATTTCTGGTTCGGGCATTGTCCAACGGGACCTCTGGCTAAGTCCCTCGGGTATTCTTTCTCGTGCCCGGTCCAGAAGTTCCTCGTAATCAAAACCCGTCATTGGAACGCCGAAGCTTGGGTCCCTTTTCACCCCACCGGAAGGACTCTCGCTCAGGCAAGGTCAAAGTGAGGATGCCTGTTGGGAATGTCATGAGTGGAGCGTTGGAGGTCAAAGTAGCCAGGACCGAGGAGGGGGCTAGGCTTCCGACCATGGGTAGCGAACACGCAGCCGGTTGGGATCTTTACGCCCTTGAAGACTCAGTGGTGCCTTTCAGGAAGAGTGTGAAATTGCGAACGGGGCTTAAGGTAGCAATTCCAGTGGGATTCGAAGGGCAAGTCAGAGCACGCTCATCTTTAGGATCAAAGGGATTGATACTCCCTCATAGTATTGGCACGATTGATGCGGACTACAGGGGAGAGTTATTCGTACTCATGACATGGATAGGAGAAGGGGATTCGTATACTGTTAGGGCAGGAGAGAGGATTGCTCAATTGCTAATCTCCCCTATCCCGGAGATCACGTTCAGAGAAGTTGGGGAAAGTGGGCTCGGTGAGACCGAAAGGGGCGAAGGTGGATTCGGCAGTACCGGTCGTTTCTAATTCCGATATAACCAACGCTTTCCCATATTCTATTCTCAATAGGTTCATAGCAACCGTAGTGGGGGAAAGGGCGATGACGAGCAGTGTCGACGAATTACGGGCCAAAGTCGAGCAATATCGCTCAGAAGGGCTCAACACACAACAGATTGCGGATGAAATGTCCCTTTCACAGACTACAATCAAATGGCTCTCCTCAGGGGGAGTCGGATCTGACGATCGTCCCGAAGACATCAGAGTTGGATGGAGATCAATAGCCGTTAAGGCTGGAAGAATTGAAGCTATATCATACGTTTTCTGCGATATAATTGAGGAGGAAATAGGCGAAGATGTTGACACAGTAGTTGGAATCAGTATCAACGGGATCGCTTTCGCACAAGCTGTCGGGGGGCAATTAGACCTAGACATCGCAATCAGTCGAAGCATCAGTGACGATGGGGGTGGGCATATCTCAGAGGTTTTCGCGGATGTTGAGGGCAAGCGGTGTGTCGTCGTTGACGACGTGCTATCGGGGGGAACAACCATGACCAAGACTGTGAACAACCTAAGGGCGGCTGGAGCTGACGTTAAGCTCTGCTTGGTCCTTGCAAACAAGTCGCACAGGGATGAGGTAGAAGGAGTTCCTCTCAGAGGTCTTGTCAGAGTGGTGACAGTCTGAGGAAGAGGGATGCACTGGGCGGACTTTGCAGCACGGAAGCTCTCCGAGCGAGAGGGGCCACAGGTAGTTGTATCCGGAATTACTCCTTCGGGAGAGTTTCACATTGGGCACCTCAGGGAGATTCTATCTGCAGAGATGATTCATAGAGCCTGCCTAGACTTTGGCCTTGAATCTAGATACGTTTTCATTGTGGACTCGATGGATCCCCTTCGTAGGGTCTATGACTTTCTTTCACCCTCTTACGAATCCTATATCGGTGTACCATTAGCGAATATCCCAGCTCCGGGGGATGATGGTGAGCCTGATCCAGAAGGAGGCAGTTACGCCGAATTCTTCCTACGACCATTCCTTGAAGCACTCAAGCAAATTGGGGTTGAGCCCGAGGTGATAATGAATCATGAGACTTACAAAAACGGCGAGTTTGCGGAAATGATTGACCTTGCAATAACGAAAAGGGACGAGATTCACGAGATCATAGAGTCAGTCTCCGGAAGGGAACTTCCTGAGGATTGGTTCCCATACAGCCCACTCGGTTCGAACGGGAGCTTGGATGGAGTCAGAGTGACGGGATACAATAGGCCATTCGTCCATTGGATAGACGAACAGGGGGTAGAGGGGAAATCAGACATCAGGCTAGCCGAAGGGAAGATGCCCTGGAGGATAGACTGGTCAGCAAGATGGGCGATACATGGCGTAACTTGTGAGCCGGCGGGCAAGGACCATGGTGCCGCAGGAGGTAGCTACGACACCGGAATACCGATTTGCAAACTTCTAGGCGGAAATCCCCCTGAAAAGATGGTCTATGAGTGGATTCAGCTCAAAGGGATGGGGCCAATGTCAAGTTCCGCTGGGGTGACTATAGGTCCGATGGAAGCTCTTTCCATAGTTCCTCCAGAAATTCTCCGATATGTCATTGCTAGAAGCAAAATGAATCGTCACATTGAGTTCGACACTGGAGGAATGATGTTTCTTACAGCTGATGAATACGAACGTCTAGTTTCCAAACCCCCCACTGAAGAAGAGGGCATGAGCAAGAGGAAGAGAATATCTGTGGAGACTCGAAGGGGAGCGATGAGGCTTAGCCAGGTTTCTCGTGACTCGGATCCTTCTGACTCCGTTGGAGGGGTTTCATTCAGGCACCTCTCTATGCTAGCCCAGATAAAGTCGGACGACGATAGTATTTGGAGCTCCCTAAGGAGAAGTGGGCATCTTTCGGGTGAGCCCGGTACTTCGTTGAAAAGTAGGTTGGAGAAGATGAGAAGTTGGATAGGGGGAGATCACTTTCCAGAAGGCTCGAGAATAGTCATTCAGAGTGAAGTAGGGGAGGAGGCCCGTTCTCAAATCGGCGAGGAGGCCCGTTCTTTCCTCAGATTAGTTGCCGAGAGTCTGGAGTCTTGCGAATGGGATGAGGATTCAATAAGTGAAGCGGTACGTTCATCTGCATCGAAGTCAGGTATTGGTAACAGGCAGGCATATGTATCCCTGTACCTAGTAATACTTGGAAGGAATTACGGTCCGAGAATTAGCTCCCTGATGGCTGAGATGGATAGAGAATCTCTAATTGGAGTCATTTCTAGCGTCTGAAGAGGGGGCATTGATGAGGACTGATCACCTTCCATTCCCAATGCCATCCAGAAGTCATTCACTGGTCCAGGAATGGAGAAACCTAACTTTCCTCCACTGGGAAGTTTCTCCGGAGAGGCTTCTCCCATACATCCCTGAAGGCCTCGAATTGGATACATTTGAGGGAAAGGCATACGTTGGGACGATACCATTCATGATGACTAACGTTAGACCTAGGCTAGCTTTCAGCGTTCCTGGAATTTCCACCTTCCCAGAATTCAACATCAGGACATACGTGACGAAGAATGGTAAGTCTGGAGTTCTGTTCATCACTCTTGACGCACAGAGCATGGTTACGTGCGCCTATGCGCCTTGGGCATATGGATTACCATACAGGTATTGCAAGGCTAGATTGGAAGTCACGGGATGGACCTACAGATGGAATAGCAAGAGGGGGGGTGGGGATGTTGGCATCATGGGGTCATGCGAGGCGATTGGCAAAATTAGAGAAGCTGAAGAAGGGACTCTCGAAGAGTTTCTATTTGAGAGATATTGCCTCTACACTGTCCACGGCGGTAAACTTTGCATCGCACATACACAACATGATCCATGGAAGTTCAGGGAGGGTCGAGTTTCGATAAATTCAAACTCGCTGACCGAGATTTATGACTTGGGGATAGGGGACCTTCTCAATCCTGATTTGGTGCATATGTCGGAAGGGGTACTGGTTCATACTTGGTCGGTAGAGGAGGTCTGAAATTGCGTATTCAAGAAGGACGGGACGCCCTCCTGTTAGATGGGGACTGTGGACTATGTCACGGATTGGCCTTTTTCATGGACCCCAGGCTACACAGGGGGGCTGACATAGCATACAGGGAAATTGCTTCCATCGAGGGACAAGAAATGATCTCTGGCTTGGAGAAATGGAAGATGGATGCCGATACAGTCTATCTTTTCAGAGGAGAGGAGGTTTTCGTCAAATCTTCTGCGGCAATTAGATGCCTACTTTACCTCAAGTGGTATTGGAGAATGTGGTTTCCAATTCTTTGGTTAGTGCCACTTCCAATTAGGGACATGGTCTACAACATAGTTGCAAGGAATAGGCATCGGTTCTTCTCAAGGCCCGAGGTATGCACATTTAGGATAGATTGAGCTTGGAGCGGAAGTAGAAATTATGAGGCTCCATCAATTTCTTTCAAAATGTGGGATATTCAAGTCTAAAGCTGATGTTAAGGATGCAATATGGTCCGGACGTGTTGCCGTAAATGGCAAAATCGTCAAGGATATAGCATACGAATTCACCCCAAGCAAGAGAGTTGTTTCGTTCGACGGCAAGATTCTCGAGCTTCCTCAGGGAGAGAGGTATTTCCTTCTGAATAAACCGGCCGGGACGATATGCTCAAGATTGAACAAACAGGAGATTAGGCTTGGCAAGAATTCTGTTTTCGAAATTTTCAGAGGCACTATGGATTCTAGGACATTTAATTCACTGGTCACTGTCGGTAGGCTCGATGAAGAAACTACGGGCTTTCTGCTAGTCACAACTGATGGAAAAATTGCCCATAGGATTACAGATCCGAAAGGAGGAATTGGGAAGACTTACAGAGTCGAGACCCAGTCAATAATCGACGAGGAACAGGTTCGATCAATTCGTGAGGGGGTCAGAGTCTCGGTTTCAGATGGAGAGCAGAGCGAGAATTACACTTCCAAGAAGGCAGATATCACCCTGGAAGGAGAAAATTGTGCCATACTTACTATCGAAGAGGGCAGGAAGAGGGAGGTCAGGAGGATCTTCGAGATGCTCGGGAATTTGGTTCTGAGCCTACATAGGGAATCTACAGGAAACATGGAGTTATCCGATTATGGCCTTGTAGAGGGGGAGTTCTGCGAAATCTCTCTGAAGGAAATATCGTCGAGGATATTCAACGAGTAAATCAACTCAAGGTCGCTATTTCCAACAACCTTGGTTCCGGAGTGCCGACCTGCATCTCAGCTATCGCCTCCACCTCCATCCTTGCCCCTGCCATCGTAGTGACAAATGGGATGTTCAACTCCACAGCTAGTCTTCTCATCATATTGCCATCCAAAACGGCCCCTCCCGTAGATCGGGGGGTGTTTATTACCAGCTGAATCATTCCCTTCCTCATCAGATCGAGTGCGTCGGGAGACATTCTCTCGGCTATTCTGTAGCACGTCTCAACCTCGATTCCTCCTGCCTCACGAAGTACCCGTGCTGTACCTCTGGTCGCATGTAAACGGAATCCCAAGTCGTGAAGCCTTCTGGCCAATTCAATCATATCGTGCTTGTCCTCGTCCTTCACGGTAATATACACACCGCCCGTGGTCGGTACTGGCAATTCTGTTGCAAGTCTGGCTTTGAGATAAGCTGCTGCGGGTCTTACGTGGGACCCCATTACTTCGCCTGTTGACTTCATCTCTGGGCCCGGTGCCGGATCAAGTCCCCTTAGTTTGATGAAGGGGAAAACTGGTGCCTTGACGCAGACCGCTTCCGTCTGAGGTTCAGGGATCTCTAGGTCGGAGAGCTTCTCCCCCAGTGCGAGCCTAGCAGCAATCCTAGCCAAAGGAACGCCTGTTGCCTTTGCAACAAAGGGGAACGTTCTGGAGCCCCTTGGATTGACCTCTAGAACGTAAAGGACTTCGTCCCGGATTGCATATTGGATGTTGAAGCAGCCCCTAATGCCTAGTCTGATTCCGATCCTCTTGGTCCATTCCTCGACCTCTGATAGAACGCTCTGTGAAATGTTCTGCGGAGGTATGAAACAAGTTGAGTCGCCAGAATGGATTCCTGCCTCCTCAAGATGCTCCATAATCGCGCCAACCAATACTTGTTCTCCGTCGCAAACTGCATCAACGTCCAACTCCACGGCGTTGCCGAGGTACTCATCAATGAGCAGGGGCCTGTCAGGCGCTAGGTATGCCTCATCCATGTATGCATTCAACTGTCTGTCGTCGGAGAGTATCTCCATGCCCCTTCCCCCTAGGACATAAGAAGGCCTAATCAGTACAGGGTAGCCAATCTCGGCCACTGCCCTTCTCACACCCTCGGGATCTATTGCGGTGGAACCTCTGGGCATCCTTAGACCGTTTCTCTCTGCGAATTCCTCGAATCTCTCACGGTCGCTTGCCTCGTCCACGGCCCCGGGAGTAGTTCCTTCAATCACTAGATCAAGTCCCATCGATGAGAGGTGAGGGAGGCTGTCTGCAAGGGGCAAAGCGAGGTTGATTGCCGTCTGTCCTCCGAATTGAAGTAGTATTCCATGGGCTTTCTCACGGAGTAAAATCTCTGAGACCGATTCCAACGAGAGGGGGTCAAAATAGAGTCTGTCGCTGGTGTCGAAGTCGGTAGATACTGTTTCCGGGTTGTTGTTTACAATGATCGCCTCATGACCCATGTCACGAATAGCCCCTACCGCGTGGACGCATCCATAGTCGAACTCTATTCCCTGACCAATTCTTATTGGCCCAGAACCAATGACTACGATTCTCTGCTTGGTGAAATCTTCCAAGCCAGGGACGTGGTCTATTCCAGAAGGCGCGGAGCCGCCCTCGTAAGTAGCATAGTAGTAGGGTGTGACAGCAGCGAATTCTGCTGCGCATGAGTCGACCATTCTGAACCTTGGGTGAATGCCTATTTGGTGTCTCCTGGAGGTGACTGCTGACTCATCCCTGCCCGCAGGGAGTTCCTTGAATCCCGAAGACGGAAATCCCGCTAGTGCATCTGCGATATGTAGATCTGTGAATCCTGCTCCCTTCCAAGACCTCAATTGGGACTCAGGAACATCCAGAGGCCTCACACCCATTTCCCCGGCTGCTCGTATTTCAGTTTCTATAGCGGCCATGTTCTCGAATCTATGCAAGAACCACCTTGTAACGCCCCCTGTGAGGTCACGGACATCCTCTATCGAATAGCCCCTCCTGAAGGCCTCCATCAGTGCGCCCATTCTCCTGTCGGTAGGGATTCTTAGCCAGTCCTCAAGAATAGCCGTTGGGAGGGATTCGGAGGCCCTCTCATCCATAGTCTCGCCACCGGACGCGTCGGCCATGGTCAGTGGTCTTGGATGTGGCTGGCCGTATTCCAGACTGGCCCATGCCTTGAGGAATGCTTCTTCGAAGCACCTCCCTATCGCCATGACTTCCCCAGTTGACTTCATCGAAGTCCCAATCGTCCTATCTGCAGTCCTGAATTTGTCGAATGGCCATCTGGGTATTTTCACCACGCAGTAATCAAGTGTGGGCTCGAATGCAGCAGTAGTTCCCTCTCCTGTGATTGGATTCGGCAGCTCATCCAGAGTGTATCCAACAGCTATCAGTGCAGCCATTCTGGCTATCGGGTATCCTGTGGCCTTAGATGCCAATGCGGAAGACCTCGAAACTCTTGGATTTACCTCGATGACTCTGTAATCTCCGGTTGACTGTTCGACTGCAAATTGGACATTGCAGCCTCCCTTGATGTTTAGTCTACGAATCAACTTGAGTGCTGCATCTCGTAGCATTTGGTGATCCTGGTCCGATAGAGTCTGCTGAGGGGCGACAACGATCGACTCCCCTGTGTGGACTCCCATTGGGTCTAGATTTTCCATGGTGCAGACAATTATTGCATTATCCGATGCATCCCTCATTACCTCGTACTCATGCTCTTGCCACCCGAGTATGCTGACCTCAATGAGGACTTGCCCTATGGCTGACTGGAGGAGTCCCTGACTAGCTATCTCGACCAATTCCCCCCTGTTGAATGCGGTGCCACCGCCTAATCCTCCCAGGGTGAAGGCGGGACGAATCAAGAGAGGGAACTGCCCTATCTTGTCAGCGGCAGAAAGCACCTCTTCGATTGACGAGCATGCTACAGCCTCACACACAGGGAGGTCGATGCTCTCGCAGACCCTCTTGAATAGATCCCTATCCTCTGCCTCGTCAATCGAAGCTAAATCACATCCAATCAGCTCCACCCCTAACTCGTTCAAAGTTCCATCCTTTGCTAGAGCTGAGGCGATATTCAGAGCGGTCTGGCCGCCCATACCAGCCAAAAGTGCGTCGGGCTTCTCCATCTCTAGAATTCTCCTGACTACCTCAGGAAGTAGTGGTTCGATGTATATCCTGTCTGCCATCTCTGGGTCGTTCTGGATTGTAGCTGGATTGGAGTTTATCAGGATGACCTCGTATCCATCATCGCGTAGTGCTCTGCATGCCTGAGAACCGGAGAAGTCGAACTCAGCGGCTTGCCCTATCCTGATTGGCCCGCTACCCAGGATAACTATCCTATGGAGGTCATTGCGACGAGGCATCAGCTTCCGCCTCCTCCAATGATCGCAGCCTGTGGGTCACCTGACAGGTGATCCTCCACAATTTCAGCAAATCTATCGAAAAGGGGAGATGCGTCATGTGGACCGGGGCATGCCTCGGGATGGAATTGAACTGTGAACGCTGGCTTTCCGACCAAATCGAGACCCTCTACAGTCCTGTCGTTGGCATTGACATGCCTAACCTCGAAGTCGGCTTCGAGAGTATTCTCGCCAGATTCAGAGCATGCGCCGCTAGGGTGTGGTGCGAGCATTCCTCTTTCCGGGTCTTCAACTGCGAAACCATGGTTCTGGCTAGTGATATCCACCTTTCCGGTCACCAAGTCCAATACTGGCTGATTTGCCCCTCTATGCCCATATCTCAATTTGTATGTCCTAAGCCCTGCAGCAAGACCCATGAGCTGATGGCCTAGACAAATTCCCATGACTGGCATGTCTTCCCTTACTGCTCTTGCGAGAGTATTCCTGGCTGTTGTTGCGGAACCCGGATGAGCGGGATCACCGGGCCCATTTGACGCGAATAGTGCATCGGGCCTCCATTCAGCCATTATTTCATCGAAGCTGAGGGATGCGGGGCACCAGACCACCTCAAATCTCTTTGAGAGTTCCCTGAGGATATTGTGCTTAATGCCACAATCCAAAACTGCCAATCTAGGCAGATTCTTCCCCCCTCCATCGTGCGCACCGGGATTTATCAATACGGGTTTCTCAAGAGTCACCGATTCAACCAAATCATCCAAATCAGGGGGTTTCATTGATGAAAGGGCCCTCTCCATCTCTTTCTCCATACTCTGCGGGCCGAACACACAAAGGAGCGTTCCATGCTCCCTCACCCTTCTGGTGATTGCCCGGGTGTCAACCCCTTGGATGCCGGGGACGCCATGAGCTGCGAGTAAGTCATGGATGCTCCCAATAGAGTCCCTATGATCTGGGTCCCCCATCATCTGTCTGCAAACAACTCCTCTGGGGTGAACTCCTGATGACTCGGAAATTCCGGGGATTATCCCATAGTTCCCCAGAAGCGGCCAGGTAAATGTGAGTACCTGTCCGGCGAATGAAGGGTCGGTTAGGCTCTCTTGGTAGCCACACATGCCAGTGGTGAAAACCAGTTCCCCCTGAGCTATCGCGTCAGCCCCGAAGAGTCTTCCTGTGAACCTAGTACCATCTGCGAGGATAAGTAGCCCGGAGTCGTCGCTAGGCTGATCCATTGCCTTGGAATCAAGCAATAGGTCTGCCGCATCTTGGAAAGCTGGAGGATCTTCAACACCCGGGATACCGGCACCGGGAACGAATCCGTGTCGTGTCCCGGTTGCCGACATCAGCGAACCTGCTCAAGTAAGACTCTTAATCATTGAGAAAGGAAGGGCGTTTTTCTGGGTGCTAATCTTCCCTACTTACTATCTTCTTGCCACTATCACTAGGTAAAACCTCGACCAAGCCGTCAGAGAACCTCTCAGGTTCCAATTCACCCCTCCAAGTGTCTAGAAATACTGCCAGAGCTGCTACCTCAGAGTGTGGTTGGTTACCAACTGCCACATTATAATCAGCGATCCCAAAGAGCTCTCCTGGGACCTTGGTGCCTCCTACCACGACTGCTACTGGGCGATCGAAGGGGATTTTTTCGGAGACCTCTCGCCATGGTTTCCCGTACATGGTCAGGTGGACAATCGTCCCGCCCCCTTTGGAAAAGGCGCGCAACCACCCCATGGGCTTGGGTTCGTACCTGCACTCCAGTTTTCCTCCGAACCTCTCAGAGACTGCTTCCCACGTCTCCAAGGGCGTATCGTCTTCTTCTCCTGAGAGGATTATTTCGTCTGCGCCGAATGCCCTAGCTGTAAGTCCTAGATGCGATGTAATCCTCTTATCCCTCTCCATCCTATGGCCAAGTCTCAATACAGATAGTCGGGGCTTCATTTGCTCGCTCACTGACTCACCCCAGAGGGGGTGCCTCATCGGCAAGACCGACGAATTCCTCTTGCTCTTCGGACGGGAATAAGTCTACACCCATATTCATCATAGTACTTCTCACCCACTGCAAAAGAATAGCATCCCAGAAGAACTTGGTTGCTAGGCCGATCATTAGTGCCATGGCTACTAGACGTCCTGAGGCGAATGCTGCTGATTGGGCATCTATTCCTGATCCAAATATGGTACTGCCAAATGGCTCAGATATATAGAAAACGACGAGCACGATTAACCCGCCTCCTATGTTGTTCAGAATCGCATTCCCTGTTTCCCTTCCTATTGACATTACAAGAGTAGCAAGTAGAGAAAGGGCGGGGACGATCATACTAATCTCCCTAAATGTGAATCCCCCAAAGGCTGACAGAGGGATTTCTGAATCCCCAAGTGACTCAGCGCCTTTGTCGATTGAAATCCACCAAAACACCAAAGTCATTGCAATCATACCTCCAGAAACCTGGGCCCTGTAGCTAATCATGTCCCTGATATCGTGCCTGTCTGAGGGCTGTAACCTTTGGATAATTGACTCCATCAACTCAAGAGACTCGCTAGTTGGCCCTTCGGAGACCTCAGGTGCCGAAATTGCCCCTGTAGGGGCATTGAGAGGCTCATCTAGGACCTCGTCTCCCATTACCATCGCGTTAATCGGCCTCCGTCACATCATAAAGCATGCGACTAATGGCACCCTACACATGGCCGACTGGCGACCTATCCTAAAACGCCGCGACAACGGTTTTCCCCGTATAATGGGGGTGCTAAATGTGACTCCAGACTCATTCCACGCTGGTTCTAGGGTGGAAGGAATAGAAAATGCAGTCAAGAAAGCGACCGGTATGTTTGAAGAAGGTGCGGAGTGGATAGACATAGGGGGCGAGTCGACTCGGCCCGGGGCCGTCGAAGTTAGTCATGAAGAGGAAGCGCGCCGTGTGATACCTGTAATTGAGGCAGTCAGGGACGCATTGCCCGAAGTAGGGATATCCATTGACACAAGGAGGGAGTCGATAGCTAGAATGGCGCTGGATGCGGGGGCTGACATGGTGAATGATGTTTCATCACTTGGAGACGAAGGGATGACGGATCTGATTATCGAAACTGGGTGTCCAATATGCATAATGCACATGAAGGGGCTACCGCAGGATATGCAAGATGACCCTAGTTATGGGGATGTTGTGAAGGAAGTTCGGGATAGGCTATTTTATTCGTCGAGGAAGTTGACTGAAGCAGGAGTTGATCCCTCGAAAATCATTGTTGATCCTGGAATAGGGTTTGGAAAGTTGCTAGAACACAATATCTCACTTCTCTCGTCTGGAAGATCGGTGGTCCCAACGGAGGACATGGGTCTAATGTGGGGTGTGAGTCGTAAGAGTATGTTCAAGCAGATGCTTGGAAGAGATTTGTCCGAGGAAAGGCTTGCTGGAACTCTTGGAGTTGCCGCTATGGCCAGGGTCAAGGGCGTGGATGTCATCAGGGTTCACGATGTCAAAGAGCATTCCGATTTGTTCTCTGTGATGGATGGAATTGGGTGGAATCATGGCAAATAGCTCCAATGTGATTGATTTTGATGGGAGCCTGAGGATCATCGGGACTGCTCATGTGAGCAGTAAGTCGGTTGAACTGGTCAAGGAGCAGATTTCCGAATACTCGCCAGACATAGTTGCCGTGGAACTGTGCGAGTCTAGGATGGCTTCTCTGACGGAACCGGAAACAATCGATTCCGAGGACCTTCTGAAGATCATCAATGAAGGAAAGTCGGCGATGATCATTTTGCAGACTGCTCTTGCTGCCGAGCAGCGCCGAATGGGAGTCTCAACTGGTGAAAGGCCCGGTGCAGAGCTTTTAGCGGCTGTTTTGGAAGCCGAAGAAGCTGAAATCCCAGTTGAATTGGTAGATAGAGACGTTGTTTCAACCCTTAGAAGGGCATGGGGGAAGATGAGTATTAGGGAGAAATGGAGAGTTCTAGACGCGTTACTTTGGGCCGATGAGGAAGATGAGGAGGTCGATCTGGACGAGGTCCTAGAGGATACAGACCTCCTGAGTAATCTAATGGAGGAGGCTCGCTCCGTTGCCCCTAAGGCAGGAGAGGTTCTGATTGACGAACGCGATGAATACATCGCTAGTAGGATAAAACAAATCAGGAAAGAGAAGGGAGGCAGGATTCTCGCCATAGTTGGAGCTGGGCATATCAACGGAATTGTCCAGCACCTATCGGACTCCAAGGAGGTAGACGGGGATAGGATGGCGGGACTTATCGAAATGCCTAGCAAGTCGATCTGGCCACGGGCAGTAATGTGGGGGATTCCTCTGGCCCTAGTAGGTGCATGCTTGTGGATGGTTCAGAATGGCAACTTCAGCGAATTACGAGAGACTGCTGAGACATGGCTTATTCTGAACGCGGTCCTTGCAGGACTCGGAGTTGCGATTGCCCGGGGACATCCTCTTTCTGTCATTGTAGGGGCAGTAGCATCCCCAATTACATCCCTTAATCCAACAGTGGCCGCTGGGTGGTTCGCAGGATACACGCAACTGAAGGTCGCTTCGCCGACTGGGAAGGATGCCAGTGATTTCCTAACGATGGACTCGACATCTCTGCTATGGAAAAACCGGGTTGGCAAGGTTCTGCTTGTTACCGCACTGGGGAACATCGGTTCTTCGCTTGGCGCAATAATAGCTGGATGGGCCATCTTCACTGAATTACTCGGAGTTTTCTAGTTCGGCTTCTTCATCCTGCCCCCAATCCAAGGAACTCCATCCCCTTTCATGCAGGTAGTACAGGATCATTTTTGTTACGACTTCCAAACCGGCAACAGTACCAGCAAGTGCAAAGGCCTCAGTTGATTCAATCCCCAAATCCTCGGAAAACCATGTTGAGGCCAGAAGAGTCAGGATGAAAGTGTCGGTTGTAGCGATAATCCTCCAAGTGAGGGTCTTTACAAGGCTCCTCTTCCTACTCGCACTCATGCTATCACACAGATGGCCCATATCGGCACGGATTAATGCTACGGAATCAATTTCTCGCGTTCAGCGACTCTATTACTACGGCAATTCCTTGTCCTCCTCCGATGCACGCAGTCGCTACTCCATATCTTCCGCCCCTTCTTCTTAGCTCCAAAGAGAGAGTGAGGAGGAGCCTAGTTCCTGTTGCAGCGAGAGGGTGTCCCAGACCCACAGCACCACCATTGACGTTCACTTTCTCGGGATCTATCCCAAGATCCTTGATGCAGGCAACACATTGCCCCGCGAAAGCCTCGTTTATTTCCCACAAATCGATTTCGCTGGCCTCTAGTCCGGCTTTCTCCAAAGCGAGTATGCTACTTGGGACCGGGCCGTGCGCCATTATTGCAGGTTCGAGCCCAACAATGCCCCACGAGACTATCCTGGACAATGGGGAGTCGCCGTCGGCTGCTGCCCTAGATGCGGATTTTACAACCAATGCAGCCGCTCCGTCTACCACTCCCGAGGCATTTCCGGCAGTAACTAGGGATTCAGGACCGAAATGGGTACGCAGAGTAGAAAGTGACTCCTCGGTAGTGCCAATCACCACATGATCCTCGTCGGAATGCCCTACTAAGCCTTCAGGCGTCTCGACCTCCACTATCTCCTGCTTCCAAATACCCTCGGAAATACTTCTCTCAGTCTTCTGGTGACTGATCGCAGCAAACCTGTCTGCCTCCTCCCTAGTTACACCAACTCTTCGACACAACTCGTCACTTGTTTGGGCCATAAAAAATCCGCAGACATCATCCCTGAGATTTGTGAAAAGATAGTCCTCCATGTTCCTTGGAATCTCATCGCCCTGTCTGGGCGGCCTACCGAGCTTGTACGTATCACGCATGTCTCGGAGTACGTGGGGGGCTTGGCTGAGGTTCTCCATCCCCCCAGCCACCACTACATCTGCCTCCCCAAGCATGATCATCTGAGCAGCATTAACGACGGACTGAGATCCGCTGCCGCAAAGCCTGTTCAATGTGAGCATTGGAACCTGATGAGGTATTCCAGACATCAGTCCAGCCCGACGAGCCCCAAAAATAGCCTGTGAAGATGTCTGAAGGGCGTGCCCCATAATCACGTGGTCGATCTCGCCTGGGTCCGTTCCTGTCTTCTCCATAGCCCCCTTTATGGCAATAGATCCTAATTCCTCAGCACTAACAGAAGAAAGTCGCCCTCCCGGCCCACCGTCGCCCCTCTTGCCTCCAAGCCACTCACAGAAAGGGGTCCTGGCCCCTCCGACAATTACGACGCCCGTATCTTCCATGGTACGCCCAGTTAGGTCGAGCACAAGAGGGTGTCTGATACCCAATCAGGACTCGTCTTCGGTCATTGAGCCGAGATAGTCAGGTAGTTCGACACCTGACATCTTAGCCACATCATGTATTGGCGGGAGGCTCTGTACTAGGCTACTAACGAAGTTGCTTGTAGCGGAGTTTCCGTCTGCGGAGTTCCCACTGTCCCAAACAGTAATCTTGTCTATCTTGAGGTTCCTAATTGCCTCTACCTGCGCTGAAACCATACTTTCTATCTTCTCAACCATCAGTAGAGTAGCCGCAGCCTTGGGATCTCCTGAAGCACTAGAGACAAGGTTCTCGTAACCCTTGGCCTTGGCGTCAAGGACCTTCTGGATACCTGCGGCCTCGGCCTCATACTTGGCGAGAATGGCGTCTGCCTCACCGCGAGCCACTCTTCGTTGCCTCTCTGCCTCTGCCTCAGCAGCGATCTCTATCTGCTGCTTCTGGATGCTGATTTGGACGATTTCTGTAGCACGCAGCCTCTCCTCCTCTTCGGAATAGAAGGCTCGCTGAATCTCCGCCTCTGCTTGGGCCGAGGCGACATCGGCCCTCTTCTTTGCATGGGCTTCCGCTTCGGCCAGATCGGCATTCGCGTTGGCTATCTCGGCTTGTGCCGTATTCTCACCGGCAATCGCCATTGCCTCCTGCTGCTCGACGAAAACACGCTGGTCGGCCTGTGCTGCCTTCCTACCCTTCTCTGCCTCTGCCGTATTCTGGGCGACCTGGATCTCCTTCACTCTATCCGCTTCGGCCTTACCGATGGCTCCGTCCCTCTCTGCGTTTGCCACGTCAATCCTAGCCTGCTCTACGGCAGTGGATGCGGCCTTCTTTCCGATGCTCTCGATGTAGTCTGACTCGTCTGTGATGTCAGCGATGTTAACGTTGATCAGGTACAGTCCTACCTTCCTCATCTCTTGACCGACGTTCTTCTGGATCAGTTCTAGGAAAGAGTCCCTATCCTGGTTGATCTGCTCGATCGTCAGGGTCGCAACTGTTAGACGCAGTTGACCGAAGATTATCTCCTTGGCCATCTCCTCGATGTCATCTACCTTGAATCCCAAGAGACGCTCGGCTGCGTTGGCCATCACGGTAGGCTCAGTCGAGACGCCTATGGTGAAGGTGCTTGGAACATTAATCCTGATGTTCTGTAGGGATAGAGCCCCTCTGAGGTCGATGTTTATTGTCATCGGCTTCAGGGATATGTAGGCATAGTCCTGAATCAGCGGCCAGACCAGTGAGGCGCCTCCGTGAAGTGTCTTGGACGGTTTCGGGCGCCCCTCTGCGGTCCTCTCTGTCCTACCGTAGATCACCATGATCTGGTCTGGTGGGCATCTCTTGTATCGCTGTGCGAAAAACATCACA
>CAYFGD010000009.1:0-22319 GCA_964342715.1 uncultured Candidatus Poseidoniales archaeon | reverse complement strand
GCGCCGCTTAGGAGCGAAGCTCCCATCTCGTGCGCTGCGTCCATTCCGCCCATTGCACCGGCAAGGGCCATCAACGAGAAGGCCGCTACCCATGCGTCACATCGGGTGTAGATGGTCCAGAATACTGCACCACCTGCAATCATTGTGAGTGCTCCCCATAGCTCAGGGGCCTCCCACGCTGCTGCTTCCCAACCGGTCTCTATAGCTCCAGCCTCGGTCATCAGTGCGATCGCTAGTGCGGCACCAACTACCTGCGATAGGAGTAGCATAGCGTTACCCATCATTCCGTCTGTGTCACTTAGGTCACCGGTCATCATGTGGCACCAAGTAACAACAGGCAGGATGTGCGCTCCACCGATTGCCATCCATGCTGCAGCCATTAGAACAGCACCCTCTAGGCTTCCTAGGCCGGCTCCCGAGAGAACCATCCAGGATACCATGAAGGCACCTCCAACTTCATTCATCATTGCTCTGTTGTCCATTTCCATATTTTTTCCTCCTCACCTTAGTGAGCGGTTGCCCACAATACCCATATCTTATAATTGGAACCTATGAAAAGCCTCTAAAAGAGCCAAAAACGCATGTTTTTATTTTCGCCGGTGTTGCTGGGAACACCTGATATCACACAGACTATCTAGTTTTTATATAAGCGATTTCAGTGCTACGCACTGAGGAATTTTGTCCAGAATTAATTGATATGGGATAACTTTCCTCCGGCAAACGTGCGAGATTACCCGTCCGACAGAGTCGACCTTCGGAGCGACACAGTAACTCAGCCGACCTCCTCGATGAGGGAGGCCATGGCTATGGCGCAGGTGGGCGACGACGTGTTGGGCGATGACCCTACGGTAATCGAACTTCAAGAAAGACTGGCCCGCATGCTGGGAAAGGAATCCGCGTTGTTCGTGTCTTCGGGAACGATGTCTAACGCCACTGCGATCAGGGCCCAGACAGAACCCGGAGACGAGATTATCACCGAGGCCCACAGTCACATCTACGTCTACGAGGGAGGAGGTTTCGCAGCACTGTCAGGAGTCTCAGTCGCACTGGTTCCGGGGGTTCGGGGGATAATGGATCCAGAAGACGTCGCCAAGGCTGTAAGGAAGGTGGACGGGAGCCTCGGACATTTTCCAAACGGCTCTATGGTCTGCGTCGAGAACACTTCCAACAGAGGAGGCGGAACTTGCTATCCGCTGGATACTATGGACGCCATTGCGAGGGTCGCCCGAGAGAACGACTGCACTTCGCACATTGACGGCGCTAGGATATTCAACGCTTCAGTGGCCACAGGGCAGGACGTCTCACGAATCGCCAGAGACTATGACTCAATATCCATATGCCTAAGCAAGGGACTCGGGGCCCCCGTTGGAAGCGTCTTAGTCGGATCATCAGAGAT
Source organism: uncultured Candidatus Poseidoniales archaeon (assembly GCA_964342715.1). Taxonomy (GTDB): domain Archaea; phylum Thermoplasmatota; class Poseidoniia; order Poseidoniales; family Thalassarchaeaceae; genus MGIIb-O5. Next base: position 20,923 of record CAYFGD010000009.1, on the reverse strand, counting down.
GATCTCCCGAGCATATAGGTGGCGCAAAATGTTCGGTGGAGGCATGAGGCAGGCAGGAATAATTGCAGCAGCAGGCAACTATGCATTGGACAACAACATAGCAAGACTCTCTGAGGACCACAAAAGGGCAAGGAGGCTCGCGGAGGCTGTCGAGAAAATGCCATCATTTTCCGTCGACCTCGAGCAGGTCCAGACCAACATGGTGTACATTGGCTGTGAAGACGGGGGCGCGGACCGACTTGTATCGAAGCTGTCCGAACAAGGAGTGGACGCCCTCACCATCGATGAGTCTTCGATTAGGGCCGTAACCCACCTCCACATCACTGACGATGATATCGACAGAGCAATCAATGCATTCGAAAAGGCACAATGACCCACAAGCGTTCAATATCATTGGTCCCCGCAAAGAAACCATGAGAACAGTCCTGGCAGCCCTGTTGGCCTCTCTCATGTTGCTTCCATTAGCCTCCAGCGCATTCACCCAAGATAACTGGGACGAGGCGAGAATATCTGCGGATTCCGATGGAGGAACAATAGGAGGGATCTCCCTTCCAATCCATGGAAACTCTACATCGGTGTACTCCGATGTTAGCAATCTTCCTACCGTGATTGAGGTCTACACCGCCACTTGGTGCACAAACTGCGTTTTGACTGAGGGATATATGGAGGATGCAATAGGTGAATCTGAAGTTGAGATTATCCACTACCATGACCATTGGTTCCAGGTGAACGACCCGTTTGGAAGCAACAGTACCGAGGAGCGTTGGGAATCCATTTATGGCCACGCGGTAACTGAGATAGGGGGGGCTCCTCACTTGGCGCCGACCAGCATCATTGACGGGGAGAGGATGCACTTCGGGACCCGATCAAAGACCGACTCTCTCACAGAAGACTACAGCGACTCGATCTCCGTGGGATCTTCTGCTCCATTGATCGGCCACATTGAAATGTCCATCTCCATACCAGAAAACCCGGAGCAGGGTATTGAGGTAATGTGGGACATCTCCGGACTGACATACGATTGTGAAGGAGAATGCCCTTCCGTGTCACTTAGCCCTTGGATCATGTTCGTCGAGGAAACGGCACACTATCCGGAGGGTTCCAACGGACTCGAACACTACTCCCACATCCTCAGGGAGACAATCCAACTCGAAGGAGATGACGGAGCCATCTCTGTTGTGCCCCCTACTAATTGGGACGGTGACGATATGTCTGTGGTGCTCATAGTTGATTGGGAGAAAAAAACTCCGGACAACGGCTCCCCACTACCCGCTGCAGGGGTTTCAACTCTCCTTTGCGCCTTAGCCGCTTTTTTGCCCAATAGAAGAAAGAAATGATCCAGATTGCCTTTGGTAATCGCTGGGTTGAATAACCCCGGCCGGTAATCGAGTTTGCTAGGAGGAGTCGAATGTCTGCTGTAGGTGACCCACTGACAATAGAAGAAATCCCTCCTGGAGGAATTCCGGATTGGCTTTTCGAGCATCTCGTAAGCCAAGCCATAGACCCACGACCAAAATCAGGAGGGGGGCCTTCGAAGATTCTGGTTATCTATCCAAACGAGGAGAGTCGAAGGGAGGTAATGCACAGAATTAGCGAATTGGGATTCGCCTTCGATCGCAACGGACATCACACGATGGATTCACTGAAATCTTCACTTCTTGCAGACTTTAGACTGCCTAGGAGACTTTCCACTGGACCGGCGTTTGAGGCCGTACTTCACGACACTTGCGCATCCGCTGCAGCCAGACTCTCCTTCCCGCTCATCAATCCACTTCCAGAAATGCCATGGAGCAGAGGTAAAACAAGGTCCTTGTCAGAGCTACACCGCTTCCTCTCTCTCGAAGACGCGCTGGGTTCATGGGACGGCCCAGGAATCAAGCCATTCTCCACGATTCTCCAAGATTTGGAAAGAAGACTCGGAGGAACCCATCCAGATTTTGTCTCCACCCGAATTCAATCTAATCTATCCGACAAAAAAATCCCGTTTACTCTGAAGGATATTGATGGGATAATTTTCCTTAATCACCCACCATCATTGCCGAAATCTCATGCCAAATTATTGCTCGATATATCTCAAATATGCCCCATTCATCAGCTCACAAATCCTGGAAGCTTCAGACTAGGACATCATGGTTTCCAGTTAAAGGACAAAAAACCCATCAGCTCAGCTTCTGAACTTCCTTCATGGGTCCCCGATCATGAAATTGCGACCATAGATCAGGAACAATCCTTCCAGAGGGTCATGCTCCAAAGCGAGGACCACGCATTTGACGCTGCACTCTCAATTATCAAGGAAGAGTTGGAAACAAATGACAGCACCAGTGTGATGATTGTAGACCCCTCCCTGGGAGATAGCATTGGCAAATGGACAAGGATGCTGAGAAACATCGGACTGCCCGCCCAAGACATAGAAACTCCCCTGATCAGCACACCAGCAGGTTTCTGGCTTCACCAACTATGCAACACTGGACATGGAACTAACTCCTTCTCCATGGAGGACATCAGGACCCTTTCAATGCAAGCCTCCATCAGTCCATTTGATACAGTTCTAGAACACCCTTCTTCATCAGAAATTAGGCCTATAGCAAGTCCTGATGTACTCTCCGGATTTGCTAGATCAGAACACATCCTAGGAGGAAGGGGAGCACTATCTAGGTGGTTAGACGCACTTAGAATGGCACCCCAATCCGATGACATCGGACCAGCCAAAGAATCGACACAATGGTGGCTGCTATCACTTTCCTCTTCCATGAAGCCTCTATTGAGGAAGGAAGACAGGGAACTATTGGAAAGAGAGGAAATCTACGTAGGTTGTCACACTGGAGAAAAACTGCCAGTCCAGGAAACTCTCAGAGATGCTGACGAATGGCTCAGGAATATCAGCAACATCCTGACTCAAGAAGAAATCAAAATCTCCCTAGATGGCACCTCAATTCCACCTGCAATTGTAGTCCAGAGGATAATATCCGAGCATAGGTCTCTCAGACAACTTCAGTCTGCACTGGGAATCGCCCCCGCCATTGATGGGCCAGAATGGGTCCAAGAAACGTCGCATTTAATCAAGTCATTAACAATAACCAACAATCCCCTCAATACAAACAGAGTTAGGTTAATGACCCCTGCAATGACGTTGGGCTGCTCTTGCGATTTGCTAATATTGGCAAACGTCTCAAGCTCTTCATGGAAACTCAAGGTACCAAAATTTGCATTCTTGGGGGACAGTGAGAGGCACTCCAGCAACCTATTAGGGCCAGAGGGCCCAATCATGGACGCCAGACATTTTCTTTCTAACATCCTTAATTGCTCACCCAGGGTAGTAATCCTCGATCCAAGCCTCGACCCCTCCTCCCCGGCAGCTGCACCCATCAGGGAGGTCACCACCAAATGCGGAGAAGAGCCAGAGATATTCGCTTACGAAGAGAAATCCCCCTTGGGTCCCAGAGATAAGAGACAGGCCGAAGGCTCTCAATTAATTCAGATGATACCCCCAGAGAGGCCACCATTGAACCCAGCCTCAATTTCGATACCCCTTGACGTGGAACTTCAAAGGGATAGGGAAGCTCGTCAGCCAACTAAAAAAGATCCTGACGGACACTTCACAGATTCCTCTTTGACACATTTCGTCTCAATTGATACAGACGACCTTTCTGCCCGCACCACCTCTCCAAGGAGCGCCGATATTTGGCCCGTTTTTCCACCAATAGATCCTCGACCACTTTCGCCCAAAGCCACAGGATCAAGAGTCTTCGATGCTAGGCACGGGCACCTAGAAGGCCCAAGGCAGGAGGTAAGGATTTGGTCTGCTAGCAGACTGCAGGAGTGGGCCAAATGTCCCAGGAGAGGATGGCTATCCAGTGGCCTAAGGGCCAGAGAGGACGAGAAACAGTCCGAAGACTTGGATCAGCGAGTCCATGGCGACCTTATGCACGAGATTCATTACGACCTCTTTCACGAAGTACTGGGAATGAAAATGGGGGAGGAGAGGGATGTTGAGCGAGTACTCCGTGGGGAATCTCCAGTCAGTATAGGGCAATCGGGAACAACAGGAGATTCCCTGATGAAAATAGCCCTGGAGTCTCTAGATTCCAGGGCTCGTTGGCTGGAAAGGACAGACGCAACCTCAACCCACTGGCGCAAAGCACTGTCAGGAATGGACCAAGGGGAGTGGAGAGACTGGCTTTCGAACCCAGTACCGATTCCAGTTTCCGGCAGGATAGGAGCCATGATTTCTACTGAATTAACTGCCTCAGGGGCAATGCCCATAGCAATTGAATGGGACATTTCCGGCCCGAATAAATCGGGAACCGAGATATCCCTAAGCCCACATCTTTCCAGTCCCGAAATGACGGAATTACCACCAATTTTAGTCAGGGGTTGGATAGACAGAGTGGACCTAATCTCTCACGATGAATTGGGTGAGGTTTGGGTGGATGAGACTGGAAGTGATACGGTCGCACCACTGAGGATTCATGGCTCAGGCTGGAAACCGAAGCGACTGGTCGCTATTAGGGATCTTAAGACCACTATCGGGAAGCCGCCGAGTGAAAGGCACAAGACGGGCCTTCTCGATGAACTACAGTTGGCAATATATTCAAGAGCATGGGAGATCAATCACCCAGGAGACCTAGTTGTTGCAGCCGGAATATCTCTATTCGGTCACGACTCTGAGCATTGCATAGAGATATCAGAACCCTTCTCTGTGGCAAAGGAAATAGGATCGGTTACAGGGTATGTACGGAATCTTTTCAGATTCCCCGATGAGAAGGCCGACAGCAAGAGCGACCCTTTCCGGGCATGGTTGTCACACCGAATATCGGTCGCCCTGAAGATAGCACAATCTTCATCGTACGGGAAAGTACACCCAACCCCTTCCGAAGCATCCTGCAGGTACTGCCCAGTCAAGAACGCCTGTGACGTCAGAGTGGTGGAGGATTTCTGATGCTCCTGAATACCGGTCAGCGATTGGCACTAAACATCGACTCCCATATTGTGGTCGACGCAGGAGCAGGAACTGGAAAGACAAGTACGATAATTGACAGGGTAATTCAACACTACCTATCTAGTGACCAGAGGGCGACTAGGCTGACTCCCATTCCGGAGAGGCCAACACGCCCAGGGGGCGGAACACACATCTCAGCCCCTGCAGATATCAGCGACCCCAGGAAATGGCCCGGGCTTCTTCCCGGTGAAGTTGTCCTACTTACCTTCACAAACAAGGCTGCGGATCAGATGAAAGACAGACTTAGGTCGAAGATTCAAGATTTGAGTATCATGGACGAATCAAGAGTATCCAATGTCGGAGATCCCGAGATGCTCTTAGCCCAGATAGAGGATGCTCCAGTCGGGACTATAGACTCGTTCTTCAACCAGCTTGTCTCTCCTTTCAAGAATCTACTGGGAGATTCATACAGCAGGGAGAAGATTTCAGATGCAGCTAGGGAACTGGCCATAGACGAAGCGATAAACATCCTCTGGAGGCTACCTAGATCGAGATCCAGAATAGGAGATGCTGTAGATGCCGGAGTGGATGGAGAAATCGTAGAGAAGGTACTCGAATCTAGAGACCGAATAGCAAGGATGTACCATGGAAGATGGACGGCCTCTAGGATACTCAGGGGACTAGTAAGAAACTCGGTCTTCATCGACGAGGGGGTGCGTTCTATTTCCAATTACAAAGGTGAAGTAGACAAAGAAATGCTCCTGAGCAGGATAATGTCTTCGATAGATCCTAGGAGGATAGAACAAGTATTCCTCGATCTACAATCAATTACCACTGACTTTTGCGAGCTGATCAAAAGAAACACGACCCATTTTGCCCCGAGAGGGTGGCCCCCTGAATCTAGGATGGCATGCATGGACGCCCTGTCTGAATCACGGCCATCGGACCCCTGGGAACAACTCGTATGGATAAGCCACCATCTGCAATGCACGGCCTCAAGGACGTCGCTGCTCAAAACACCGGGCAATGACCCGCCTAACATCTTCCCCGGTGTCGCCAAGACCCTTCCAGACGACTCAAATTGGGCCAGGGGAATAGGGACCATTGGAAAAATATCCGACAAATCCGCCAAGGAAAAACTCAGGTCCGAGATGGACGAAATACGCAATAGGCTAGATGGTTGGTATAACTCTGAGAATGGCAGGATTGTCCTACATTACGCTCAAATTGCCATGCTACTGGACACACGAAACCCCCCCTGCTCGCCTGAAGGAAGGACTCCTCTCTCAGAATCATTCCAAGAGGAGATACCTGAGAGACTCCCAAACGACAAAATGCCATCCGATTTCCATTTCAATATAGATGGAGAGGTGCAGAACCTCAATGACCTGAGACTGGTCCATCTGGGATTCAAGGGAATACTGAAGAAGATTAAGGACACAAATGAGGTAGATGATTTCAGCGATATTCAGAGGCTTACCGGGGACCTTCTATTGGCGAATTGCCCCGAGGTTTGCAAGAATTTCTACCCTAAGCAGGTCATCGCATCTCTTGACTCACTCGGCGAGAGTCCCTGGAGGGACGATCACATCTACTTGGCCTTTAGTGAAATCGAGAAACTGGAGAAGTCCCCCGCACTAGCCGCAGAGTCATTAGGGATGCTAGGAGAAATAAGACAAGACCTGGAGAGAAGAGTAGCGACACTGAGGAAAATCAGGAGGAGGTATAGGGCATTCATCATCGACGAGGCACAGGACAACTCTCCGCTCCAGTGGAGGCTCTTATCCAGATTGTGGGGTCCAAGAGAGAATCTTCCCGGTGACTCTGCCACCCCAGATACCCCATGGCAGCCAACGATTTGCTATGTTGGCGACGTCAAGCAGAGCATTTACGCCTTCAGACAGGCGGAAGTTGCTGGGTTCTTGGAGTACTCAAACCATCTGATGTCAGTTAATGACCATGAATTCTCCAGAGTCAGCGAACTAACGAGGAGTCCTGAGCTCAGGCGCCTCGATGAGAGCCGTGATCCTAGGAATTCCATTTCATCCGGATTCACAAAGGCATCTAGGATGACCGAGAATGCAGGATTGGATCTAATTGAATGGATCCCCTTCGACCTATCTGATGATCACCTTCCGAAACCCGATCAAGAAGAGGTAAATTCACGTCGAAGAGGGCTGATCAGACTCAAAGTGAACTACAGAACGGACGGAGGACTTCTGAACGTAATGGACGAGTGGTGGAAGGACGTATTCTCGGAAAGGCATAGGGACCTGCCGGATGGAAACTTCTACGCCTCACCCCAGCCACTATTTCCAAGCTCGAAGAAAAACGCAATCCCCGGCTCCTTGGAGTGGATATGCCCCATTATGAGTGACGGCAAAGAAAACCCGCCAGTCGACCTCACCACGCCTTTGGATCCCTTCAGTGATGGGTCTCCCAACTCAATCGAAAGACAGTCACTGCTTATTGCAAAGAGAGTTAGGAACCTCATAGACGGAACGCCCATCAGGGTCTTGGGGCCATCTGGAAATTGGAACCATCTCCCTGGGGAAGACCCCGTTTCTCCAAGCGACATCATGATACTTCTCCCGAGTAGGAGCAATCTGAGGGACCCCATAGTAAGACAGCTCTCCCTAGTGGGAGTAACTTCTCAGGTCGACAGAGATGGTGGCCTACTGGACAGGCCGGTAGCTCACTCCCTGAACGGGCTACTTCAGTTCCTAGCCCGTCCGACATCTAGACACAATGCTGCATGGGTTGCTAGAAGTAGCATAGTCGGAATGAATGACAGCAGCCTACAGGATCTACTAGGCGGAGTCGGAGATAATGAGAACCTAGTATCTAGAATGGCTGACGTATCAGGAAACGAGCGTCTTAGTAAACTAATATCAAGATGGGCAACCCTCGTTCCTTCTGGTCGTATTATCGATGCACTGGAGGAATCAATAGACAACTCTGATTTGTTAGTGGCCTACAATGGACCCGGCGACAGACAAGACGCTGAAGAATTCATTTCGCTGATTAAGTCACTCTCAAGGGAGTTCGGAGGGGACCCCTCGATCATTGCAGATAGGGTGTCTTCAATCAAGGAAAGTGACTCATCAGCACTAGAGGCATACTCCCCCCAACAGAATGAGGCCGTCAGGATAATGACCATACATGGGTCAAAGGGCTTGGAATCAAAGGTTGTCATACTCGCCGACGTCTTCTCAGGGAGACAGACAAACCTCAGGAACGAGTACACAAACAGGATGATTGTCACACCGGAAATGTTCGGCGGGAGGCCCAAACCATGGCCAATCAAGAAGTCGGGCAAGGACCACCCACATTCCCCTCTTTGGAGGCACCTCATAATGACCCACACCGAAAGAAAGGAGGCCGAGTCCAGAAGACTTCTGTACGTAGCAGCCACAAGAGCCGAGAATAAGCTGATTATATCGGGCTCACCCAAAGGAACAGAATGGAATAATCCAGCTGGAGAGGGATTGTTCTTGCCATGGACATACTCCAGCCCCATCCCCCAATTGGGGCAGATGTGGCTGGAATCCCTACGTCACGGCTCATGGAGAAGAAGCGAGTTCGGCCAAGAAGAAGAAACCGATTCATTTTGGCTGAGAGGTAAAGACAAGCTAGGACCATACTCGGGAACCATCAATGGAGGACATAGACTGATCAACCCAATGAGCGCCTTGAGCAAAGGGTTCCTGGGATCGACCACCCTTACCGGATTTGCACTGATACACCACCCTGACTGCCTCGACACTGCCGACGACCAAAAGGGCCCCTTGACCCCTCTCCAGAGGATTGAGATTTTGAATGACGCATCCCAAGAGTCTTCCAGAAAGAAAGCTCCCAAGCTGCCAGAGCCAAGAGCAGAACTTTCCAATAGGGTAAGGGTCTCACCCCACAGGATATCTGTACTGCAGATGTGCAGTCGAAGATACTGGCTGGAGACCAGAGCAGGTATGAAATCAGAATTTTTTATCCCCGATGAAGAGTATGAGGGGGAAACAAAACTCCCAAGTGGCGTAACGGCCGCGGTTTTGGGCCAGATTGTCCATAGAGCGTTCGAGATAGGACTAGGTAACCCGGGACCCCCCGATGAAGCCAATGCAGGACTACCCGAATCATGGACGGCAATTGTTCCAGATAAGCTAGAGGACATTTCTGTAATCAATCAGGTTCTCGACGAACTGCTCCCCCCTGGGGCCGATAGGGAGGGGTGCACCTCACTAACACGGGCCATTCTCTCCCGAATCAAGGAAGGTCCCCTAGGTGACCTAGTATCCGGAAAACAGAACAGTGGGAACACGGTTGAGGGACTTAGGACAGAAATGCCATTCCATTTGTCGAGAAGAACGACAATAGATGAGATAGTCAGGTCTAGGTGGACCCCAGATGGTCCAGAGCCGTTATCCTCCATTAATGAGGTAGAAGTCGAGATGGACGGAGTGATCGACCTAGTCCTATGCACGGCATCAGATCAAGGAAGATACATCAGGCCAATAGACCTCAAGACTGAGGAGGCTTTCAGAGTTAAATCCGACGTCAGAGATGGACTGATGAAGCCATTTGGAAATTTCAACATCGAGCCGGCCTGCGATGCAGAATTAGATATGCTAGAGCATCATGGAATGCAATTGGCGCTCTACTACCTGGCCCTCTCCACAATAGAGGAGGAGCGGAAAAAGAGGGGCCTCCCATATCGAAAGGTGTTGAGGCCAGCCATACTTGTAGGCATTACAGGGAGGGTGGTGGAGTATCCAGAAGACATGTTCAGAACCACATTTGAGAAATTGGGCCAGTTGCTATCCACTGCAGCCGAGATTTCATTACAGCCCGAGTCTAAGATCTCGGAATACCGCTGCACATGTGGAAACTGTCCCTAGGCAAACCAAGTGACTCCCATGGCAGAAGAATCCATTTGTGCAAGCCCCCACACAGGACCATGTCAGAGACCCTGGATCGAATGATGGAACGTAGTGATGAGCTATGGGAGAGCTCAATATTGCCGTCCCTGGGGGAATTCATAGAGATCAAGGCACTGTCCCCTCTTTTCGAACCAGACTGGGAGTCCCTGGGGGAATTGGACGAAACAATAGACCTCTTCTGCGGTTGGTTGGATGAGCAGGAAATTTCCGGAATGAGCTATCAGAAGCACACAATAGAGGGGAAATCCCCAGTCCTTCTCGTCACCATAGAAGGAACCGGCTCCGGTGAAGCGGTGTTCTACTCCCACTTGGACAAACAACCCTCCAAGCCAGAGTTGTGGTCTGAGGGGCTCCATCCACTCAAGCCAGTAAGGAACGACCCGTGGCTATATGGCAGAGGTTCTATCGATGACGGGTATGGCGGCTACCTCTGCATCACCTCAGTCAGGCTGCTCCAGGAGTCCGGAATACCTCATCCGAAATGCACCTTCCTGATTGAAACATGTGAGGAATCAGGATCATTCGACCTCCCCCCTTATCTGGATCTCCTGAGTGACGACCTAGGGGATCCAGACATGATCGTGGTCATGGACAGCGGGGGTCCCGACTATGACCATATCTGGATGACTGAGGCACTAAGGGGACTAGTTTCCGGGACACTGTCTGTGAAGGTATCCCACGAGGGCATACACTCCGGAAATTCCGGGGGGTCTATACCATCTTCATTCAGGATAGCAAGGACTCTTCTTGACAGAGTGGAGGACTCTGAGACGGGAAGGATTCTGATTCCAGAGATGTACGTCAACGTAGGCCCCGACCTAAAGGAGAAGGCAGAATCGCTGGCCTCGGTTGTAGGGAACTCGATCTGGGAGCAATTCCCAACCGTGGACTCCCTCACACCTGTCGCTGACAGCGTTCCAGACATGATACTGGGAATGAACTGGCTCCCCTCCCTTTGTGTTATTGGAGCTGATGGGATGCCTCCTGTGCAAGTGGCCGGCAACGTCCTTAGGACAAACACGGATTTGAAGCTGAGCTTCAGGATACCACCGGGCGTCGATGCCGACTCCCTTGAGCCAATCATCAAGGGAGTACTAGAGGCCGACCCGCCATACGGCGCAGAAGTCACGTTCACTCTGGACTCCTCCGCCAACGGCTTCGACGCTCCTCCTTTGGAGGGAGCGGTAAAGGAAGCAATACACGATGCATCAATGCACCTCTCAGGACTCCCTCCTCTGGCTACCTGGATTGGTGGCACTATACCGTTCATGGCGATGATGCAGGGAAGGTACCCACAGGCAAAGTTCCTCTGCACGGGACCATCAGGACCAGGTAACAACGCCCACGGGCCAGATGAGAAGTTGCACATCCCATCCGCAAAGAGGCTCACTGCGGTCCTGTCTTCCACCATAGCCGCAATATCTTCGTAAATAGCGATAATGCGATAATTAACCCCCCCATATTCCGCCGGGGTTAAAGGGGAAGCGTGGCCCGAGTTGTTTGAGGGGAACCATGAGCGAGGAAGAGCAAGCTCCGGTCGCGGAGGACAACGTCCAAGAGCAGCTGGCCATGGAAAAGGAGCGGCTGGACAAGTTGTACGTCGCCTATCAGGCACTGGAAACAGACTTCTCGGACGCAAAGGCGCACATCGAGGTACTCGAGAAGGACGCCATAGACAAGGAGATTGAGAAGGAGGGCCTGGAAGCGCTCCTGAACGAGAAGGACAACCGGATAAGGGAACTCGAGATAGAGGGTGCTAAGGCTGGTACTAGGGTTAAGCACCTGGAGCCAGAGCTGGAGAAGACCCAGGAGATGTACACCCGCGAGCAGGCAAGGCTCGGCAGGGTGTTCGAGGTGGCGGAGGAGCTGGACGAGGCTCTTCAGACCTCAATGGTCGAGATGAAGGCCAGGGATGACTGGTACGCCCAGCACATGAAGCTCTTCGAGGACCTCAGCGAGGCGATACAGACCAGGTACGCCATGATCGACAGCGCCGTGGAGGCCTACAAGGCGTTCGAGGAGAAGAAGGAACTGTTCAAGGAGAGGATGGAGGAGACCCTCGAGGCAGCCAAGGAGGCCGCCTCCGAGATGCCTACCGAGGAAGAGGGTGAATCCGATGACGACCCAGAGGAAGACGACCACTGATCAGCTCGGCCGTTTGTGCTTTCAGCAGTAATCCTGATTGTGCATTTTTTGCCTAGTGCAGGGTACCCCGTTTTCTTCTACGTGACTGCATATCTTGCCTCCCGTCTCCAACTGCCTTTTCTCCAAGCGCTCCTGACCCCTCTCCTTCACCATCTCTTCCATTTCCCCTGTGCTTCCGTCGTGGTGCTACTCAAGTCAATGCTTCTTTGGAGATCATACACCCGGTTTGGTTCCGTCAGCGAGCCTAATGCATTTAGCAGGTATCCCGCCCCAGACCTCTCCAGGAGGTATTTCAGTCCACTTCGGCACGACTGCTCTGGAAGCCACCACGGCACCCTCGCCAATCGTGCATCCCGGTTGGACTATGGAACCAGTCCCAATCAGTGCTCCATCACCAATCACAACGGGGGCCATCACCAACTCCCCCTTCTCTGTGAGATGTGCATTGATTGTCGCGTATCCGCCAATCACTACCCTGTCCCCTATGATGACAGATCCCGCGTCATTCACGTTGGGTGAGTTGATCTGCGCGCCCTTCCCGATTTTTGCTCCTGATAGCCTGTAGTACAGGTTCCCGATGAACGATGGAACCAGATGCGGGAGGAAGAAGAGGGCAATCTTATGGAAAACCATGGACCACGCCCACTGAATTGTCAGAAACGACTCCAAGGGGTATCTTCCGGGGTCCAACCTGGGCCGTAGAAGCCCGCCTAGGAAACCGCATAGAACCACTAGGGTGATCCCCCAGACAACTATCGACAATCCAAGGGAGATGCCGGTTGCGAGGTGGTCAACCCAGTACTCACCATTCGACAGGTAATCCTGAAGCTCCGTAAAAAGTGATATTGCAGGTACTGCGGCTATCCCCACGATGCAAGCTAGGAAGGGTACTATCAGCAGGGTCAGGACGTTCTGAATTATCGTGAATGAGCCCTTCATCACTCTTCCTCCGTACCAACTAATCCTGCTTCCCGATCCACTTGTTTTGCTACCCTCATGCCCTCATCGACGTCAACGACGAAGAAGAAGCCCATGCCAATCAGTATCGGAATAACCACGCTGAGAAGCCCCATCCTGCTATCCATGGAGGCCGCGACAATAGCATAAACGATTGGACCTAGTACTGAGACGGCCTTGCCAATGAAGGCGAAGAACCCGAAGAACTCAGTCGTCTTGGAGGCGGGGATTAGCATGCTGAAGAGGCTTCTTGAGAGGGCTCCTGCAACTCCCATCACCATCCCAAAAGACATTCCTAGGATTATCCATTGTTTGTTAATCCCAAGTCCAGCGGGCTCCCAAAGGTTGTCCCTGAGAAAATTCGGCCACCAGTCTATCGGGCCTCCTTCTATCACAGTCGGGTGTTCATCGCCTACTGAGGACTCACCATCCAAAGCTCCCCCAATGAATGAGAAGGAGAACCTGTGACTGGTCATTTGTTTCATCTCCCCTGAGAGGGTCATGGCCTCTCCTACGTCCAGAAGAGCTCGCTCATCACCTCCTGACTTGAGATAATCCATGAAGGCAGCTCGGAATTCCTCGTCACCCTCTCCTGACTCACTGACCCAGCCATCAACTCCTCTGTCGTACAAGGTCGAAAGACGATATGCGCCTTCATCTTCGTCCCAGTCGTACTGGAAGTCGTACCTCTCGTGATCCTCACCGAGCTCTAGGGGAGCGAACCCAACACCGAGTACAGAAATGACGCAGAAAATCGTGAGTGCAGCGCCCAGGATGTTCTTGTTGCTGTATTTGCTAGCTAATTTCCCTCCAACAATGGTCATCGGAATCGCAGCTATGTTGGCTGAGAGAAGAAGAACGAAGTTCATGCTGATGTCAATCCTGAGAACTGAATCCGCATAAGCCGCTGCAAGCCCGCCTATCGCGTTGATTCCATCGTAGAAGAGGAGATAGCCAATCATGAAGAGGGTCAGAATCCTGTATCTCCTGATCTCGGAGAATGTATTCCTGATCTCCCTGATTCCATCGATCACTGCCTCTCCGAAAGATGCATACTCGGTTGGGTTCGGGATCTCCGGTTCAGGAGTGTGCCTGAAGATAGGAAAAGAGAACCCTAGCCACCAGAGAGCGCTTGTTACGAAAACAAAAGACTGGACAAAGGGATCATTGAATCCTAGCTTTAGGCCAACAATTAGATGCATGGTGAGAAGGGAAGAACCTCCTAGGAAACCGTATGCATACCCCCAACTCGATATGTGGTCCATCAGCCGCTTGTCACCTAGGTAAGGAAGGAATGCTGAGTAAATTGCATGCCCCCCGGCGAATCCTATGTTGCCCATGATTAGGCAAATTGCTAGGAACTTGTATGATGACCCATCATCCATGTGGGGAGCCAATCCCATTAGTCCCGTGAATAGTATGCCGACGATCGTGTAAATCTTCAGTATCCTCTTCTTTATCGGCATCCTGTCAGCAATGGCCCCTAGGATGGGGCTTACTATAGCAACAAAAACACTCGAAACACCGAGAACCACAGCATAGAAGCTGTCCCCAGTGAAGGTCATCCCAGCATAGTCAGCACTCCCTCCATTCGCTAGATTGAACATATTCGAGAGGAGAGTCGGTACCACCACAGTGATCACAGTTAGCGCGAAAGCCTGGTTCGCCCAATCGAACCAGTACCAACCCTGGAGTGCCTTCTTGGAGTCAGGATCCATCTCTCTCAGAAGCCGGGCAACGATATCTGAGTTGTCCATTCCCGCATTCGGATTGTCGGACACGTTCTTCGGACATGCAACCGAGTCTTTAGTGTCGCCCAAGAATTAGCAATTAGTCTGCCCACGAAACTGTCGCCAATCTCAATAAGAAACCCCTCGGGGGGTGTCCATGGGTCAGGCTTGCGGGCTGATGGGAGACGGCTCCAAGTCAGTCAAGGTCCACCATCTAGTGAAGGCACCTGAGAACACTCCTGAATCGGTGTCCATAAGGGAGTCTTGGGATGCCAGCAAGCCCGTCACTGTCTACAAAACCCCCGAGAATCTTCCTGATGGCACCCCTTGTCAGGCAGTGACGGTAATTCTCAGGACCAAGGGATGTGCGTGGTGGTGGAAATCTGGTTGCACCTTCTGCGGATACTTCAACGATGTTAGAGACGACGTGACTTCTGAGGACATGTTCAACCAGTGGGAGGAGGCAAAGCGCCGAACTAATGACTTCGAAGAGTGTGAGATGATCAAGATTTACACATCTGGAACATTTTTCGAGGACAGGGAGAACCCTCCCGAGTGGCAAGAAGCGGTCCTAAGGGAGACGCACGAAATGGGACTGCATTTGGTAATCGAGGCACAGGCTCAGATGTGTACCCCAGAGAAACTCGCTTGGGTCGCCGAGAGACATCCGGGTTGCACGGTGGCAATAGGGCTAGAGGCGTATGATGACACAGTACTACGATTCCATGCCAACAAAGGATTCTCAACGAAGCAGTGGAAAAGAGCAGTCGAATCATTGAGGAAAAACGGACTCAGAGTGAAGACATATCTTCTATTCAAACCACCATTCATGTCTGAGGCAGATGCCCTTCTTCATACATCGAGATGGATTTCTGAGGTGGCCCCCCTTTCCGACGAGATCTCGATCAACCCGATGAACATCCAGAAGAGAACAATTGTCGACAGGCTGTTCAGAAACAGAGAGTACAGGCCTCCCTGGCTTTGGTCGTTGGTTGAGATGATCGCCGTTTCCCACAACTCGATATCAGAGGCGGAATGCAGGGTCATAGTACATCCCACAGCAGGTGGCAAAATTCGTGGATCCCACAATTGCGGCAAGTGCGATTCAGACGTCGTCTCAGCCATAGAGAGATATTCGGTTTCGGGCAAAATGGAGGAATTCGTGGGGCTGGATTGCGAATGCAAACTATCTTGGCACTCAGAGATAATTTCTGACAGTAGCCTGCCAACTCCACTCGGATCTGGCAGCGACAGAAGGGGAAATAGGATAGACACACTTAGGGCACCATAACTACGAGGGACTACGTCCCTCGCCCAATGCTTAAGGGGCAATCTCCGCTGGTTCGGCTCGCTCCTGCGGCTCGTAGCGAGGTGATTCCCAATGTCCGACCAATCCCCTAGCCAAATCACAGAGTTCATCCAAGGTGAGAAAGAGCCCGAGTCCTCCTCAGTCGTTTTAGTGCTTGGATTAGTATCCGCTCTCTCCTTCCTCGTCCTCTATGGGATTCTTTATCCAGGCAGGGAGATGCCAGTAGTTTCGGAGTTACTACCTATGTTTGAAGGAGTGTTCGACTCCGGGATATGGTTCTTCCTCCTTGGTGCGATGCTCGGAGTATTCGCCATTATCGGGACGATGCTAACTGAGGCGACCAGCGAGTGAGGTGACTCCATGAATGCAATTATTCCAACCCTAGCGATATTCTGGTTTTTGATGATCGCCTCATTCATCCTGATGAAGAGGGGTCTGTCGATTTTCAACGATGTAGCCAAAGGCATGGTCATGTTCATGCTCGAGAAAGCACTCGGACCAGCAATCGACTTTGTCCAAGGAAAGCCTGGCTCTGCATCTAGGACATGGATAATGCACGGCATGATATGGACAATGATAGCATCAATCCTCACCTTCGAGGGCCTCTGGCTATCTCATGATCCAACCGCACTACATAGCCTGAGCGCATGGGGATACACACCCAATTCTCAGGAGCTAATCTACGCAGGCAGATTTGCAGCAGTATTCGGCGCAGCAGCAATGATGATCATAGGGGCCGGACTCCACATTATCCCCGCTCTCTCCGGTACGAACCTCGCCAGCGAGTCAAACGCAACTCTTGTTTCGGGCCTCTGGACCCTATCAGTATTGATCCTGGTAATTGGCGCGCACTCAAAGGAGATTCTCGGAATTGACCTGATGGTCATCGGAACAGCATTACAGGTTCTGGCCTTATTGGCAATCATCATGAATCAATTACTAACCATTTCCAATGCCACACGCCCAATAGCAGTTCCCGGATGGCTAATCATATTCGGGCTGATAGGGAACCCTCTCGCCGTAGCCTCGGTAATCTTGAGTGGCGCATATGACACCGGTGTCGGACAGTGGCTGGTGTACCACATGATTGGGGGCACGTTCCTCTTCTGTGGAATAGCCGGGACCTCGCTCTACGCCTCAAGCATGGGGAGCGGCAATCCCCTTTGGTCGAGAACACTGGTAGGATTCACTCTATTCGGTGCGCTAATCGCAATTAACCCACTAGGATCAACAGACCCAACAATGGCCGCTGACATGCTCGGACTCGAGGTATCCGAAATCAGCTCTTCCACTCAGGACCATATTTCTGGGTCATTCCTAATGGCACTCGCAGCAATCCCAATTATTGCCTACAGTTCAAACCTCTTGGTGACTCTCAGGGGCAAGGACGCATTCGTCGAAAATGCAGACTCCCCCGGAATCGCAGAGATTAACACGGGGGCCTTGATGCTGATACCAATAGCAATAGGAGCCCTTTTCGTTCAGACAGATGCTCTTGGTGGAGTTGGTGAACTATCGGGGCTTTCGGAGACCCTCGACCTCCTTGGAATATGGACGGTCTTGATACCACTGTCTCTTGGTACAGCCCTCTATGTACTTCCGCAGGTTAGCGGGAGGAAGGTCTTGTCAGTCAACCGTTCTAGGGCCGCATACTGGCTTATGTCAGGTGGTGCCATTGCCGGACTTACGTTCACAATTATGGCAGACCTCAATGACATGGCCCTAGCAGAGGCTCTCGCAGAAAACCCATCCTCGATAACAGAGGAACTTAGAATACTTGGATCAGTGACATTCTATGGTACTGTCTTAGGCTCTATTTTCCATTGCACCAATGTCATCAGCGGCCAATTCAGGGGAGAGAAGTTATCGGAAGAAGTAGAAACATCGACAACCCTTTCTCCTCAGACATACGAACTTACATCCTCCACATCTGTTAGGAGAATACTAGCCAGTGGAGCCACATTGGACACCGAGGTAAACCCGGTCCCCCAAAGTGAAGAGGCCGGCACGGCCACAGAGCTCTGATACCGTCAACTTGAGGGAATACGACCTCTGCTGAGATACGGGGATGACATGCGAATTGGCCTTGTTGGAAAGCCGAATGTCGGCAAATCGACTATGTTTTCAGCTCTCACAGAGTCTCTCGTCGAAATCGCAAACTATCCTTTCACCACCATAGATCCGAATGTAGGAGTCGCTTGGCTCCCACTTCCTGATAGTTGCGCCTGCAAGGAACTGAGGGCCAAGAAGGAGGACGCAGGGCGTCTCGATGCAACTTCTCCAGATGACCCTAGATTGGGCAGTATTTGTGTTCCAAACACCGGCAGATGTAGCAACCACAGACGATTAGTTCCAGTAACACTGATTGACGTAGCAGGACTAGTCCCAGGGGCACACGAAGGAAGAGGCAGGGGTAACCAGTTCCTTTCTGATCTGGCTAGGTGCGATGCCTTAATCCAGGTAATCGACGTTTCAGGCTCCACGGACATGGAGGGCAATCCAGTTGGCTCGGGGGGGTCCGATCCAATTGAGGAGCACAAATTTCTCCTCGAAGAGATAGACTGTTGGATTATTGGAATATTGGAGTCTGGTTGGCACAGAGGAACCAGGAGAGTTCAGGCAGAGGGGGACAAAGCGCTATCGAATTACATCTTGGACCAACTCACTGGAATAGGAGCCAAAGAAAGACACGTCTCCCAAGCAATTTCTGAAGTAACTTCCAAGCATCCGGGCGCAGGCCCTCCTTGGGAGTGGAAACCAGAGCACCTCTCAACACTCGCTTCTTCAATCAGGAATGATTTATTCCCAATCTCCATAGCAGCCAACAAAGCTGACAGATCAATCGATGGGTCACTGCAAGATCTTTCCACAATGGTCAACGAGTCGGGGGGGTCATTGGCCCTAACAAGCGCGGAAGCAGAATTGGCACTGAGAAGGGCATCCATAGCCGGGCTGATTAGCAACAATCCAGGAGAGCCATTCTTTGAGATTACCGAAAAGGGAAAGACGAATCTCACAGAGAAGCAGGAGAAGGCTCTGAAATCGATAGCTCAGTCCCTAGAAGAGTGGCAAGGAGGGGGCCTTATTGGACTATTGAGCGAGGTAGTTTTTGGCAGGCTATCCAGGAGAGTAGCATATCCTGTTCAGGATGAGACACACTGGACAGATGGAGATGGTAACGTACTCCCCGATGCACTCCTCATTTCGGAGGGGACCACAGCCAAAGGACTAGCCTATGAGGTACACTCTGATTTGGGCGATGGATTCATCAGAGCGGTAGATGCCAGGAGCTCAAGGGTAATAGGCGCGGATTACGAGGTCCAAGATGGGGACATAATCAGTATCTATGCCAAGACCTGATCAAGCTCCCATTTCCACTACTGGTTGAATAACAACCTCGTAGGTCATCGCAGTCCATGTTATTTCGTATTCCTCATCTGAGTCGACTATTGATCCCAGTGGGGAGGGTGGCGAGCTGATGTCGGCAGTAATTGTAGCAGCCCAAGTCCCCCTTCCATGGCCACCATCATCCCAGTCCGCCCTGATCTCCGACTCGCTAATTCCGGAGGCGGTGTAATTTGCTCCAGAATAGTTAGCCGTAACGTCCCACCTGAAGGTGAATCCAGAATCTCCTCCTGAGCACATTCCATCTCCGCTTTGGTCCTCAAAATCTCCGATAACGCCACTAACGTCACTCGTACCCTCGGCACTATCGGTAAAACCCGGCCCAGGGTCGTCATTATCATTGCAGCCTACATTCAACTCGATGTAGCCGATGTTTATCTCAGATTCCACATCGAAGAAAGTATCGTGAGTATCGCCGTCCCCCATGACCTGGGTATCCTGGAGTACAATCGGAGTCTCGATGAAGCCAACCTCCCAGTTCCCCGATACTCCGGAGCCACCAGAAACCATTCCTTCATCTACCAATGGCATCCAAGCAAAATAAGCAGGGAATAGGATCAGAAAAGCAACGCTACCCGCGAACATGCCAATTTTCCTTGGCGTGTCGAAGACCTCTTGAAAGTCCATTTTCCTCAAACTCCGGTCGACGCCCTCTCTTTCAAGTCCTCTATCACCAGATTGCTCAAGGAACAATTAGTCTACCTTGGAAGAACTCGTCCAGGACGAGATGTCAACCCCTTCTTTTCTGAAAATAACCCTTGATCTTCTGAACTCAGGGATGAAGTAGCCAATCATAGAACGTTCCCAGAAGGTCCATTTCCAAGGGCATCTTGGAAGTAATGAGCACCACTCTGAAAACAAACTCCTCCACTCACCAGACTCGATACTATTTGGGATGTCGAAGGAAACCATGGTCACCCTGCCTGCCGATCCTGGAACAAAACTCCAGGACCTCAGAGATAGCCCATCGACATCTTCCTCGTCGATTATCATCCCGAGGACTCTAGCCGATCTAGTAAGTGGCATAATTATGGCCCAACGATTTACCACACGAGACTCCTCGACTCTGTGCATTTCCCAACCCCTGGACTCGCAAACTCTTCTGAACGCTCTCAAAGCATCTGCAGGAGTGACTGAGACCGGTATCTCAAGAAGACGGAGTGAACCCATATGGCTCCGCCTATAGGCTACCGCCCATAGCGCCTTCGCGATTCTGATTCAACTGACACTTCACCCGAAGAGCGAGCCGAGGCCCTCGAAGCCACCACCGTCGTCCTCTGGCTCCTCCTCTGCAGCTGCTTCTGCTGACGCATCGTCAGATGCACCCCCTGAAGCTGCCGCGGGAGCGGCCGAGGCAACTGGTGCGGCTATGGCAGTGGCCATCGCCTCTCCGATATCCACAGATCCCAACGATGCCACCATCGCCTTTACGCGGGCGCTATCAGCGTCCACTCCAGCAGCGGTCAGCACAGCGCTTACGCCCTTTTCGTCAATCTCCTTATCG
>CAYFGD010000008.1:0-23244 GCA_964342715.1 uncultured Candidatus Poseidoniales archaeon | reverse complement strand
TGTCCTGTAGCCTCTTCACGACCATTGCATAGCTGACATAAGCAAGGGGCGAGGTTATGATCAGGAGAAGGAAGTTGATGATGATAAGTGGTAAATCGCCCAATAAGACAACTACTGGTAAAAGCAAGAGTAATATGATGAAGGATGCAATAAATGCGTAAAATACTCCTACTATCATCATCAGTATTGTGAGTGTCAGGTACCTAAGGCGGTTTATCCTCCCCTCCAGGCTCGTCAGTTGCTCTTTCAGTGACATGTTCCACTGCTCTCCGGCAGGGCCATTACCCGTTCCAGATACGGCTGCGGCTAGATCGGTGTTGTCCGGATTCATGGGGAGGGATAGGGGACGGGGGTTATCTTTCCTTCTACGGAACTATGCAGCTCTGGGTGACAAAGAGACCTCGATCCACTTGGACGTCGGCGTGTTGCTCCCCTCCGCCGTGCTCTCGAGCGGGACGAGTACGTTGGCCTCGGGGAAGTACGAACACAGGTTCCCCCGAGGGATGTCGTACGGCACCACCTTCCACCTCTCCGAGTGAATCTGCCTCTCTCCCCAGTGGCTCGTTATGTCTACCTCGTCGCCGCCCGTGACGCCAATCTGGGACATGTCATCCTCGTTCATCATCACGATCCTCCTGGCGTTGTAGATTCCCCTGTACCTGTCGTCCATCCCGTAGATGGTGGTATTGTACTGGTCATGGCTCCTTACGGTCATCAGTACGAACCTGTCCTCGTCGATTTCCCTCTCGGGGAGGTGATGGCAGAAGAAGTGCGCCTTTCCGGAGGCGGTTGGCCACACGGGCCCGTCTCTCGGCCCGTTGGGGAGGTAGAAGCCGCCCCTCTCCCTAGATCTGCTGTTGTAGTCCTCGAACCCGGGGACGCATCTCGAAATGAGTTCCCTTACCGAGTCGTGATCAGAGAGGGAATGCCACTCGAAGGGTCCGCTGGGGAAGCATGCTGAACCTATCCTCCGGACGATCTCTGGTTCAGAAAGGAGCATGGACGATGCGGGCTCCAGGGACCCGGTGCTGGAGTGTACGAGCCCCATGGAGTTCTCTACTGTCACGAAGCCGTCCGGGTCCTTCTCTGTCCTACCGAGGCAGGGGAGTACTAGGGCGGTCTTCCCTGTGACCAGGTGAGATCTGTTCATCTTGGTGGAAATCTGCACGGTTAGGTCGATTTTCCCTATTGCCTCGGCGACCCTCTCGGTGTCCGACATGGCCGAGACCAGGTTTCCACCCATGGACATGTACATCCTGACCCTGTCATCAAGTGCGGCTTGGATGAACTCCACGGCGTCATATCCCCTCTCCCTGGGCATCTCGATTCCGGTTGCGTCCTCGCAGGCAGAAAGGAATTCATCGCTCGGGTGGTGGTTGATGCCAACCGTCCTGTCGCCCTGTACGTTGGAGTGGCCCCTCACTGGGCAGGCCCCTGCACCAGGCTTCCCGAAGTGCCCTCCTGCGAGGAGGAGGTTGGCGATCTCCTGGATGACCCCTACGCTGTTCTTGTGCTGTGTCAGCCCCATGGCCCAGCATACTATCATCCTCTTGGACTTGGATACCGCACTACCGATCTCCAGAATCCTATCCTTGCTTATCCCCGACTGGGATACTATCTGGCCCCAATCGGCGTTTTCAATGTGCTCCTTCCACTGCTCGAAGCCGGATGTGTGCTCCTCAATGAAACTACGATCTATTGCTCCCTCGTCTAGCATCACCTTTGCCAACCCCTGAAGCAAGGCAGCGTCACCGCCAATCCTGACGGGGAGGTGATCGTCTGCGATCTGGGTGCCAGTGCCAAGCATCTGCAATGGGTTCTGAGGGTGCTTGAACCTCCTCATCGCAGTCTCTTCGAGTGGATTGATGCTGATTATCGAGCCCCCATTCTTCTTGCAGTTGGAAAGTGCTGTGAGCATTCTCGGGTGATTTGTGCCTGGATTCTGTCCGATTACCAAGATCAGGTCCGCCTTGTCGAAGCATGACAGTCTGACAGTACCCTTCCCTATCCCTATCGACCTGCCTAAGGCGTAGCCGCTTGACTCGTGGCACATGTTGCTGCAGTCGGGGAGGTTGTTCGTCCCTATCTGACGGGCGAGAGTCCCCCATAGGAAGGCCGCTTCGTTGGAGGTCCTGCCGCTGGTGTATAGTACAGCTTCCCGGGGATCAGCGAGATTTCGTGTGGCGTTTGAGATAATTGAGAATGCGTCATCCCAGCCGATCTCCTCGTACCTATCGGAGTGCTCCCTGAGAATCATTGGGTGGGTTATCCTTCCAAGCTTGTCCAAGTCCATGTCACTCATCTCGGAGAGTTGGCTCACGGTCCTGCTGCCTATGAGCTCTGGAGTGGCCCTCTTCTTGGTGGCCTCGGTTGCGAATGCCTTGGCCCCGTTCTCACAGAACTCGAAGCCGCTCCGGTGGTCGTCCGGATCTGGCCATGCACATCCGGGGCAGTCGTATCCATCGAATTTATTGACGGTCCTCATTGTCTTGATGGTGCGCGACAGACCAGTCTCGCTTAGGCTGATAGCGAATGACTTCTGAACGCCTGTAAAACCGGCGGCAACCTTCTTCGGACGACCTATGCTGAGTTTCTCCTCCTCGATTGGAGGTTGGGCCCTGACTCCGCGTGCCATCGAACTCTGGGGCCGGTAGGGGTTCTAATCCGTTGCCGTCGTTTCTCGATTCTTTGTGATTCTTAGCCTTAGGAGCAGCAGGGCGAGGAGCAATGCGAACACTATTGCAAGGATCGGGAACAAGATTGCAATAATTGTGAGTGCCACGCTGGCGATGTTCTCGCTCGTCGCGACTACTGGATTGGCGACCCCCAATGTGAAGGTAGAGCTGATTCCACGAGTTGCAACCGTGGCTGTCTGTATGGTGGCTGACATTCCCCCTCCGGCGATTATTGCGATTGCCCACTGGACGATCGGCTCACTGCCCTCTAGGGATATTGCGGTGACTCCTATCCCAGCGAGAACTGCGGCGGGAGTGGCTATTGTGTCCAGGAGATTGTCTATCCAAGGGACGTAATATGCTGCGAACTCTGCTACTGTGGCTATTCCGAGGAGGATGATAGCGGGAGTGGATGTGAAGAATTCGAATTGCGAGCCGATGAGGTCAATCTCGATGAAATCGACCCTCACTGCCAGTGACATGATGAAGGGCGGGAGGAACACCCTGAATCCAGAGGCTGCTGCAAGGCTGATTCCCATGAATGCAGCAATTATGACTCCAGCCTCGTCCACGATTTATCGGAAGGGGAGGGGTGATATTAATCCGGACCCGGAATTAGTCTGCTAGTTCTATCAAAACGGAGCCCATGTCAACTCTGTCACCCTCTTCGAAGTGAATCAGGGATACCTCGCCGCCTCTGGGGGCTTGGATCTTGTGCTCCATCTTCATGGCCTCCATTACCATGAGGGTCTGTCCCTCGCGGACCCTCTGCCCCTCGCTCACCAATACTTCCTGGATCGTTCCAGGCATAGGAGCTGTCAAACCGGAACCAGACTCTTGGCCCTTTGTGCTCCCTTTCTCGTGACCCCTGACTAGGTGGGCCCTTCCATCGAGGTGTATCCACCAGTCATCGCCCACCCTTGCAACGTGGGCAAACTTCGGAGTCCCCTCGGTCACTACGACTAGCCTACCAGGGAAGTCGTCGGATGATATCTGGATCTTGGGGGCTGCAACTTCGTTGCCATCAGATGAGAGAGAAGAAAGGGACATGGATTCGCCCTCGTTTGACATGACCACCGAGAATCTCTCCGGATTATCACCAATTGACCATTTCATAACATCACCTAAGGGTAACTCCTCGAGAGGGTCCTGAAAGGATCTCCTGAATGTCCTGTGTGCTCGTCTACTGGGTTGCCGGAGATCCCAGTATGAGCCTTATCCAAGCCCATCCTTAGTGCTGCCTCTGCTATCGAAACAAGTGTCTGAGCGGGAGGTTCGGGGTCGCAGAATTCAGAGATGTCTGAAGAATCCAAAAGATCAGTAGTGACGTTTCCTGATATGAATGATGAGTGCGAAGCCGCGTTGCGGAGGAAGCTGATGTTGGTGACCACGCCCAGTGCTACGAAATTTGACAGAGCCGAGTCGAGTCTCCTTATTGCCGCCTTCCTGGTCGGGGCGTGGACTACGAGCTTAGCCAGCATGGGGTCAAAATTGACCGTTACTTCGTCTCCCTGTCTGACGCCTGAGTCTACTCTGATACCCGGGCCTGATGGGGCTATCCAAGTCGAGAGTTTTCCAATCGCAGGTAGGAAACCTCTCGTTGCATCTTCTGCGTAAATCCTAGCCTCTATTGCATGACCGGATATTGTCACCTCTTCTTGGGAAATGCCCATATCCAGGCCGGCAGCAATCTCCAACTGCTTCTGCACTAGATCGACTCCTGTAATCATCTCAGTAACAGGGTGTTCGACTTGGAGCCGAGTGTTCATCTCCAAGAAATAGAACTCCCCCTTGCTGGAAAGCAGGAACTCCACAGTTCCCGCGCCTACGTAATTTACAGCCTTCGCTGCCATTACCGCGGCCTTTCCCATGGATTCCCTTACAGAGCTGCTGACTGCGGGGGATGGTGCCTCTTCGATTACCTTCTGGTGCCTCCTCTGCAGTGAGCAGTCCCTCTCGTTTAGGTGGATACAGTTACCATTGGAGTCGGCCAGGACTTGTATTTCCACGTGTCTTGCACCGGTCAGTAGCCTTTCCACGTATACCGTACCGTCTCCGAAGGCTGCTGCTGCCTCTCTGGCTGCGGCTTCGTACTCGGTCCTGAGCATCTTTGGCTCACGAACCACCCTCATTCCCTTTCCTCCTCCCCCAGCACTGGCCTTCAGCAACAAGGGATATCCGACCTTGGCAGCAGCTACTGCGAGCGGGCCGAGATGCGCTCCGTCCTCAGGAATGGATACCTCGTCACCAGGAATTACTGGGACGCCAGAGGAAATCATCCTGGATCTGGCGGAAATCTTGTCTCCCATCACCTCTATTGATTCCGCTTCCGGTCCCACCCACACGATGTCGTTGGCAGAAACCGCTCTAGCGAAATCTGCTCTCTCTGAGAGGAAGCCATAACCGGGGTGAATCGCATCGGATCCGGAGGACTTGGCTGCTTCGATGATTGCTTCCTGATTGAGATAGTTTTCAGATAGTGGGCCTTCTGGCAGTAGAATCGCCTCGTCTGCAATTTCTACGTGCAAGGACTCCGAGTCTGGTTCCGAATATACGGCTACGGCCCTGAGGCCTGCCTCCTTGACGGCTCTGAGTACCCTGACCGCTATCTCGCCCCTGTTGGCGACCAAAACGGTGTCGAATTGGTTGGGGGCCCCTTGCATCCAATCCGGAAACATCTGCAGACCTCAATCCTCTTCATCGGGTGACCAATCGGGAAGTCTTCGGTCGAGGAATGCGGAAAGCCCTTCTTGACCCTCCCTAGACCCCCTCATCTCACTGGTTTTGTCCATGGTCCAGATTCGCAACTCTTCGTCTGAGCCCGTCCATCGATCGAATTCCATTGTCAGCTTCTTCGATTCGTATACTGCCATGGGACCTGTGCTTAACAGATCCGAAATAATCGAGGATACTGATTCCTCGAAGGATTCGGGAGCCTCCGCTATCTCGTTAACCCACCCGATTCTGAGGGCCTCATCGGACCCGACCCTGCTCGCTAGCATAGATAGTCTGCGGAACTGAGAGCTTCCGATTTTTCTGTAGACGTATGGCCCGATAACTGCTGGCAGTATCCCTAGTTTGCCCTCGGAGAGGGCTATCCTGGTTTCTGGCCCTGCTATGACATGGTCCAGACACGCAACCAAACCGGCGCCTCCGCCCAATGCCACGCCCTGAACGCATCCTATGGTGAAGCAGGGGTGTGCCCACAGAGAGTAAAACAGCCTGTCCAAACGCTCTGAGTCTCTTCTGTTTTCCTCGAGAGTGGCGGCCCCAGCATCCCTCATCATGTTGATATCTGCACCGGCGCAGAAGTGCCTCCCCTCGCTTCTTAGCACGAATGCCCTCAGATAGGGATTGCCAGAAGAGTCGCTTAGAGACCCCGTATTGCCCACTGACCTCTTGGCGGTCCACTCGATTATCTCATTGAGCTCCGAAATAAGCTGTATGTTCAGGGCATTGTGGACTTCGCTCCTGGCCATTGTGACGTTTGCCACACAACCGTCTATTGACAGCCTGCATAGTTCGGTCTTAGGAATCTCATCACTAATTTTCACGTCCATCTAATCACATCCTGAATACTCCATAGCCTTGGTCCGGCATTGGTGCGTTGAGGCTAGCAGAGATGCATAGACCCAGTATGTCCCTTGTGTCCCTTGGGTCAATTACTCCATCATCCCATAATCTGGCGGTTGAGTAGTACGGGTTGCTCTCACTCTCATACTTTGCTCTGATCTCTTCGGGGTCGGCGTTTCCGACGGTGGAGAGGACGCTTGCTGCCTGCTCCCCTCCCATTACTGAGATCCTAGCGTTAGGCCACATAAACAGGAATCTTGGGTCGTAAGCCCTACCACACATGCCGTAGTTTCCAGCTCCGTGGGAGCCTCCGATAATTACCGTGAACTTTGGCACCGGAACGCAAGACACTGCAGTGACTAGCTTGGCTCCGTCCTTTGCTATTCCACCGGCCTCGGCATCCCTGCCGACCATGAACCCCATAATGTTCTGAAGGAAGACGAGAGGGATTCCCCTTTGGCCACACAACTCAACAAAATGGGCCCCCTTAAGTGATGATTCCGAGAACAATATTCCATTGTTGGCAACTATTCCTACTGGATATCCATGGATCCTTGCAAAGCCACAGACCAAGGAGTTGCCATATCTTTGCTTGAATTCGTGGAATCTGCTGCCATCGACGATTCTGGAGATTACCTCTCTTACATCATACGGGGTCCTATTGTCTGTTGGAATTATTCCCATCAGATCGTTTGGGTCGTGGGCTGGTTCCTCGGCAGCCTGTACATCGAGTCGTTGCTTAGGATCTATGTTCAGATTCTCGACGATGTTGCGAACCATGTCAAGCGCCTGTGGCTCGTCTTCGGCAAAGTGGTCTGCAACCCCTGACTCTCTGGTGTGAACATCCGCCCCCCCGAGGTCCTGGGAACTAACCTCCTCCCCCGTGGCTGCCTTGACTAGTGGGGGCCCAGCGAGGAAAATGGTTCCGTTATCCTTGACAATTATTGATTCGTCACTCATTGCAGGGATGTATGCCCCACCGGCAGTGCATGAGCCGAGAACAGCAGCTACCTGAGGGATCCCCTTGCTTGAGAGGATTGCCTGATTTCTAAAAATCCTCCCGAAGTGGCCCTTATCCGGGAAAACCTGATCCTGCAAGGGGAGGAATGCTCCGCCCGAGTCGACAAGGTAGATGCAAGGGAGGTTGTTTGACTCTGCGATCTCCTGGGCCCTAACGTGCTTCTTTACAGTCATCGGGTAGTAGGAGCCTCCCTTCACCGTGGCATCATTGGCGACAAAGACACATTCCTTGCCATGAACCGTCCCAATTCCTGTGACCACTCCAGCGGAGTGCGCCCTTCCGTCATACATCCCGAAAGCTGCGAGCGTTGATAGTTCCAAGAAGGGGGAGCCGGGGTCGCAAATCTCAGAAATTCTCTCTCGGGCCATCTTCTTTCCTCGTTCCCTGTGCCTGTCTACGTACTTTCCACCTCCTCCCTCTTTGGCATCATCAATCCTAATTCTAAGTTCATCCAACAGGGAGGTGTTGTGGGCCTTCCTGGAGGCGAATTCGTCGCTTCCTAAGTCGACCATGGTTGGCAGCCTGTCCATTTCTCTCAGCACGCAGAGGGTGTGTGGGACTTCAATTGAATGGGGTCGATATCGTAGATATCGGGCTTCAGACGCCAATGACCAGTCTGCCGACATCACGAAGACCGGGTGCCATGCCGACCACGAGCATCATCAATCCGACCAACAGCCTGAGGTGCTGTTGCTTGTTTTCGAAATTGGCTATAGCGAAGAAGTACCAGATCACTGCCCCAAGACCTGCTTTGAGCAATGTGAATCCGAATGGGGACCCAAATACTTCGATTATCTTTGCAGAGAGGAGGTGCTTCTCCTGGTAACCGAAGTAGTCTATTCCTATCCATGTAGCGAGGCCGTCTAGTACCTGTCCTGAGACGGCTAGGAAGACTACCGGATAGGCCATAGCCGCAGAGTTCCTGTATTTCTCAAGAAGCTCCTTCTCCGGGAAGAATTCCGGAAGTTCGAGATATTCATCCTCAGTCATTCCGGGAGGAAGTATGCCAGCCACCAAACCCTGAGAGGAAAGTGCGGATGCTGCTTCAATGCCACGGCGGTACATGGCCATGCAAATCATAACTGGAACTCCTATCACCACAACCAGAGGCCATAGGACGAGTTGGTCCTCTGGTACGCTAGCTGCATACGACGAGAGTGCACCGAAGAATATCATGGAGCCTCCCAGTCCCACGAAGTATACCACCCTCTGGACGTGAGTGAAATATCTTGTTGACTCTCTGAAGAACCATGGGAGACATGCTGCTGAGAGGCCTATCACGGCGAAGGGGGCCAGATCAATGCCCTCTGCTACCACCTCGCTGTTGGAAATGGAGGCCCCGTAGAGGACAAATTGGATCAGTATCAGAACGGATGATGTTACCTCCACTGAGTTATCCTTGTCCTCCGGGAACATTTCCCTGTTAGAAATAGAATATCCAATGGCTCCTGCGATGACTACCCAAATTGCTGTCTGGAAGTGTATTCCGGGACTAACGAAGAATGCAGTTAAGGTTGAGTCAAACATCTCTGCATCCTCTACAACCTCTCCTAGGGATGCCCAAAGGACGTAGGGCAATAGTGCCAGTATAGTTGCCTCGCTAGGGTCTATCTCCAATATCCTTAGCCATGCACTTAATGCAGCTACGAACAGAGCGAGAACTACGGCATATGTGATGGTGTTTACTTCGTTATATCCTGCGTCGCTTCCTGCGTCATCGAGAACCGGATCTATGTAGAACTCCATGACCATTCTAGTCAATGGGTTTTCAATTTCCAGGGAGTTCAGGGCTAGAGCCGCGAAAAAAAACGATGTGGTCGCAATCAATGCGTAAATCGACCACTTTTCGTAGTCGTACAACTCTGCCCATGAGTCGCTCATGAGGGTACCAGAAGACTCCTACGCTTAGGTATGGCGGATACCATCATTCCTCTTCGTACAGGATTTCCTCATCTTCCGATAGTTCTAGCATTTCTCGGACTGCGGATTCGTCCTCGGGATCCACTTGGGATTCCTTCAGCCTCCTCTCCCTCCTTCTCCTTGCTGCTGAAAGCCCGGGGACCAGGGTTTCAAAGGCGCCACCGACTTCGTCCCTCCTCTCTTGGTAAGATTCTAGACTTCTGGACCTCATTCTCTGCCTCTTTCGATCCTTCTCAAGTCCGTGGAGAACATTTCCATGCTCAGCCCCCCTTAGTATGGACTCTATGGCCGGCTTTGCAATCTCCAGGCCCATGTCATCACCGATCACAATAACTGTGGAGCCGTAAATCGCTATTTCAGTTCTTGTTAGCTCTTCTATCCTACTGCGGATCATGCCGTTTCTTCCAATCAGTCGGCTCCTCATTCTACGAATTTGGTTTGGTTGCCTACCAACCCACTCCCTGATGTCGAACATGAAGAGGTGGACCTCGTCCTCGAGAAGCTGGACGGCTCTCGAAGGGGCCAGCCCCCTGCCTATGGCGAGAATGACGTCGGGGGTTTTCATCTTGACAATTGGGTCTACTTCTGAGTCCCCCCACGAGACCCTCACTTCACCGGATTGGGAGTCTATCTCTAGTTCTCCGCCACAGGCCTCCTCTAGCATCTTCCTAGTTGAGCCAGCCTTGCCTATCAGCACGGCAATTCTATCCTTGGGTATGCGTGCAACGGTCTCCACGGCTGCGGCCGACCAGCCTCCCAGTTTTAATCCCCGCCCGGGAGTTGTGGAAGTTCTGGTACGGGCTCATCGAGCACTCTGAGCATGCAATCCGCGAGATCAGCGTCGAATCCCTGCTTGTTGATCCAGTTCACCATCCTTGTTACGTCTCTGACCAAGAACTCCTCTGCATGTGGGTGCTGATGGGTAACTCCCTGTCCTACGTCGATCAACCATGGCTCGCCATCATTCCAGAGAATATTGTACTCGCTCAGGTCAGCATGAACGAGGTTTGCCTTCTGCCATGAGACTGCTACCATTTCCAGAAGATCTAGGAAGACCTCGTATGGTTCGTCAATAATCACGTCACGTAGCCTTGGACTGGCTTCACTTTCACCGATAAGCTCCATGACAAGGACGTTTTTGTGATAAGAAATTGGCCTGGGCACCCTTATTCCGTGCTTTCGTAGTCTTCGTAGGTTCCTGAACTCCTTCTTTACCCAGATGTTGACCAGCTCCCTGTGCCTACCAGAAAGGCCCTCGAATCTTGGATCTCCGTCTATGTACTTCGCTAGTCCCTTGAAAACGGCGTTGGTTGTGTGGAATATCTTCACTGCGACTGGACCGTTTATTGACGTGGCATGGAAAACATGAGCCTCCTTGCCCCTGGCTATTGGGTAGTTTACGGTGTCAATATCACCCTTCTCCATCAGCTTGTGTATGGAAAGCAATGTCGAGCGATCAAAGACAGCGTCGAAAACCCTTCTGTCTACCCACTCAAAAGGGCCCTTCCCGAGGACTCCTTGTAGTCCATCCTCAATCTCGTTGAAGATTTTCTTGAAGCGTGGTTCGGACATCCAGTCATGCTTCTTCTGTGCCCTCATCAGGGCATCGGGATCTTCCTCTTCCCAGACCTCTTCGCTAGACATTAGCTCACCCAAAGAATGAGTCGATGTCGTCATCCTGAGAAGCGGGCTCTGCGACCGTTTCCTGCCTCTCTTGTGCGACTGGTTCAGGAGAGTCCTCATCTATCGGCTCCAACGTTTCGACTTGTTCCTCGATGGATTCTTCTATTTCGTCCTCCGAAGAAAGGCCGAAAAGGTCGACTATCTCGGGTAGGACTCCCTTTCTCGACAGGTACAGTGATTGGGTCTTTGTATACCTCATGCAGACGTTGGCTTTCTCATCCTGGAAGTCCCATGGCTGTACCACTATCAGGTCACCCTCTCTGACCCATTGACGCCTCCTCATCTTTCCAGGGATTCTGGAAATCCTACTAAGGCCATCCTCGCAGACTGCCCTTATCCTCCTGCCACCGAGAATTTCATCGGCTATGGCGAACATTTCATTCACCTTCCGGTTTGGCAGGGGGACCCTGATACGGTCCCCGCTTCCCGACTCGAGTTGTGCTAGGCGCTCGAAATCTACCTTCTCCTCTCTGCGTGCCACTGGGTCTCCGTCGAGAGTCCCCTATGTGAAGTTGAGCCTGAAATATCAGGCCATCAAGGAGTCGATAGAAGTACTGACTAGAGATACTAGCCATTCGCTGACGGGGCCTATCCCACACAGTACCGTGAGTACTGCACAAGCCATTATTGCCATCCTCAGGGATGAGGCTGACTTGAGGCTTGATGAGCTCCCCGGATCTTCGAAGAACATCACCAAGCTGAGTCTGAGGTAGTAGAACAGCGAGAGGGCGCTATTCACAACTATAGCTGCTGCTAACCAGAATATGGGGTCGACTGAGTCCATCCAAGAGTAGACATCGGTCGCGGAGGAGCTTCCGGTTTCAGCCGAGGAAGAGACTATCCCGTTTACCATCAGCAGCTTGGAGAGGAACCCGGACAGGGGAGGGACCCCGGCTAATGACAGCATGAACAGGAACATGGATCCCGCAATCAGTGGCTCTCTCTTTCCTAGGCCGTGGAGGTCCTCCATCCGGTGACCTGCTCCATCTGTCTCAAGGAGGGACAGAACCAGAAAAGCGCCGAGTTTGAATAGAACTAGCACCGCCAAGTGGAATGTTATCGCGATTAGGATTAGCCTGGTACCTTCCTCTCCTGCTAGACCGCTTCCCACCACTGAGATGGCTGCGAGCATGTAACCTGCGTGGGCCACGCTAGAGTATGCTAGCATCCTCTTTGGATTCTCACTAGTCAGTGCCGCCAGGTTCCCCCATGTCATCGTGATTACAGCGATAATGGCCAGCATCATGAACCAGAATGCCTGTTCGCCGTAGTCTGGCACAGTGATCATCACCAAGACCCTGAACAATGCAACGAATCCCATCGCCTTAGAAGCGGTGGCAAGTAGGCCAGAGATCGGGGATGATGCCCCGGAATATGCGTCTGGTGCGGCAAGATGGAATGGCGCCGCGCTTACCTTGAAGCCAAATGCGACCATCATCAAGCCCACTCCAAAAGCGGCGAATGGATCGATTCCTTCCATTTCTGACCACTTTGTTGCTAGTGATTCGAGTGCTAGGTCGCCTGACCATAGGTAGAGAAGGGACATGCCGTAAATCCCGACTGCAGAGGCAGCTGATCCCACTATGAAGTACTTCGCTCCCGCCTCTCCGCCCACGTCCTCTTCCTTGTGGAATGCGACTAACACGTAGGTGGAAAGCGAAGCGAGTTCGATGCATACCACGAGCATGAACAAATTGGTTGACATGGCCATCAGGCTCATTCCGAGACCGACCATGATTAGCAGAATGTGGAAGTCGACTTGCCTCCTATTGTCCATCAGAACCGAAATCTTCCTCGAAGCGATCGTCTCGGAGTCCTGGTCGGTTGGCACTCTTGCGTTATGCTTAGCGGGGATTCTGTGCGCTGATGCTGCTGAAACCAGCAATAATGCGCCGATGAACATGGCCGAGAACAATCGGCTAAACGCATCTGACCTAAGTATGCCGCCTACTTCCTCTGAGCTGCTGTCAATCATCAGTAGTGAGGCTGCGAATGCGACTGAGAAAGTGAGGGTGGCGATTCTATTGGGCAGTCGTGGGTCATTGGTGGCTTCGAATCTGGATCCTCCAACAAGGATTGGGACTCTTAGTTTGGTCAATGGGAGCCTGAAAGATGCATCCCCGAGGTTTGGAATCAAGATTATTGCTAAGACTCCTGCCAGCATTACCAGTTCTGGCAATAAGGTGAATGCCGTGTCTGAGTCCAAGGTCAGTTGCCCCAGTGATATCATGGATTCACCCCCTCTGACTCCATGGCTTGAGTTAGGTACTCTAGCATGAAGCCTGAGCTCCAGTCAGACATCATGTCCCAGAATATGAAGGGAAGAATTCCAAATAAGACGGTGAGAGCACCGAGTATTAGCATCCCTGCATTCTCGTGCCATGTGATGTCAGACGGATCTTCGCCGTGAAGGGACTCGGGTAGAATTCCGTGGTGTGGGTCGTCAGACTCGAAAATGGTCCTCTGCATCGAAGTCAGGTAGTAAACAGCGGTGATGATGAGGGTCAAAGCAGGCAACATAACCAGCCAACCGAACGTCATCCAGAAGGCTATCAGAACTGTCACCTCTGCCACGAAACCGGCCAATAGCGGCAGGCCTAGGCTAGCCATCCATCCGAGCATCATGTGTCCTGCGAGCCATGGGCTGTGATGGGCTATGCCTCTCATAGACCCGATTTCCAGAGTGTGGTAGTGGTGTTTGAATGCACCAGCCACTGCGAAAAGAAGAGGGCTGATTATTCCGTGAGCAAACATCATGAACAATGCGCCGGCAATCCCAAGGGGTTGCATTGTGGCTATACCTAGGAAGATCAGTCCCATGTGGGAGACGGAGGAGTAGGCTACCATCCTCTTGAGGTTGGTCTGTCCCATGCATACCCAAGCACCGTATACAAGGCTGACCATGCCTAGGAATATGAGAAGTGGGATGAATGCCATTGTGGACTCCGGAAGAGCCGTTACGGCAATTCTCAGGAAACCGTAGGCCCCCATCTTCAGCATTACCCCTGCAAGTAGCATCGACCCCGCAGTGGGGGCTTGGACGTGGGCGTCGGGCAGCCATGTGTGTACAGGGACGCTTGGCATCTTGGTCGCGAAGCCTATCAGCAGCATAATCCAGACGAGGTGTCTTAGCCCCTCGCTAGGAATTCCTGAGGCAGAGGAGACCATCACCCCGAGATCGAATGTGTGGCCGGTAATCGTTCCCGAACTGGCTACATCTGGAGTGTATAGGTACATCACCAGAATTCCAATGAGCATGACGACGCTTGCCGTGAATGTGTAGATGAAGAACTTCAAGGAGGCGTATCTTCTGTCCTCGCCGCCCCAAACCATGATCAAGAAGAACATGGGGACCAGGGTCAGTTCCCAGAATACGTAGAAGACGAACATGTCAAGAGAGACGAATACCCCTATCAACGCGCCTTCCATGATTAGGATTAGGGGGTGGAAAAGATGGCCTCTCTTTGCATCCCACTCGACAAGCATGGATATTGGAATCAGGAGTGTTGTGAGCCAGACCATTGGGAAAGACAATGCGTCTATTCCGACTTTCCACGAGACTCCTATGGAGGGTATCAGCAGGAAGGAGTCGTTTGTTAGCGAGTAGCCGGATCCGTAGTCGGTCCAGTCAATATTGCCAATCTCACCAAGGAAAATCATTGTCGTGATCGCCAGCATGGCCAGAGAAACGCCCATGCTTATTGCTCTGGAGGCGCGCGCGAGTCCTTCTGCCGAATTGACTATCTTGGGTAGGACGAGGAGTGCGATGCCAACCGCGATCGGAGCCAGTGTGATTACCGAAAGTGGGTCGTTGATCATCAGCTAATCCCCCATACTAGTACGATGATGGAAAGCATTCCAACTGCTGTCATCAGGATGTAGTCTCGAGCGCTTCCAGTGGTGAGTGTCCTAACTTGCAGGGATCCATATACTGAGTTTGACTCAATCTGTTTGATTACTCCATCGATCACGTTTCGATCGAACCATGCAGTGAATGCGGCGAAGGGTATGACAGTCTTTGCTAGGAATCCCTCGTAGATATCATCGAAGTACAATCTGTTCTCTAGGGCCTCAGCCAAATCTGATTCGGACAGGGAAGTGACATCCTGACTGCCAAACTTTCCAGAGAGGCTGACAAGCCAGGAAACTGCGGGTGAAGCGGACTCTCCTTCAGATAGTTCGCCCCCATGGACTCTAGCTGCGAAAATAGGACCCATTATGAAAGAAAGCAGTATTGTGGTCCAGCCAATGATTCTTAGGTTCTGATTTTCTGGCAGGAATGCATACTCCAGCTTGTAAATTATCGATTCAAATAATGTTGATTTTTTGAGGTGGAGATGTCCAGAATAGTCGTAAGCTGACGATAGGTAGTCTGTCGCTCCCAGCAATGCGAAGGCGAACCCCCCAAGGGCAGTGATTACTGTTAGTATGATCAATGGTTCCTTGATCCAGGGAGTTTCCTCGTGAACATGGTTGACAACCTCGTTCTTTGGCTCTCCGGCGAATGTCATGAACCACATTCTAGACATGTAGAATCCGGTCATTCCAGCTGTTAGTAAAACTAGAATCGCAGGACCAATCATCAGAGGTTCATGCTCTAAAGCAGCAAGCCAAGTCTCTGCGATGATGCCTTCCTTCGACCAGAATCCACCTATCAGTGGAATTCCAATTATCGACATGGATCCAAACATCATTGCAGTGGCGGTTACAGGCATCTTCGATGCGAGGCCACCCATATTCCTCATATCTTGAGGGTCGAAATCGTGCCCATGTTCACCATCTTCATTGTGCATGTGATCATGTGCATGGTGAACTTCGTGAATGACGGAGCCACTCGCCATGAACAGCATTCCCTTGGCCATCGCGTGGTTGAACAGATGGAACATGGAGGCACCGAAGACTACGACTGCTGCATGATGCTCGTTGTGATTGTAGAACCATAGGGCAGATCCAAGACCTGTGAAGATGTAAGCGAGTTGGCTCATCGTTGAGTAAGCAAGGACTTTCTTGATGTCGTTCTGGACGAAGGCTATCGCAGCTGCCATGAATGCGGTAATCCCTCCCACGTAAGCGACGATTAGGCCGAGGTCCTCTAGTCCGGGGACGCCATGGTGACCCACATCGACGAAGGGTACCATTCTGGCTACTAGGTATAGTCCCGCATTCACCATTGTAGCCGCGTGGATTAGTGCCGAAACAGGAGTTGGGCCCTCCATGGCATCAGGCAGCCAGACATGTAATGGGAACTGTGCCGATTTGCCCACGGCCCCAATGAACATCATTAGTAGGGCCCAGAACAGTTGAGTTGAGTCCACTGTTCCGTGTAGAGATGGGTCATGGAATATCACTGAGAACTCCAGGGATCCATAGATGTCGTAGAGCATGAATAGCCCGACCATTAGGAAAACGTCTCCGACTCTGGTGGTCAGGAATGCTTTCTTAGCGGCGTATGCCGCACTTTCCTTCCAGTAGTAGAATCCAATCAGGAGATAGGAGCAAAGGCCCATAATCTCCCAGAATATGAATAGCCAGAGGAAGTTGTCAGCCAGAACCATACCAAACATTCCGAGGGCGAAGAGGACAAATTCTCCGTAGAATCTGTGATTCCTGTTCTCATTGATCGGATCTGTGTTCATGTAACCAAGACTGAACCAACAAATCAGGAAGCAGAGGAAGGTTGCTACGAACAGGAGCATCAGTGTAATTGAGTCGACCCACACACCAACCCCTAGGATATTCTTGGAGGATGTGAGGGTGTAGTCTGACTGCAGGAGGTCGAATGACACCCATTCTAGCCACTGAACTATGCTGTGCTGATCACCGAAGTCAGGAAGTGCGTCGAAGTAGTCGTAAACTAGCCAAACCGCCGCCATAAGGGATGTCCCAAGAGCCCCGAGGGCCAGAATCCCTCCCTCCTTTAGCTTGTCTTTCCATGCCTGGTGGCCGTTGTACAGCTGACCTGCGACAAGAATTACGGGGAAAGTTACGAATGGGACCGCCACAATTAGAATCGCCGAATCGGATGATTCCCAGCCTTGGTTATGCATTAGAGGCACTATTGCCAGGAAGGGTATGATGTAGACGAGTAGCCCAATCTCGCTCTTGTTCTCGCCCATAATTACACCTCAGTTCTTCAAGATGTTCGCCTCATCGAGGGAAATCGTCTCTTGTGTGCTGTACAGAGAAAGGAAAATTGCCAATCCTATTGCCACCTCTGCGGCTGCTATTGCGATAGCGATGGACGTGAACACCCATCCATCGGAGCCCCCCCAGTACATTACGCCTGCCACGAAATTTAGGTTAGCGGCATTGAGCATGACCTCGATACACATCAGGACCACTATGGCGTTCTTTCTGGAGAACGCTCCAATGAGTCCAACTCCGAAAAGGATGACTCCGAGTCCAGCAATCCAACTTGGGTCGATCATTGGTCATCACCCCCCATGTCCCATACCAGATTAATCAGCCTCTCATCGCGAACTAAGTACGAGGCCCCAATCATCGCCATCGCGAGGAGTGCTCCCAGGACTATGGTGGCCACCGCCCATTCGTCAAACAGTGCGTTTGCTAGATCCAATGTTGATGGTTGCGGGGCCTCTTCAATAGCAGGCCAGTTCGATGGATCCATTGTCTCTCTAAGGAGAACCAGCACGAACGCGACGACCCCTGCCCTGGTCACTGCAGAAAGGAGCCTCACTCTATGTCGCCCTCCTGAATTTGCCTGCGTGTGAGCATCACTCCGAACTGCACAACTAGCATTACTGATCCTAGGTAGACAAGAATCTGAATAGCGGCTAGCATCTCTGCGCTAGCTAGAACGAAAATTCCCGCTACTCCAAAAAATGTCAGCATTAGGAAAAGGAGGGAGTGCGCGACTCTTCTCCCATAGACGCACCCTATTGCACCGCCAACGGTTACAGCTGACAATATCACGAACATCACTGCCTCGAAGTCAAGTCCCATAACTATGCCTCAGCCTCTGCCTTTGCTGCCTTAGCGGCCTTTCGCTCTCTCTTCTTGAGTTCCTTCTCAGCGCGCTTTGCGAGTTCCATATCGACTCGTTCCTTGTGGGTCGAGGGCAACACCCTGGTTCTGTCTGCATCCATCCAAAGATCCTGACGGGAGAATCCTGACATTCCATCATACTCATTGGTCATGAAGAATGACTCGAATGGACATGACTCCATGCAAAGGCCACAGAACATGCATCTTCCGAGGTCGATTCTTCCTGAGACTATGTCCTTCTCAGCGGGCTTTAGTTCGGATGTGTCAAGAGTTTCTACGCCCGAACCATCCATCCAACGAACGGTCGCCTTTTCTCCTGTGAGGTCTATGACCTCTGCAAAGTCATACTCAGATGGAGCGGCCGTGTGAGCGGTCATCAGATCGAAGTCTTCTGCTCCGGAGTCATCCTTGGGTCTAGCAGCATAACCTCCCTCTTCGATCTCGCTTCCATACCCATGCCATTCGTCTCCCTCTTCGGCAGTATCAAGAACATTGACCCTCACTTCGGATGTCATGTGTAGGCAGTCATTCGGACAGGCTCTAACACACGCCTTACAGGCTGTGCAAGTCTCCCAAATTACGCCTATTCGCCCATTGTAATTCCCCGGTACGAAAAGCCATGGTTCCAGATCCTCCAACCTCTCATACGGATACATGACTGTGACTGGCCTTTCCAAGAATGGCATTATCTGGCTGGTCTCTCGGTCTGCTGCGAACTTCTGTCCGACGCTTGGGTGTTCTTCGCCCACCCTCTGCATGGTAGTGGGGTCTACCATTTTCTCATACTCACCGTGATAGTTGTTCCTTAGGAAATTGAGTCTGCCGAGGAATGGGACGGTTCGCAAGGCTGTCTTTAGCGTCATCCACATTGGGCGTATGACTAGGTTCCTGAAATTGGGTGTGGCTCTTGGATGTCCTGTGTTGTACTTCATCTATTTACCTCCTCTAATCTCTGTGGCTCCCGGGTGAAGCCTTGATCACTGCTTGAGTACTGTATGGGCGGCTCTGTAGGTCCAATGCTTCCTCATCTTCGTCCATGAGGTAGATTACGAAAAGAATCAGGGACACTGTGGAGACGACTGCT
This sequence comes from uncultured Candidatus Poseidoniales archaeon, assembly GCA_964342715.1. Taxonomy (GTDB): domain Archaea; phylum Thermoplasmatota; class Poseidoniia; order Poseidoniales; family Thalassarchaeaceae; genus MGIIb-O5. The sequence continues at coordinate 4,283 of CAYFGD010000008.1, read as the reverse complement.
GGAACCCACAGGTCCCAGTTTCCTCCATGATAGTGTTCCAGCCTTAGGTATATGGAAACTACGAGGTGCAGCATGGATAGGGGCAGTAGGTACCTCCATCCGAATTCTAGTATCTGGTCTGTTCTTACCCTGTGGAGGGAAGCTCTGATCCAAACGAAGACGGCGAATAGGAGCCATGCTTTTAGGAGGACCCAGACGAGTCCGGGAATAATCCCAAAGATGGTCGAGAATATCGATCCGATGGTCGGCAATTCAGACAGTGTGTGCTGGAAAGGTGCCTCCCAACCACCTAGGAAGAAGAGTGCGAATAGTATGCATGCTGCGTACGACCGCATGTACTCTGCAGAGAACATCAGACCCCAACGAATCCCGCCATACTCGGTCCACCACCCCTCCACTAGCTCTGCTTCTGCCTCAGGCATGTCAAATGGGATTCTCTCAACTTCTGCAATCATTGTAACCAGGAATAGTGCGGCTCCCAGTGGCATGAGGAATATGTTCCAAACATTGCCTTGTTCCTGGCCCATCTGGAAGTCCACTATCTCGATGATGTTGAGTGAGCCGCTCAGTACAGCTACCCCTAGGACTGTTATCAGGAGTGGGATTTCGTAAGCGGTTAGTTGGGCTGCCGATCTCATTCCTCCAATCAAGGTATACTTGTTATTAGAGGCCCAGCCGGCGAAGAAGACACCCAGTGGGGCGACTCCAAATATGGCCATCATGAATAGGAGCGATAGGTCGGGATTGGCAGCGTAGATGTGGGGTCCGAATGGGACGAATGCGAATACCATGACTGTCGTGGATACGATAATTACAGGTGCTACTTCGAAGACTACTCTGTCAGCGTCTTTTGGTACGAGGTGTTCCTTGGTTGCGAATTTGAAGAAGTCGGCAAAGGCTTGGAAGAAGCCTGGCAGAAGGAACCAGTACCCGTGGTAGCTCCTGTTGTTCACCCTTGAAACGGTCTCTAGTTCGTGGTCGTTCCCCCAGTTTGCATTTAGGGCTTTGACGACCCAACCAATGGGAGTCCCTATGCCGAAGGGGAGTTGGTTCCACCATTCTCCAGCAGTGACCCCGCTCTCGCCAACCCAAAGGCTCCTGAGGGTTGTAGTTGCTCCCAATCTATCCATCAATCTGCCAATGAATTTCCTCTCGATGTATGGTATGGCTAGCATCGTTAGCATCAAGGTTGTAAACACAATGGTGCACATTATCGTTGCATGGAAGAAAGACTCGAGTGCGGGTTGTATTGACGAGAAGCCGGATTGTGGATTCACAGAGCCAAGTGGGCCTAGGCTGTAGTCTGAATCTGGAAGTAGGTCATGTGTTTGATCCATTGACCATCCAATGGCTGATTCAAACCATCCGCGCAGATTCAGCCAATCACTACTCGCCATGAAATCACCTGTCGGTTTCTCCTATGCAGGGGTCGAAGGAACCCATGATTGCGGGAATATCGGCCACCTTGTAACCAATCATACACTTGGAAGCATAAGGTATGGTGATGAACATCGGAGATCTGATTGATACCCTGTATGGGTTCTTTCCTCTGCCCTCGCCACCTCCTGCAATGTAGAACATAGATTCGCCCCTGCTGTCCTCGAAGTGGTGATACCCGCTGGTTCCCTCGGGAGCTCTGCTAGGAGCTTTAGCCAGTAATTTGGGATCCCCTGGCTCGTGGTAAGTATCCGGTCCGCCTGGAAGTTTCTCCATCGCCTGAAGGACGAGCAGGGCGCTCACCCTCATCTCCTCCACCCTTACCCTGTACCTGTCATAGCAATCAGCGCCCTTGATCGAGGATCTCTCCACGGGTGGCTCCCAATCCAATTCACTGTAAACAGAGTAGGGGTGTGCCCACCTAACATCGTAGTTGACTCCGCCCGCACGCAGATTTGGACCCGAGACTCCGTGGTTGACCATCTCCTCTGGCTTGGCATATCCAACACCCTGAGTCCTGACTAGGAATACCGTACTTTCGTCGAAGAGAGCCTCATACTCCTGAATCCTCTGAAGGAAGAGGTGTAGTTTGGATCTGGCCCTCTGTACAAAACCATGAGGCAGGTCTCTTTTGACCCCCCCTATGCGAGGGAAGTTGTAGTGCATCCTGGATCCTCCTAGCTCCTGAAGAAGATCCATCATCATCTCCCTCTCCCTCAGGCACCATACCATTACCGAGAGGTTCCCAGTATCTGGTCCGTAAGCTCCCATCCACATCAGATGCGATGCGATCCTCTGGAGCTCTACAGCGATGAGTCGAATGTACTCTGCTCGTTCCGGAACCTCCACTCCAAGAAGGTCCTCGGCTGCATAGATGTAGGAATGGGACCATGTATTCGCACTGGCATAGCATAGTCTATCACAGTAGGTGGTAATCTGCGTGAAGTCCCTTGTCTCGCAAATCTTCTCGACGCCCCTGTGTATGTAGCCGAGGTCCGGGACCGTGTCAACAACAGTCTCACCGTCGACCTTGATTTTCAATGTCCACAGGCCGTGCGTCATTGGATGCTGCGGCCCCATGGAAATCCACATTTCTGCCATATTGATGCCTCACTTTACCTTCCCAATATCGTCTGGCTTACGTCCGAATCCCTGCGCATCGTCGTACATCTCTTCAAATCCGTGATACCTCAAATTGTGATGCCTCTGAAGTGGGTGGTACCCAGTGGGTGTTTCATGGGGCTGCAGAACTCTTCTCATCCCAACATGACCATCGAAGTCTATTCCAACGAGGTCCCATGTCTCTTTTTCGTTCCAGTCTGCACCTACCCATATGTCCTGCACGCTGGCTACTGAAGGAGTCCTAGTATCCGGGATTCTTATGCTGACTTCTATTTCTAGTGGGACGTCTACGCCCTTCACCCCGTTTGGGTCTGTGACGATAGGCTGTAAGACTCCGTCCACTGAAGAGGGGTTCTTTACCCCCGTTCTTAGGAAATGGTAAATCACCTCCCACTTCTTTTCATCTGGACCGTCCGGCCAGTGAATGCCGGTGATCATAGAGCAGTAATCAACTGAGTGTGTGTTGTTTAGCTTCTCGGCGAGATTTCTCCAGTTTTCGGACTCGCAAACCACAGAGACCGTCCAACGAGCGTTGGTTCCGCTCGTTCGCTCAACGGTTTCTGCTTCTACTCCCTTCATCTTTGAAATAGAGTTGCAGAGCTTCTCTGCCGCTGCCTTCTGTGAGGAAGTAGGAACGACTCTGCCCATTCGCTTACCTCACAAATCTCCAGTAATCAATGGCCTCTGGGTAGCTGGTCTATCGCTACTGGGCATGGCACCTATTCTGATTATTTTCTGACGTAACTTATCGAATCCGTCAATCAGGGCCTCGGGCCTTGGGGGGCACCCAGGAATATACACATCAACTGGAATTACCGTGTCAACTCCCTCGAGGATGTTGTACGATTGGAAGTAGGGGCCACCTGAAATAGCGCACTCCCCCATGGCTATGCACCACTTAGGCTCTGGCATTTGCTCCCAAAGTCTGACTATTGGATCGGCGAACTTCTTGCTGATGGGTCCGTTGACGAGTAGCACGTCACACTGACGAGGGCTGGATCTGAAGAAGACTCCAAATCTCTCTGCGTCAAATCTGCTAGCTCCAGCAGCAGCCATCTCCAGAGCACAGCATTTGATTCCCAAGTGGAGGGGGAATAGGGACTTCCTCTGGCCCCAGTTGAAGATCCTACCAGCTATGACCCCGATTATGTCTTTGATTCGGCTCGCCTTGAGCGCCTCATCTGTGACATCGCCAACGGTATCCACCAGCATCCTGCTGTTGAAAACCGTGTAATTCTGATCGTCTGACAATTTCTCACCTCAGATGTAGATTCTTCCTCTCTTTCGAAAAACGTGCCATACTCCGAGCCCCATCAGGATGATGAATGCGGTTAGTGTTGCGAGCGCACTGTAGATACCGCTCATGTCCACTCCTTCCTGAATTGCGACCACCCCTCCAAAGGCCAGGAACATGAATGCGATGTCGAATACAAGGAAGATAATGGCGTACCAGTAATATTGGAAATGGAAATTAATGTGTGCGTCACCAACTGGGTCTGCTCCACACTCGTAGGTACTGTCCCTTCGGATGTAGAGGGACTGGTCTGTCTCGTAGCCAGGGAGTAGCCACGAGTTTAATTTCATGGGATCGTTTCCAGTCTTTCTCGGCCTTAGGAAGCCGGAAGCGATGAAGCTCATTACTGGGAACCCTATTCCAACAAGGGCCATTACTGCCACGGCTAGGTAGTCCTCCGGCACAGTTGACATGGCACACACCCGCCGGT
>CAYFGD010000007.1:0-23247 GCA_964342715.1 uncultured Candidatus Poseidoniales archaeon | reverse complement strand
CACGGACTATCCTCGCGGTGCCCTCTCGCGAAATCGGCTTGATGCCTATTCCACTAGTTTCCGGGAAACGAATCTTCTCGACCCCCATTTCCTCCTGTAAGAAATCGATCACCCTCTTCACCTCGGCAGACCCTGCCTCCCACTCTATTCCGGCGTAAACGTCCTCACTATTTTCTCGGAAGATGATCATATCAACTGCTCCCGGATCCCTGACGGGGCTCGGTGTGCCCGCGTACCAACGCACCGGCCGCACACACGCGAACAAGTCGAGCCTCTGCCGGAGAGCGACGTTGAGGCTGCGTATCCCCCCTCCAACTGGCGTTGTCAAAGGCCCCTTGATAGAAACCAAGCCACCCCTCATGGCGTTCAGAGTCTCCTCTGGGAGCCATTCTCCCGTATTATCGAAAGCCTTCTGCCCCGCTAGTACTTCTCTCCATTCAATGGATCGGGAACCGCCATAAGCCAACTCCACTGAACTATTGACCACGTCAATCATCACAGGCGTGATGTCGATTCCTATCCCATCTCCCTCGATGTAGTGGATTATTGGCCTATCAGGCACTTCTAGGCCTACCTCGGATAGTGTGATTGGCGAAGCGTCGGTCATGTCTCTCAGACAGCCGACCCGCATGACATTGATGAAGCCAACCCTTGAAGGCCGATGCCTTTGGTGAACGGTCCATGAAGGGCGAGGTGAAGTGGACAGGTGACGACGGCTATATCGGAACCACCTCTCGAGGCAAAGTGTTTGGGATATACGGAGAAACAACCCCCAGTCCGATGGAGATGGTCTTGCACGCACATGCCGCCTGCTCCTTGATCGACGTCGTAGATGGCCTCAAAGACAGGAAGGACAACGTCGATTTCGCGACAGTGGAAATCGAAGCCGACAGGGCCAAAGACAAGCCCAAGGTATTCACCTCAGTCAGGATGAATTACATCGTGAAAGGCGACGTCCCGGAAAAACTGGTTAGGAGACTAATCGAGAGCAGCCATGAGAACTTCTGCAGCGTTGGAATAATGATCACAAGGTCGGGGGCAACTCTCGATTGGACGCTGGAAATGACCGATTAGAATTATCATAATCCACTAATTGTGCGATGCAAATAATTGTGTTTTTACAAGTACAAATATTCACATCCTCCTCTAGCATTAAGAACCCCCCATCAAGAAGACGGAATCCCTTGTGCGCCGCGACGTGTGAGGGGACACGCAAACGGAATGGAGGTGATATCGAATGCAACCGAAAATTAAGGACACCGTCGAGAGCTCAGACGCTGAATCCGGAATGGTCGTCGAGCGCCGCTTCACATCCTCCGGCAAGGACCCCTTCGAGAGCTTCGATTGGATAGAGATGGACGCGGAGATACGCAACCCGGACGGTTCCATGGCCGACACCATACTGGGGGTGCAACTCCCCTCGGGCTACGCGGGCGTCCCCGGAAAGGTACTCGCTCAGAAGTATCTTCGCAAGGCCGGTGTGCCCACTCACCTGAGGAAGGTTCCGGAAGAGGGAGTCCCCGTTTGGCTTCAGAGAAGTGAACCGGACACCGAGAAACTCGACCTACTAGAAGCGGACGAGAGATTTGGGGGCGAGAGGGACGGTCGGGAGCTTTTCAGGCGTCTCGCCGGAACGTGGACCTACTGGGGGTGGAAGCACGGCTACTTCGCGGGCGAGGCCGATGCAAGGGCCTACTTCGACGAGATGTGCTATATCGTGGCGAGCCAGAGATCCGCACCCAACAGTCCACAGTGGTTCAACACCGGGCTTCACTGGGCCTATGGCATAGAAGGACCGGCGCAAGGCCACACCTACATCGACCCGATTACAGGGAAGCTGGAGTACTCGTCCAACGCATATGAGCACCCCCAGCCGCACGCCTGCTTCATCCAGTCTGTCGGAGACTCATTGGTGGGCGGAAAGGACTCAATAATGGGCCTCTGGAACAGGGAAGCGCTCCTCTTCAAGTACGGCTCTGGAACAGGCTCCAACTTCTCCAAGATAAGGGGTGCAGGAGAACCCCTCTCCGGCGGAGGAAGCTCCTCCGGGCTATTGTCCTTCCTGAAGATAGGAGACAGGGCCGCGGGGGCCATCAAGTCAGGAGGAACAACGAGGAGAGCAGCGAAGATGGTGACTCTCGACTTGGATCACCCCGACATAGAGGAATACATTGATTGGAAGAGCAGCGAAGAGGAGAAGGTATCTGCCTTGGTCATCGGTAGCAACATACTCCAGAAGCACGCCAACAAACTCATGGAATCCATATGGGAGGGCGATGACGATGAGACCAGATTCGATCAGAACTCGAATGAATCCCTGAGAAAGGCGATGGTCAGCGCAATCAGAGACAGTGTACCCCAGCCGCACATACAGAGGATAGTGGACCTGGCGAAGCAGGGATGGAAGGGAGTAGACTTCGAGGTGCTCGACACAGACTGGCAGGGCGAGGCATATCTGACCGTTTCTGGGCAGAACAGCAACAACTCAGTCAGGGTACCCAACTCGTTCATGGATTCTGTCAAGGAAGGAGGCACATGGGATCTTCACTGGAGGACAGAGCTCGACAAGGCCAAGGCGGAGGGCCGGGATCCTGGGGCCTGTAAAACCCTGGACGCCGGAGAGCTCTGGGACAAGGTCGCATACACCGCATGGGCATGCGCAGACCCCGGGGTCCAGTTCGACACCACCATCAACGAGTGGCACACCTGTCCGGAGGCAGGCAGGATAAACGGGTCAAACCCATGTTCCGAGTACATGTTCCTAGATGACACTGCGTGCAACCTAGCGAGCATCAACCTCCTGAAGTACTACGACTTGGACACACACACCTTCCAGGTAGAGGACTTCAGGCACAGCGTCCGTCTATGGACCCTCACACTGGAGATCAGCGTCCTGATGGCGCAGTTCCCTTCCGAAGAGATAGCCAGGGGATCCTATGACTATCGAACCCTAGGGCTAGGATACTGCAACATAGGGTCCCTCCTCATGCACATGGGAATACCATACGACGATGAGAGGGGGTACGCGATTTGCGGGGCAATCACCTCGATCATGTGCGGGGAATCATACGCGACCAGCGCCGAGATATCCTCGGTATTAGGGCCGTTCCCCGACTACGAGCGAAACGCGGACCACATGCTCAGGGTTATGAGGAACCACCGTAGAGCAGCCTATGACGTTCCAGCCGATGAGTACGAGGGCCTCTCCGTGCCCCCAATGGGAATCAACGCCAAGAAGTGCCCGAAGGACCTCCTTGAAGCAGCCAGGGGGGCTTGGGACAAGGCACTGAGAGACGGCGAGGAGCACGGATACAGGAACGCGCAGACCACAGTGATAGCCCCAACCGGCACAATCGGACTCGTCATGGGGGCGGACACGACCGGAGTAGAGCCACAGTTCTCCCTCATACAGTACAAGACCCTCGCCGGAGGGGGCTCCCTGAGGATAATCAACAACGGGGTCCCCGCTGCCCTCAAGAGGCTCGGATACTCAAAGCCGAAGATCAAGGGCATAATGGAGCACATCATGGGCTCGATGAAGCTAACAGGCTGCCCACACATCACATCTGACAAGCTCCACGAGATGAGCTTCACGAAGGAGGTCATTTCGAAGGTCGACGCGAGCATGCCGGACGTCTTCGGCATCAGAGGCGCATTCGCACCGTCAATACTGGGAGACGAGTTCTGTATGGGTGCCCTAGGCATGACCAAGGACCAGTGCGACGATCCCTTCTTCGACGTCCTTAGCCACCTAGGATTCTCCACCGACGAGGTCGAGGAGGCGAACGATCACGTCTTCGGAAGGGGCACCATAGAGGGAGCACCAGGTCTGAAGGAAGAGCATCTCGAGGTGTTCGACTGCGCGACCCCCTGCGGTAAGTACGGAGTCAGGGCAATCGACTGGAAGGCGCACGTGCTAATGATGGCTGCCGCTCAGCCGTTCATCTCAGGGGCCATATCCAAGACGATCAACATGCCCTCCGACTCCACGGTAGAGGACATCAGGGCCGCATACGACCTCAGCCACGAGACCATGAACAAGGCATGCGCAGTCTATCGCGACTGCTCGAAGCTCTCCCAGCCACTGATGAACCAGCTAGTGGACACATCATCCCTAGAGGATGAAGAGGCCGACGAGGCGGTCCCGACGATGGTCAAGCAGGTAGTCGAGACAATGCCTGTCCCCGAGGAGGTCGCGAAGCCGGTGGCAGAGTCCTTCGTCAACTACATCGCGACACGCCGACCGCTCCCTGACAAGAAGAAGGGTGACAACGTCAAGGCGAGGATCGGGGGCCACAGCGTCAGGCTGATCACGGGCGAGTACCCCGACGGGAAGCTCGGCGAGATCATATTGGTCACCTCCAAGGAGGGCGCCGCCTGGAGAGCCATGCTGAACCAGTTCGCCATAGCCGTGTCGATAGCCCTGCAGCACGGCGTGCCGCTCGAGGCCTTCGTCAAGGTGTTCACTTTCCAGAAGTTCGAGCCTAGTGGAATGGTCGAGGGCGGAAGCGGGAGAGTAAAGATGGCATCCAGCCTGGTAGACTGGATCTTCCGAGAGCTCGCCATCGAGTATGCAGGGAGGGACGACCTAGCGCACGTCGCGGCCGAGGACCTCGACCCGTTCACCATAGCCAAGCCAGAGATCACCGACAGCGGCGTTGTCAGGACAAGGGGCGAGACGAGGGAGGTACAACTCACATTGGACTCCATCCAGCCGGAGGAGACCGCCGAGGCGAGGACCTACAGGTTGGCCAGGGAGGCTGGGTTCACAGGGGATATCTGCGACGACTGCGGAAGCAGCCAAATGGTCAGGAATGGGACATGTCTGAAGTGCAACTCCTGTGGTGCAACCACAGGGTGCTCCTGAAACTCACCACCCTAGTCAGACATGGTGTCAGAAAGCGAGACACTTCTTCTGAGAATCCTCTCTTTCAGATCTCTATATGCTTCAATATCCCTCTTCCTAATGTTCAAAGAAGCCCGTTTGAAACCACCCTCACTGACTTCTGCTTGTTGTATCATCAAACCGGCTAATCTAGATCTCCCAGACTCGTTGGATGACATCCATGCGATTGGTAAGAGCCCAGATCCATCTTCTGGGTCAATCGATAGATACTCCCTCATTGCAGAGTCAATAATTCTCTGAGTCATTCTCCGATCCCCTTTCCCAAGAACCATGGAGGCCTTCTCTGTGAATAGAGGCATATCCGTTCTGACCAACGAAGAGAGGTAAGTCGTTGCTAGAGTCCTGACGTCCGAGTCATCGTCTTCCAGTAGTATGTCCATTAACTGAAGGGAGAAACTACAATCCTCCGAGGAAATTCTCTGCAACGAGGAAGAAAGCTCTCTCCTGGCATCTTGATCGGCGTGCTGGGAGGCCGCTAGGAGTATGTCCCGTGACTCATCCGGCCATCCTGTCATCAACTGTATTGCCCCCCTCACAATAATCCCGGTATGCTTACCCGAGCCCCTTTCAAGACTGGCCATCAACCTGTTCGGGACATCCAATAGGTCGCACAACTGGCTCATCACAGTGAGGCCCTCAAGCCAATGTGGCAGGATTTCTTTTTGAGAAGAATCACCCATCGCCATCGTATCCAGTATGGTGGATGCAGCCAACACCCCCGACGGATGGGGCGCGCCGTCATTCCGAGATGCGTGTCCAGGACTCCATTCTATTTGGTGCGGCCCGGTGATTTCCGATGACCAGGAGCCGGGTGGCTTAGCCATCGCTATCGAGGTCAGTAGATGGAAACCCTCCCTCCTTGCTATGTCCGACCCACTCAGTGAGAAGCCAATCAGCAGGGACACCGCTAGGTACCACCTGTCGGTATCAGGAGAGCTCTCATCCAAGGCCGAAGATAACCAGTCCCAAGCCATCCGGGACAGGACCCTCTCGGAAAGATACTGGACGTTGTCGGAGATCCACTTTTCCCTCGTGGAATCGGGGTCTATGCTCCTCTTCACGAAATCGGGAAGCACCTCCTCGACAACCGAAGACAGCCGCTGGTCAAACCCGGCTCGATCTATAGCGTAAATTCCGGAGGCCTGCCTGATGAGGGAGATGGAGTCTGTTGGTTGGATGGCTGGGAAGTCGGGCAGCTCCAAAGGGGGGTTTGGCAGGGGGGCCGTTGAGAAGGAGGCCTCGACGTACCCCTTCAATAGCTCCCCGCAACTCTCCCATACGAGAGCGGAGGCCTCCCTACGAGACATGCAATCGACTCATATCTCTAGCTCTATGTTCAGGTTCTGGATCAGTTCCTTGTACCGGTTCCTGATTGTGACCTCGGTAACCCCTGCCACCTCTGCAACCTCTCGCTGTGTCCTTCTCTTGCCGCATAGGACGCTGGCGATGTAGATGATCGAGGCCGCGATTCCGGTTGGGCCGCGGCCGCTGGTAAGCTCCTTCTCCTGAGCCGCCTGTATCAGTTCGTACGCCTTGGCTTGGACCTCTGCGTCTAGGTCTAGGCCGGAGCAGAATCTGGGGATGTAGTCCTCTGGCTTGGTTGGGGGTATCTTCATCTTGAGCTCTCTAACCATGAATCGATAGGTTCTGCCGATCTCCTTCCTGCCAGTTCTGCTAGCCTCTCCGATCTCGTCGAGGGTTCTAGGGTTCTTGCACTGCCTGCACGCCGCATACAGGCTCGCAGCAGCCACTCCTTCTATGGAACGACCTCTGATTAGCCGAGCCTCTACTGCCTTCTTGTAGTTCACAGCCGCAGCCTCCCTGATTGACTTGGGCAGGTCCAATCTGCTTGCCATCCTGTCCAGCTCCGCTAGTGCCATAGCTAGGTTCCTCTCTGTAGCATTGCTTACCCTAGACCTCTTCTGCCACTTTCTCATTCGGTAGAACTGGCTTCTGTATCTACTTGAAATCGACTTACCGGAGTAGTCCTTGTTCTGCCAGTCTATGTCCGTGGAAAGCCCCTTGTCGTGGAGCATGACTGTCATCGGGGCCCCTGTTCGAGCTCGCTGGTCTCCCTGCTCTGGGCTGAAAACCCTCCACTCAGCGCCCTGGTCAATCACCTTGTCTTCGAGAACCACCCCGCAGTCCTCGCAGCAGACCTCTCCTCGAGTCTCGTCCCGCAGGAGATTCCTGCTTCCGCATTCGTTGCATTTTACTGTGTCTTCTACTAGGTAGTCCGCCATTTCTAAGCCTCCTTTCATGGGAAAGGTATAAACTCCCGAAAGAACATCCTATTTAAGGTTAACAATATGATTAACCTAACTCAAACGCAGCACTGGTCTAAAGTGAATAATTCCTTATATCGTTGAGAACCGTGAAATAGAGCCAACGCTTGGACAGTTCAAGGAGGGGTATGTTGGGAGTTGATACTTGGCCGCCACAGGAGGTAATGCTTACTCCTGGCAAGCGGGTTCTATTCCTGACCAAGGACTTGGAATTAGTTAGGAGGCAACTCTACGAGGGACTCAATCTGAGAATGGAGGACCTCTCTGTGGAGGATCTACTTGATGACATAAACACCGACGTAATGACCCCGGCCTGGGTATGCTTCGACCACGACCCAGCCGCCATAGCAGAGAACGCCTATGCCGGCCTCATGCATGAGGGCAGGAGAGTGATTGATGAGGGCGCCCTCATCAACGGTGGCTTCGAGGTGATTGTTAGCGGACACAGAAAGGGAACAGGAAGCAGCCGTGAAACCGCCGCCCAGTGCGAGCGGTGGTCTGGAATCAGGATTGTGATAGCCGCCTCTTTCGCACCCATACATGAGAGGAATAACATCAACTTAGGACAGCTAATGGGAAACCACTCCATTTTGGAAAGACTTCAGAACGGGGAGAGCATCCCACTCGAGGAGTTCACGGGCAATTACGATCCAGTGACTAGACTAATACTTGAGAACGGAGGACTCCTGTCCTTCGCCAGACAGTTGAAGGAAGGCAGGATAACGCTACCCAGTGTTAGGCCAGCAGGTCGCCCGATGACGATGGCAGAGAAAATCATCTCTAGCAAACTAATCGGAGCAGGAGACAAGCCGACCAGCGTTGCACCGGGGGACGCGGTTCTAGCTGCGGTGGACGGCGGCTATTCTCACGAATACACTACCGCGCAGGTCCATGCATTTCTTTCAGATGAGTACGGCGAAGACTACATCATCTCCAATCCTTCGAAGTTTGCCGTCTTCGAGGACCACTTACTCTACGCCACCGATGTTCCTCGGTATGGCCCCTTCGTTCCAAAGATAGAGACTCTGAGAGAAATGCAGAGGGTATTCCAGAGACACACCGGCGTAAGGGACTATTCGGCAGAGGATGGAGTTAGTCCTGGCATTTGCCATCAGGTCGCCCGAGAGGAATTCATTGATGTTGGGGACTTCATACAGGCCACGGACAGCCACACCTGTATGGGAGGGGCGTCCAATGCCCTGACATACGGCGTCGGCTCAAGCGAGTACGCCAATCTTGTTCACAATCAATTTTCTTTCGTAAAAGTCCCCGAGAGCATCAGGTTCGAACTAATCGGCAATCTAGATCCCGGATGCACGGCAAAGGACGTGATACTGCACATTTTGGACAAATACGCCAAGAATTCGGACACATTGGATCGATCCATGGAGTTCGGAGGCCCCGGACTTTCCTCCCTTTCAATGGATGAGAGAGCAACGCTCTGCAACATGGCGACTGAATGCAGCGCGAAGACAGGAATATGCGAGGCTGATGACCTGACCGTTGAGTGGCTATTGAAGAGGAGAGACGACCTGACTGAGGAGGCCATCAGAGACTCTTTCGTATTTCCCGACGAGGGTGCGACATATCACGGAGGAGTTCACACAATAGATTTGGACGACATACGTCCCATGGTTGCCCACCCCGGCGACCCTGACCGGGGAATACCATCCGATCCGACAAACGGAGCTTACATTGACGAGTTGGGCGACATCACAATAGATATTGCATACGCAGGCTCGTGCACTGCTGGTAAGGATGACGACTTCGCGTATTACGCGAAGGTAACCGAGGCCGCATTGGGGGTTGGAATGAAAGTGCATGAAGACGTCGAATGCTACATACAGTTCGGCTCAAAGAGCGTCAAGGAACTCTCGGCCAGGATGGGTTGGACGGAACTGTTCGAGGAAGCAGGAGTCAAGCTAATCGATCCAGGCTGTGGTGCCTGCATAGGGGCGGGACCAGGCATTTCCGACAACTCCGAGCAGGTAACCGTTTCAGCCATCAACAGAAATTTCCAGGGAAGGTCTGGGCCCGGTCGACTATACCTAGCCAGCCCCCTCACAGTGATGACAAGTGCATTCACTGGGAAGATTACCGCTTGGAGTCCGGATGTATTTGCAGAGTGACAATTCATCGCCTCCCCAACCCTGACACCAGCAGTATTCAATAGGTATCAGCGAACGCGGTCAGGCAACCATAAGCAGGCCCCGTGCCATTAGGGTATTGGGAGGACCTGATGGGGGGATTCGCATGGGTGAAGCAGAAGAAATCTCAAGCAAACAAAAGCAGATATCGATTAGTGAGTTCTTCGAGAAGAACAAACACTTCCTGGGGTTCGACACCTTACAGAGGGCCGTAATCACGGCCGTAAAGGAAGCCGTCGACAACTCTCTCGATGCGTGTGAGGAAGCAAGAATACTCCCTGATATCAGGATCGAACTCCAGAGGACCAAGAACGATGAACTCCAAATGACAACACAGGACAACGGACCCGGCATCCCTAGAGACGCGATTGAGAATGTGTTCGGAAAGTTCCTCCTCGGATCTAGGTTCCACGCTATCAGGCAGACAAGGGGGCAGCAGGGAATAGGAATCACTGGAGTGGTGATGTACAGTCAACTAACAACGGGTTCCAAGACGCACGTGGTCTCCAAGATAAAGAGCGACTCGTCGGCTGTTTATGTAGATCTGGGGATCGACACCAAGAAGAACAAGGCAATCAAGTCACGAGAGAAAAGAGATGTCTGGGTGGATGAAAGGACTGGGGACGAGGTAACCCACGGCCTGAGGATCAGCACCCTGATGAAGGCCAAGTACCAGAGGGGAAAGCAATCCGTATACCAGTACCTCAGAATGACATCGATAGTGAACCCACACGCCTCCATATCTCTGGTGGTCATGGACAAGGAGGGGGAGGTTATAGAGGAGGGTCAATGGATGAGAACCACCGACAAACTCCCAAGGGTGGTGGAGGAAATCAAGCCACACCCACACGGGATCCACCTCGGCACCCTGCAGAGGATGATGAGAGAGTCACAAGATAGAAGGATGACATCATTTCTGAACAACAACTTCTCCGGGGTCACTAGAAGGGCCGCGAAGCAGATACTCGAAGTGGCCGAGATAGAAGAGACCCGTACCCCGAAGAGAATCAAAGCTGAGGAGGCACAGGCGATAGTGTCGGCCTTCCAGACCGTCAAGCTCCTCAAACCACCTATGGACTGCCTATCCCCTATCGAGGACCTACTCATCAAGAAGGGGCTTTCGAAGGCAATAGACTCCCGCTTCGCTTCCACGGTGACCAGAAACCCGTCAGTGAGCCAAGGCAACCCCTTTCAGATCGAGGTGGGCCTCGTGTTCGGGGGGGACCTCTCCTCGGACGGGCCAATAGAGATACTGAGGTTCGCCAACAGGGTTCCCTTGATGTATCAGCAGGGAGGGTGTCTACTGACCAAGGCTCTGGAGGCAGTGGACTGGAAGAGATACGGCTTGGAGCAGCCAGGGGGCAGCGGCATTCCGAAGGGCCCAGCCGCGGTGCTAATTCACCTAGCATCGACAAACGTCCAGTTCACCAGCGAAGCGAAGGAGGCGGTCTCATTCGATGAGGAGGTTTTCGATGAGATTCGAAAGGCGATGCTCGAAGTAGGAAGGGGCCTTAGGAACCATCTAAAGAAGAGTTCCCAGAGGAAGAAGGCGAAGGAGAAGTTCGAGCTCGTCAACATCATCCTCCCGGAGATATCTAGGAAGTCATCCGAGCTACTAGACAGGGAAGAACCAGACCTCGCTCCGGTAATCACCCAGATCATGAACGCCGTCTTCTTGCAGGAGGAGCTGTCATGGAACAAGGAGGAGAAGCTCTCGACGTGCTCGATTACAATACACAACTACACGGCAAGGGCACGTGCTTACACTATACTCGCAAAATGGCCAGAGAGTCCAGAAACAGCCATGTCATACAATCCTCGAGGAGGGAGGAAGGAGACCAGGGGCCTTTGGGCATGGAGGCTGGACACCTTGGATCCAGGCACATCCACTGTACTCGAATTCGGAATATCGGGCCTAAGCAAGGGAGACTGGAATGAGACGGACATATTCTTCAGAGGCAACGGCGAGATAATAGGGGCCACCAAGATGGACGAGAAGCTCCTTGAGGAACAGCGTAAGGCGGAGGCCTTGGAGGCCGCTATGGAGGAGGTCAGAAAGAAGGAGAACGATGCGATGATCGATAGGCTCTCTGCAAGAGCAGGGGGGCCAACGCCCGCTCCAGAGCCGGGCGATCAAGAAGAAATAACACCGGAGGAAACATCTCCTCCGACAGGTGAATGGAGATTTGGAATGGAAGGTGATGGTCAATGAGTGACGCAGCACCTCGGAGGACCAAGGAGCAAGTCGTGGACGCCCTGCACGACGTAGCAGCAGAGATGCATAACAAAATGCAGAGGGGGGACCCTCCTAGGATGACCCTTCCAGTCAGGTCGAAGAGCAACATCTCCTTCGACAACAGGCTTGGCGTCTTCAAGTACGGAAAGAAGAAGACGGTTAGGGACGCTACCAGCCTAGGCTCAGCGAGGCAGCTTCTCAGGACCCTTCACATAACCGAATTCATCGAGGAGATGATTGACAACGGCAAGTCATCCACGCTCAGGGAGATGTACTACATCTCCGAGTCATGGGGCCACGGCAAGTTCGGCACTCAGAACGAGAGCAACAATCTGGCCGAGGACCTTGAGATAGTCACCAAGTGCCTCAGGGAGGACTTCAAGCTCAGACCAGAGGAGGACGGCGCCAGGATAATCGGCAACATCACCGTGGAGGAGCGCAACAGGAGGGGGGAGTGGATGAGGATAAATTGCAGGGACGACGTCGGCGACTCGGGTTATGGTGTTCCTTACAACGTCGAGAGTGAGAAGCTCAGGCTCGTAGAGGAGGACATAGACTTCGTCATGGCGATAGAGACCGGTGGAATGTTCGACCGATTAGTCGAGAACGGATTCGACGAGGAGGCCAGATGCGCCTTAGTCCACTTGAAGGGACAGCCAGCGAGATCGACGAGGAGAATCATGAGAAGGATCAGCGACGAGTGGAAGAAGCCGATAGTGGTGTTCGCCGACTGCGACCCATGGTCGTTTAGGATATTCGCGAGCATAGCCTATGGAGCCATCAAGACGGCACACATCTCGGAGTATCTGGCTACGAAGGAGGCGACCTATCTCGGCATCACAGCTGATGACATCCTAGCCTACGACCTTCCTAGCGACGACCTGACTAAGCAGGATACCGGTGCTCTGGAGGCGGAGCTCAGCGACCCCAGATTCTCCTCAGGATACTGGCAAGAGCAGATCAAGCTCATGCAGGAGATGGGCAAGAAGGCGGAGCAGCAGTCTCTCGCCAAGTACGGCCTTGACTTCGTAACTGACACATATCTTCCAGAGAAGCTAGATGCAATAGGCTTAGGCTATCGTTGATTTATTCCGCTTCCAAACAATAAACTCGGTGTAGTAAAAATTACCTGATGGTTTAATTATTGCACCTGAGCATGGAAGAGCATGCCCGCAGTGATAGCCGGATACGCTAGATCCCCCTTCACCCCTGCCAAGAGGGGGGAGCTGGCCAGAACAAGACCCGATGACATAGCAGCAGCCGTGGTTAACGGACTGATCAAGGAGACAGGCGTGGACCCGAGATTGATTGAGGACCTGATAGTTGGAACGGCATTCCCCGAAGCCGAGCAGGGATTCAACGTAGCTAGGATGATAACGTTCCTAACTGACCTCCCTGAGACCGTACCTGGCGTCACCATTAACAGATTCTGCGGCTCATCCATGCAAGCTATCCACGACGCTGCAGGGAGAATATCGATGGGGGCGGGCGATGCTTTCATCGCGGGAGGAATCGAGTCCATGACAAGAATACCGATGACGGGATTCAACCCAATGCCAAACCCGAAGCTAAGCTCAGATTACCCGGAGGCATTCACCTCCATGGGAATAACAGCCGAGAACCTAGCCGAGAAGTATGGGATAGACAGGGAGGCCCAAGAGGCATTTGCGATAGAGAGCCAGTCGCGCGCGTCTTCCGCAAGGGAGGCAGGAAACCTCTCCGGTGAGATCATCCCAATCGAAACCTCGGGTGGAACGGTAGATGCCGATGGATGCATAAGGCCGGATACCAATGCCGAGGGCCTAGCTGGACTCCGACTGGCATTCGACGCAAGTGGGACGGTAACAGCCGGAACTGCATCACCGCTAACCGATGGTGCTGCATTCGTCCTAGTTTGCTCTGAGGAATTCGCATCTGAGAACGGGTTGAAGCCCCTAGCTAGGATAATGAGCACCTCAGTTTCCGGGTGCTCCCCCGAGATAATGGGAATAGGCCCCGTCGAAGCCACCAGAAAGGCTCTCGATAGGGCAGGCCTGACTATCGAGGATCTGGATCTCATAGAGCTCAACGAGGCATTCGCCGCACAGTCTCTTGCAGTGATAGAGGAGCTAGGGCTTGACGTCTCAAAGGTCAATATCGAAGGAGGCGCAATAGCGCTCGGCCATCCATTGGGTGCCAGCGGAGCAAGAATCACTGGAAAGGCAGCTCAGCTGTTGAGCAAGAACGGGGCCAAGCATGCCTTAGCAACAATGTGCGTAGGCGGAGGCCAGGGAATCGCCACAATACTAGAAAGAATGTAGGTTATACAATGTCAGGTTCGATAGATAGGGTCGCTGTCATTGGTAGCGGAGTTATGGGCGCGGGAATTGCTGCTCATTGCGCCAATGCAGGGTGCGAGGTCCTCCTTCTGGATATTGTGCCCAAAGACGCCAAGGACAGGAGCGTCCTAGCTAGAGAGGCAATCCAGAATATGCATAAGTCGAATCCGGAGATGCTCATGCACAAGCGCAACTCCAAGAGAATCACCCCTGGCAACATAGAGGACGACCTCGAGCTTCTGAAGGACTCCGACTGGGTAGTAGAGGTGATCATCGAGAACCTCGACATAAAGAGGTCCCTCTACTCGAACGTCTCCAAGCACATCGGGCCTAACACTATACTCTCATCCAATACCTCTACATTGCCACGCTCCGAGCTGGTCTCCGAGCTACCAGAAGACATCGCATCCAGGTTCCTTATTACCCACTTCTTCAATCCCCCAAGGTATCTGCCACTCCTAGAGGTAGTGACGGCCCCCGAGGTGGAAGACACGGTCGTGGAGAGGTTCTGTAAGTTCGCGGATTTGAACTTAGGAAAGAGGGTCACCATGTGTAATGACAGGCCCGGATTCATTGGCAACAGGCTTGGTGTCTACTTCATACAGAGGGCTTTCAAAGCCACCCTTGATCATGGCTTAACAATAGAGCAGGCTGATGCCATGCTTGGAAGGCCCATAGGACTCCCTAAGACCGCTGTTTTCGCTCTAATGGACTTAGTCGGCATCGATCTAATACCCCATGTAACGGGGAGCCTGCTATCACACCTACCTGGAGACGACCCATTCCACGACATAGCCGGGACCGGTGAGGGCATTGTCATGTCAATGATTGAGGATGGGTATACCGGCAGAAAGGGGAGAGGAGGATTCTACCGACTAAATCGCGAGGGCGGAAACAAGGTGAAGGAGGCAAGGAACCTCTCCACTGGAGAGTACCACACGGCCAACCGTAGGGCCGCATTCCCTTCGGCCAAGATGGGCAAGAGAGGGCTTGCCCCACTCATGGACTGCGATGACGACGGCGCACGGTTCGTATCGGACGTTCTTCTTGACTCACTTTCCTACGCAGCGCATATAGTACCTGACGTAAGCGATGACATATACTCAATAGATGGTGCCATGAAGGTCGGCTACAACTGGAAGAGGGGACCATTCGAGATGATGGACTCGATTGGAGTCCCCTCAATGGTCAAGAGACTGAAGGCCACTGGCAGGGAGGTCCCCAGTTTCCTCTCATTGGCCGCAGAGAAGGGGTCATTCTACGCCACAGAGGGCGGTGAGATCACGAGACTCTCTCCGAACGGCGAAATGACAGTCGTGGAAAGGCCAGACGAGACTCTCAACGTGGCCGATCTTAAGAGGAGGGGCAAGCCACTGAAGAGAAACGGCTCTGCTAGCATCTGGGACATGGGTGACGAAGTTCTGTTGGTGGAGTATCACACCAAGATGAACGCCATGGATCCAATGAATATGGAGATGCTACTCAACGCAGTCGATATGGCCGAGACAGAGGGGATGAAGGGGATAGTAATCGGGAACGACGCTTCGAACTTCTGCGCAGGGGCTAACTTGGGACTAGCACTATTTGCAGCAAACCTCGCTGCTTGGAAGGACCTAGAGGACTTTATCGGGCTGGGCCAAGATACCTACCAGACAGTCAAGTATTCAGAAATCCCTGTTGTAGCTGCTTCTGCTGGGATGTGCCTTGGCGGTGGCGCAGAGGTGCTAATGCACTGCGACGCCGTCCAAGCCCATTCCGAGTCATACGTCGGACTTGTAGAGGTGGGCGTTGGGATAATTCCTGCATGGGGCGGGTGCAAGGAGCTTCTAGGGAGGCTCAATGACTTCGGCCTAGCTAGCAAAGGACCGATGGGCCCTGTCATGAAGGCGTTTGAGTACATTGGAACGGCACAAGTCGCGAAGTCCGCAGAACAGGCCCGTTCAATGGGCTTCATTGGACCGGGTGACCGAATCTCGATGAATAGGGACAGGCTACTAGCCGATGCCAAGGCGCGGGTAATCGAACTCTCCGAAGGCTACGAGCCACCTGAGCCCAGGAACTACTCCCTCCCGGGGCCCACTGGCATGGCAGGACTCCAACTCGCACTCAATGATCTAGCACTCTCTGGCATGGCAACTCCTCATGACGTGGTTGTTGCTACTGCATTAGCGGAAATCCTCTCCGGAGGTGAAACCGATATCACTGAGACTCTGGAGGAAGATGACATCCTGTCCATGGAAAAGTCTGCAATAGCAAGGCTCGCCAGGGACCCTGACACCCTAGACAGAATGCAACACATGCTTGAAACAGGCAAGCCATTGAGAAATTGAGGTGAGAGAGTGGTAGAGTACAATGCACCGATCAGAGATTACGACTTCCTATTCAACGAGGTGTTCGATGCAATCCCCACCGTCCAAAACCTAGGATACGACTTCGATGAAGACTTCCTCTCGATGATAATGGAGGGTTGGGCCGAGCACGCAAAGGAAGTCTGGCTACCAATAAACCAACTAGGGGATAGGGAGGGCCTGAAGTTTGAAGATGGCAATATCTCGATGCCAGAGGAGTTCAAGTCCGCCTACAAAGAGAGCGTAGAGGGGGGGTGGCTCTCCACGGCATGTAAGCCTGAGCATGGAGGGATGGGAGTCCCAGTATTCTTCCAAGCCGTCACATGGGCAGAGTTTGGAACCTCTACGAACATGGCAATGAGCGTATTGCCAGCCCTATCTCTGGGCGTCTATGACGTTCTCACAGAGCACGGGGAAAAGAGCCTGATAGACTACTTCGCCACAAATCTGGCTTCTGGCAAGTGGGCAGGGACGATGTGCCTCACTGAACCACATGCTGGAACCGATTTAGGTATCATCACAACGAAGGCAGTTCCTCATGATGACGGCTCATACAGGGTCACTGGGACCAAGATTTTCATCACCTACGGAGAGCACGACATGACTGAGAACATCGTCCACCTAGTCCTCGCCAAGACCCCGGGCGCACCAGAGGGAACGAAGGGAATATCTCTATTCCTAGTTCCGAAGTATCTTCCCTCCGAGTGGGAATCAGGAGGGGTAGAGGGCCTATCTCACGAATTAGGATCTGATCACAACGGAGTAACCTGCTCTGGGAGCGAGGAGAAGATGGGTCTTCACGCATCCCCAACCTGTGTCATGAACTTCGACGACAGCGTGGGTTGGAGGGTTGGGGACCTCCACAAAGGTATGCCATTGATGTTCGAGATGATGAACAGGGAGCGTCTTGCAACTGGCATGATGGGAATCGGTCTCGCCGAGATTGCATACCAGAATTCCTTGTCATGGGCGAAGGAGAGGCGCCAAGGCAGGGATCTGAAGGGCCCACAGGAACCAAACGAGAGTGCCGACAACATCCTAGTTCACCCAGATGTCAGAAGGATGCTCCTAGAAGCCAAGGTGAATTCAGAGGGCTGCAGGGCGCTAGCGGCCTGGACAGGCATTCTACTTGATCAGATGAATAGCGATGACACGGAAGAGAAAGAGATGGCAGAAGCACTGGTAGCCATGTTCACTCCAATAGTCAAAGCCCATTTCACAGATCTTGGCTGCGAGTCTGCCAGCACCTGCATGCAAGTCATGGGTGGAGCTGGTTATTGTACTGAATACGGAGTCGAGCAATTCTACAGGGATGTCAGAATTTCCAAGATCTGGGAAGGGACAAATGGAATTCAGGCACTTGATCTCGCAGGAAGGAAGATTACTCAGAATATGGGCAAGAATCTGAGGTACCTAATGTGGCCACTAACGGAATTCATTGAGCAGAACAAGGAGATTCCGGAGATGGCGGAATTCAATAAGCCGCTTCATCAAGGGGTAAGGGGCCTGCAGCAACTCACCCTCCTGATGATAGCCGAAGGACAAGCGAATCCCCATTTCCTAGCCTCTGGAGCAACTGACTACTGCCGATACTTCGGAAACGTGCTTCTTGCCTACATGTGGTCAAGGATGGCAAAAATTTCGCTTGAGAAGAAGGGAGAACCATTCTACGATGCAAAAATAGCCAGTGCTAGGTACTTCTTCAAGAGAATCTTCCCTGAGACCGTAGGTCTGGCAGCTAGGATTCAGTCGGGGCACAAGAACCTCATGGATTACCCCGTGGAGATGATGTGATGACGGGAAAGGCCAGCCAGACTTTGAGAATTAGGTTCAAGCGCGCATCAAAGAAGGCATGGGAACTCCCTGAAAGACCCACAAACCAACAGCTTCTCGACCTCTACGCTCTATTCAAGCAGGCCACAGAGGGAGACTGCGAGGGAAGGCCCAGAGGGGGCCTGAAAGATCGAGCGAAGTGGAAGGCATGGAACTCAATCTCGGGAACAAGTGAGTCGGATGCTATGGAAAGGTACTGTGAGATAGTCGACTCACTGATGGGAACCGACTAGGAGGAATTTGGGTGCCAATAGATGACACCAAACTCAACTCCGAGTTCAGGGCCCTGAAGAGCCGGATGAAGTTCAGGACATTCACAGCCTTGTCAATGCCCACCGCTTGGTTCGCAGGCCTCAGGATGGACAAGCTGGATCATGATTCCTGCGTCACTTCTCTTCCAGGCGGCTGGAGGACACAGAACCCATTCAAAACGATGTATTGGGCGGTTCAAGGGATGGGCGCGGAATTAGCAACGGGAGCAGCCCCCTACGCCATTTCAAGGTCCATGCCTGAGAAGCTCAGGATGTTCGTTGTTGGAACAGAAGCTAAATTCATCAAGAGGGCCAAAGGGAGAATTTCGTTCACATGCAATGATGTTGCTGCAGCACGCGAGGCCATAGAAGAAAGCCTGGAGATGGGCCAAGCGGTTGAGAAGGACTTCATTTCTGTCGGAAAGGACTCCTCTGGCGATGTGGTTTCAGAATGGGTCTTCAAGTGGAACTTTCTCGTGATTGATAGGACGTGAACATATGGTCAGCACTAGGTTAACTCAAGACGCGGGTATCGAATACCCGATAATTTGTGGCGCCATGTACCCCTGCTCAAATCCGGAACTGGTCGCCGCCGCTTCCGAGGGCGGCGGGATCGCCATCGTTCAGCCCGTGTCTGCAACTATGGTTCACGGATATGATAAGCCGGATACCAAAGAGGGCCTAAGAGTGGCAATACGCCATATCAGGTCACTCACCACTAAGCCGATAGGATTCAACGCTCTAATCGAGAAAGGTAGTGACAAGTACCTCAAGAGGATGTCAGAGTGGATTGACATAGCTCTGGATGAAGGCATCAGGTTCTTCGTCACATCTCTGGGAAAGCCGGATTGGGTTTGTGAGAAGGTACACGCTAAAGGCGGCGTTGTCTACCACGACGTTACGACCAGGTTCCATGCACAGAAGGGAATTGATTGCGGCGTTGATGGATTGATATGCGTCAACGACAGAGCAGGCGGGCATTTGGGACAAATGTCGATGGAAGAGATGTATGAGGACCTCTCAGACTTAGGGGTCCCACTCATTTGCGCTGGCGGAATCGGTAGCGAAAAAGAGCTGAATGAGGCCTTGGAGAAAGGATATGACGGCGTTCAAATGGGAACCAGGTTCATCGCCACTGACGAGTGCACTACTCCTCAAGACTACAAGGAGGCCATTGTGGAAGCAAAGGAAGAGGACATCACATGGACTACCAAACTCACAGGGGTGCCTATCGCTGTAATCAGCACGACTGGAACTAAGCGGCATAGTAGCTGGCTAATCAGGAAACTGCTCAATAGCAGGTTCAAGCACAATACAAGGGTCTTGATTACATCAATTTCTTTCTGGAGGATGAGAGCCTTAGCAAGAGGAAAGAAGAAATCCTCGAAGGACCTATGGTCGGCTGGAAAGAGTGTGGAGACAGTAAATAGTGTAGAATCAGCGACCACAATAATGAGAAGATTAGGTCAGTCACTGGACTCAAATAAGAACCTGAAAAACGACTAGCTCAACAATCTCAATTGTTGTGCATCCCCCACAACTCCGAAACCGAAACTCTCTTCCAAAGCCCTTGATACCAACTTGAAATCGGAATCCCTCGTTGCCACTACTATGCTACCAATTCCTGCATGAGCACTATTGGCAACTACCGCTGCCTCTCTCATGATATCACAATCCCCAATTTCTGGATATATTTCTGCTCCCTCAATCTTTGTTCTTGGAGCAATATCATCATGGCGTTCTCTCTTGTGCTGATCCACTATCCTGAAAATATCCTCATGACTGACTAGGAAACTCTCTAACTCTACTTCAGATCTCTGTTCATCACTAACGCCACTGGTCCAGTTTTCAAAATCAGATAGGACCTCATCTACCTTCTCTCTCAGGAATGACTCTGAAACTATCTCGTTCCAAACCCTCCTGTCGACATATGTATTGTTGAACATCCCTAGTACGGACTCGGGGCTTTTTGTCCTATTCAGGAACTCTCTCTTCGCGGCCTTCGGGATAGACAGCAAAACCTCTTCTGCGTCCCTCCTACGCCTAATCATCCAGTGAAAGGCCCTGTCTACCGTCCAATCCAAACTACCAAGACTATCTCCAGAAATCTCCCTTAGAAGATCATCCTTGAGGGCGTCTATCAGTATGTTTGTATCGATGAGGACCAATGGTCTGAGAGATAGGGATTTGAGATTCTTCCTTTCTCTGATTGTAATGCTTTCTCTTTGTCTGGTAAAGAGTATTCTCTGAGAATTCATGAGCCTCTTATTTTCTGCATCGTCGAACTTCCCAGAGCCAATTGCCCTCTCATACAGACGCAGACCACGGACAGAACTCTCCTCGGAAATCTGCTCAATGATTGTAACAAGTTTCAACGTGCTATCTCCTTCCACCATCGCAGACTCGAAGTCATGGTCCAATTGGGTCATCGTGGATTGTGTAGTGTGGCCAAGCCGTCTCTTAGCGGCCTTCACCCTCCCCCTGAATGGATCACGAGGGAGGTTACGTTCATCAGGATACATCAATAACGACTCTAAACTCTCAAGCCTCGAAACAACTTCCCCGTCTTCATTTTCATGGTTATCAGAGACATACTTGATAATCCTCGTAGTTGCTTCTGTGGAACTCCCCTCTACCTGATCCAAGCAGACTCTGAGATACAGCTTGAACCTCTTTGTTACGGAAGCCGATATTGTTGGATACTCCTCAATCAACGAAACCGCATCTTTCCAGCAACCCCCATGAGCGAACGAGATGAGCGACCACCTCAGGAAGGTAGCAGACATTTCCAAGTCATCTTCCATTGTCCTCATAGCGGCTTCTCTGTGTGACCAGGCCGAGCCCGCAAAGTCCCCCTTGCTTTCTAGTACAGCTGCCCGAACAACTTGGTGTTCTACCGCGGCCCTATTGTTCTCATTGTACCAAGAATCTAGACTTTCAATACCGATTCTATGTTCAAAAACTAGATCGGAAGCAAATCTGATGGTCTTCATGGAGACAGAATCATCTGAAACAAGACTTTCAAGAGATGAAATTGCGGACTCCCTCCTAGGAGACTCCCCGCTCTGCAAATCGACGGCCGCTCTGTTCAGTATTAGTGCGTTAACCAAGGCCTCGAAGAGCCTCCTCTCAATTGTCTCTAAATCGGTACTCTCAACGGAACTAGTCAACGCCTCGATGCTTTTCTCGCGTACTACGTCGTCCCCCTCCGGGGAAAGGGCATTACGTATCTCATTTAGTGCCCTCTCGCCCTTGTGGTCAAGCTTCTTGTTTACAGCGTCAAGATTTCCTGTAATCCCGTCTAGAATTGATATCAATCCTATGCTCACGTCACTAAGAACCCCATCTTCTTCTGCGACATCAATCGAAAGTAATGCGGTTTTTCGTGCCTCTTCAAGGCCCTTCTCAATCCCAGCTGCTTCATCGGCACCAACTAGATGCCATGTCATCATCGCGCGGAAAGGATAGGCTCTAGGCAGAGACTTGTCCTCCACCAAAGACTTCGCCAAACCCCCTATTTCAGCAGTTCTGGTAAACGCAGAAATGATGTCATCGGTGTGTCTAATAGAGTCTCTCGCGCCCAATTTTTTCGCTGCATGAAGCCTAATTGAGCTGGTTGAGCCATCATGTCTTAGAATCAACAGAACCCCCCTTTCTTCGGAAGTCTCGTCGATGTATTTCCTCAAGGAGCGATCAACTTCACCCGATTCATCCAATGCTAGAAGCTCTAGACAAGCCTCTACGTTTTCTATGGAAGAAATGTTCGCTCCGTCGACGTATCCTATTGCCTCCTCTTTCTTCTCATCCTCAATCAAATCATAAGAAATGGACCATCTAAGTGTATCAGGAATTTCCAAACCCATGTTCCCAAGCAAAACCGCCCCACTAATTTTTTCCTCTAATGAAGGGGAACCAAGATCTTCCTCAAAACCCCTCCAAGACTCTACTCTCAACGCCACTGACAAACCATCTTCATCGACACATCTAGAGACCTCCTCCCAATCTCTAAAATCCCCCCTCCTCGCCCTGATCAACTCAGCGTGTTTGGAAGAAACGAACGAACAATCACCCTCGACCGCATTAAGAACCGATATGGCCTTTGAAGAGCCACACGCGGCTAGAAGAATCCCTTCGAGAAGCCCACCGTCACCACTCAAACCCTCTAGTGACGGGGACATCCACTCTTCCCATTGAGAGGGACGAGCCCTTCCCGACAAATCCCTTTGAATGCTCTTCAGTACCTTCATCTGTGAGGCAGTAAGTTTCTGAGGCACATCCATGTTGAGCCATTCCCGTAGAGAAGAAAAGTCTCCATGATCAAACATGGCCCCCTCTATCCAAGCGACCGAGTCCCCAGGGGCCCCCTCTGGCTGAACTACAGGAAAAAATCCCAGCTCAGCCAGCAACGGCGACTCTCTTGCCAACCTCTCCCAGACTGGGTGGATGCCCAACGCGCACTCCTCCCTAATCGTCTCCATGGCCGAATCCAAACCATCAGCCCAAGCACCCTTCATCCTATCCTTCTGAACGATTAGGACAGCCAGCCTATAGCCGGGTGGAAGGCCACTCCCAATGACACTCTGGGGCGAGGCGACCCTGTCCTCTATGCCACGGACCCGACCCCTGCCACCTCTCCTGCCAACCCTTCTAGTCCGAGTAGCCCCTCCAACTTCGGCCTCTATTCCTACACTATCGCCAGCGACCCGGCCGGCTCCTATCATTGCCAAAGCCTTCCATTCTACATCCAGTAATTCCCATGAAGGAGATTTTGTAATCTCCTTTTTGCGTCTAACTTCATCATCCCCCGCTCTGCTTAGCATTTCAAGGCAATCCAGTAGATACTCCTCCATCAGATTCCCTCGGTGATTAGCCCGAGTGGATTGCGTACATCAACACATCGCCTTGCTATGCAAGGCGTCATGG
>CAYFGD010000006.1:0-24742 GCA_964342715.1 uncultured Candidatus Poseidoniales archaeon | reverse complement strand
CGTCTGCGAGGTCATCGAGGTCATCGAGGTCGTCTGCGAGGTCGTCGAGGTCGTCGAGGTCGACGTCCTCTGGCTCCTCCCCGAGTAGCTCGTCGACTACATCCGTGTCTGCCTCGGGTGTCGACTCCGTGATGTCCCCCCCTATCGGCTGGGCCGATGGAGCCTCACCCATGCCGTCATACGTGCTGGCAGGTACGTCGGCCATGGTCCCGAAGGAGTCCGTGGAAAGCTCCTCGTCTCCAATACCGAACTCCTCCTCGCCGGTCAGGCCGGATGCCTCCCTCATCATCTGCTCCTCCAATTCGACCTCGAGGGCCCCCATCTCCCATGGCTGAGGAGCTGAGTCCTTCCTGGGTCTAATGAAAAGAAGGGCTCCTGCTAGGATCATCAGGGCCGAGGCCACGGCAATTAGTTGATTCATGTCGCCGCTCAGTAGCTGGT
The DNA here is from genome assembly GCA_964342715.1 of uncultured Candidatus Poseidoniales archaeon. GTDB lineage: Archaea > Thermoplasmatota > Poseidoniia > Poseidoniales > Thalassarchaeaceae > MGIIb-O5. The sequence continues at coordinate 24,301 of CAYFGD010000006.1, read as the reverse complement.
CGACCCAAGACGCTCCTGACTCGGATTCGTCTCCCCCTATTGAGCCGAAGGAGCTCTCCGACCAAGGCAGTATCTCCAGTGGGTCTACAGCGAGTCTGTGCACCTCTCCATCGAAGCCCACCACCACAGCCCAGTAGGACTGGGCGTTGTCGAGTGGCTCTCCGTTGAAGTCGTTCATGATCAGCAGTGTTCCCATGATTTCACCGCCTACATGAGTGGAGTTCCTGGTGTCTTCGAATGGGTCGGTGCTGACGAATACTCGGTAAGAGGAGACTTGTGGATCGGTGCTGAGGTCCCAAGTGATGTCGATCTTTGTCCCGGCGCTATCCCAGTAGCCGCGGACGCCTGTTACCTCGTCCAGATGCAGTCCTGGGTCCAGGCTGTTCTCATCGACTAGGGCTATGGATGAGGACTTGAGGTTGGTTAACCACGCGTTTCCAGCCGAGTCTACTGGGGCGACGGCGACCCAGGTCATGATTGAGGGGGCTATTGGTCTGCCATCCGAAAGGGTCTCTATTGTTACTGGGAGCGGGTCGTTCCTATCCACCACCATCACTGGCTCCATCGACGTTGAGTCGCTGAAGGGGACTACGTCAGAGAATATCCAATACTCTACGGTATCGGAGGCCTCGCTCTCAGGGAATGTCACGATGATCCCGTTCCCGTCATCGGGACTCCTATCCTCCAATACGGGAGCTGCGAGCCTGTCTGGTGGAGTGATGTCGCCCCTATTGTCGACTGGTGATACCAACACCATGTGATCGTCCATGTCAGTTAGGAAGACGTTGCCCTTGATGTCATGAATGGTAATGGTGACGTACAGTGGGATGTCTGGCCTGATTGTTTCCGAGTAAAGCGTCTCGACTGTGGTACCGTAGAGTGCCTTATCCATAGTAATCTGTAATTGTAGAAGGCCACCGATCTGCCTCTGGTCGACTTCCACGAGGTTGCAAATCGACTCTTCGCAGTGCTGCTTGATTTCGGTGAGGTCGTTTAGCGGGAACTCCGAAACCCAAATTGTGTAGTGACTGAAGTCTGGTGCAGATGACCTGTCCCAAACTATGTCTATGGCAGTACCATCGTCGTCTGGGTGATCCCATGCAGTGAGGCCCTCGACTCTGGGGGGAGCGTTACCAACTCCGGCGATGTCGGCTGATGGAGTGGCCTCCACGACTAGAACCGCGTCCAGATTCTCATTGCCCCAGTCATCGGATGCGACGACCCCCACCCAGTAAGTGACTCCGTCTTGGAGTGGAGATGAGCCCAATGAGTCTATCACGACGTCTCCGGTGCTGCAGTCGTCCACGTAAGCAGCTACCGGCCATCCATCTACGGTGCTCGGGGGCTGCCACCCAGATGCGGGTAGTGCGTATACGGTGTGATACGAGCAGTCCTCCTCTGAGTTCGGGGTCCAAGTAACCTGGATCCTACCTCCCTCGTCCCCAGGGACGTCTTGGGCGAATGTGTCAGTTATTGGTGATGGGGGGATTCCGTCGTTCAACCCCCCAGCCGTCACTACTGGCCCGAATATGGTTACGTTGTTCGGGTCGTACTGGCCTGATTCGTCCACACAGGCGCTAACGAACCAGTAGAGGGAGTTCGGCTCCAGATCGAGGACGGTCGTGTTCCCTGAAGAGAATGGTATGTCGATTTCACCAGTCAGTGCCACCGCGCTGGTTACTTCTTGCTGGACTGGCCAAATTCTAGTTTTGTCCGGGTCTAGCTCATCGCATGCGGACCACTCGAGTACTATTGCTCCGGCTGTCCCTCCCGATATTGGTTCGGCTTTCAGCCATTCAGGGGGGGATGGTATCTCATCGGAAGGAGACGCACTGCCCGGCCATGCCATAGCATCACCCAAAGATCCGTCGGGGTACTCTATCGCTATTGCAGCCCTGTAGACTCTGTCGTCTGATAGGGGCTCCGGGGTCCCATCGTTGTCAGCTTCAGTGACCAGGGCCGATGTCTGGGACCAGAATGGTATTTGCATGTAGGTGGTGAAGTCGCTCAGCTCATCGGCTGTGGGGTTCCACTGCTCTTTTCCTGTTGCGTCCCATACGTAAATCCTGTATCCGCTCCAAGCAGCGTCCTCTGCGGGTAGCCATGTGGCCTCGAGAACGCCGCCGCCATCGTTGGGCCTATCTGTGAGGTTCGTGAGTGTGGTTGGCACCTCGATCCTCTGCCAGTCGTAGGTCACTCTGACTTTGATAAGCCCGTTCTGTGGGGATTGGAGTTGTATCGTTGTCTGAGCGCTTGTGGACCCCGGGCCTATGCTGGAAATAGCGGATTGGAATGCTGGCTGTATTCCTGGATTCATGGCTGCCATGTCCCATATCCCGGAGTAGTTCAGGTATGTTGACTCGGCCCAGATCCATGCTCCCGACTGTGGGGAAGTCAGCGTGAGCGCTCCTGCGTGCATTGGTAGCCTTCCGGCGAGCGGCATCTCCGAGGCCATGTCGATATCCATCGGGTCCTCGTCAGTCACCAACACTGTCTGCATACCGGGCCTTGCTGTCTCGTGGATATTCTCCCAGATTCGTCCTGAGTAGATCGCGCTAAGTGGGTGGGCGACCCTCTGTGCCTCGGATTCCCTCTCCACGAGGGAGCCGGCCGGGTCGAAGTGGTGCAGGCCCTCGTCAGAGACTAGGTATAGACCGGTAGGGCCCAGGTATGCTCCTCTCGGGCCCGCGATTTGAACGGATGCAACTGCATCGTGGCTAGAGTCGACCTCCATTACGTCAACTCCACCAGGGCTGATCATTGCTAGGTGGGTTCCATCAGAGACAAGTTCTGTCGGCGGCCATGAAATTAGGGTGTTTGATGGTGAGCCGGTTTCCATGTTAAGGGTGGTCGCGTTCCAGTGGACTATCGGTGCAACGTCGGTCGCGATGTGTACCCCCCAGTAGTCTGTGGCAATCGCCCTGACGTCGTTGCTGGGGATCTTGTCTATCTGATATGTCCCGTTGGCCATATCGGTGGATATGTCCCAAGCCACCACACCGGGTCTTGTGCTTCCTTGTCCGTTGTGCGAAATGAACACTGAAGCATCGTGATACAGGGTGGTTGTAGTACCGTCGTCGTTGATTACGTTCCTAGAAGTCCCCGGAGCGTAAACCAATCCAGAAACGGTCTCTCCCATGAGTCCATCCCCGGAATTCAATGTAGTTATCACCGAGAGGTTGGTGGCCATTACAGTAAGTCCTGCAGGACCTCCTGCTAGGATGTGTCCATCCCCTTGGATCGGGTCATCGAGGACCAGTAGATGCTCGTAAATCTGCATGGGGAGGCCATCTATTGTGGTGATCGGGTCTTCCCACTCTGAGGCGGTTGTGTTCCTCACGCCTATTCCGCCCCATGTTGCGATCAGGATTTTGTCATCGACCTCTGCGAAGTCCCTGACTCGGTCGTTCGGGAGTCCTGCTAGTAGGCTGCCGTAGCCCCATGTGCCTGTTGATGTGTCAAACTCTTGGAATCCCGCGGCGGAGCCTTGGTATCCCATCAGACCGACGTACATGGTGCCATCGTCCTCGAGTACCATTCCGTCCATCTGGACGTGTAGAGCGGCGGGCGTTGGCGAGAATGACCGTTGTGCTAGGTCTACTGACCAAAGACCCCTTCCTGCTGTGGTAATCCACATGGTTTCATCTTGAAGAATCATGCTGTTCACGACATCCTGACCGAGGAGGCTGTACCCGTCCTCCCATCTGACCGAGCCATTCTGCAGTATCTCACCTTGGAGTATCGAAGAACCGTAATAGGATCCTTCGTCCAGTGTCGAGGAAACCCAGACGTGGGTTGAATTGGAGGCGAACTCTACCACTCTTCCGCTGGACAGGCCTGCCAATTCGTCAAATCCTCCAGCGATTAGCCCGGTGCTATCCAGTCTGTCAACTCTGTTGAGGCCGGTCGTCTGACCTGAGCGCCCGACTGCGTAAACCGGGGTTGATGTGGATGGTACCCTTACAATCGAACATCCGTCCATTCCAGGGTCGATAATCTGACCGCTGGAGGCCGACGTACCGGATGTTACGATCCTCGAAATTCCTCCCGTGTCGTCGAATTGGTGCGCAGCCAGAAGTACGTTGCCGTCGTGTAGCATACCACCTGGGAAAATTCTGTCCTCCGAAATCCCATCAGCGGATGTCAGGGTAGTCAAGAAGTTGCCTGTGTTGTAGTTCATTCTGTCAAATCCTACGCCTTCCTCGTCATAGCCTACGTACAAGATTCGGTTCGCCTCATCGCAAGCAAGGGCTCTAGCGTCGGCGTTAGCGAGGCCGTTTGAGCCTCCGTCCGTTAGTGGTGATATCCATTCTTCTGTCTGGCCGTCTGAGTCATGGTCAGCAAGGTCGAACCTTGCGACTCCACCTTGGTTGCCCCACCAGAATCTCCTTCCGATAGCGACGTGGACTATGTCATCGCAGAGGACGATGTCAGCTCCGTATCCATCGGGGATGTCACCAGAGTCGAGATCCCATGCGGTCCAGTTTCCAGTGGTTCCGTTCTTCCTGAAGATTTGGGCATTGGAGTTCCAACCTGACGATTGCATTGAGCTGGCCCATAGGTCGTCGCCAATCACGGTCATTGAGTAGAATTCTTCCTCGGCGTTGTTCGGAAGGCCACTGTTCTCCGTCCAGGAGGTCAGCCATGTCTCGTTGACTGGGTCCCACCTGAGTATTCCTTCCATACTAGCGAAGAGGTACTCTCCGTCGAACTCCACCATGCCCCTTATCGGGCCGTCTATGTCGGACCACTCATCCAGCAGGGTCATTGTAGAGAAGCTGAATCTGCGCATTATGTTGTTGCCATATGCAACCCACATCTCGCAGGAGCTGGTATTCAATGGGAAGCAGTCTCCGAGTAGACGGGCATTCACCCTGAGGACGTTTCCTATTGTCTCCAGGTTGTCGGCCCATGTCTCATTGACGGTATTCCATCTCACGACTGTGCCGTCTCCGTAGTTCCAGTACTGGGTCGGCCTTACCCCTATCCAGAGTTCGTCACCGACCTCGCCTATTCCATAGACTACGCTATCGTACCCTAATTGGTTACCAGCGTCGATAGAGGTGAGTGAGGTGTTGTTGTTGAGAGCTATTCTTGTGATGACGTCGTTGGATGCCCACCACTGGTTGCTCCTCTGTGTGGAGTAGTGAAGGACATCTCCCATGATTACTATGTCAGCTGGAATCTGAGTGGACAGTGTGGGGCCACCGGGGTTCGCCCCCCGGTTCCAGTCAATTAGAACCTGGTCGTTCACAACGTCAATCAGAGTAAGTCCGAAGTCGCCCCCAACCCACATTGTCCCGGGTTCGATTCCCTCGACGAGGGCAGTGACGTCGTCGTCGTCAATGTATCCCTGAGTCCCATCCCAGGTAGTCAGCCACTGGTCGTTGATCAAGTCGTATCTGGCTATTCCCGTGTTCTCGAAGCCCAAGTACAGAATATCTCCGATCTTGACGGTCCTAGCCCTCTGAGTATCGTCACCGGCGTTCCAGACCTCCATCACTGTTCCATTTGCAGTGTTGATAACGGCTGCACCGTTGTCGGTCCCAGCGTAGAGCGTGTTGGAGCCGATTAGCTGGACTGCGTATACCTGCCTAGAGGGCATTCCATCGCCTTGGTCGACGCAGACATCCAGTCCCCAAGCCCCATTGGAGTCGACGGACCACCTGCAGGCTCCTCGGTTCGTACCAGCGTAAATGTCACTACCGTCGCTTGTGATGTCATAGAAGATGTAGGGGTCATTGTTCCAACCCGGAATGCTGGTCTCCAGTTGCTCCCACGAAGCTCCGTCCCAGATTGCTAGTCCTCCATTTGACTGAGCCCCCGTGTTGGATACCCTCGATCCGACAACCAGTTCGCTTCCGAACATGTAGAGGGAGAGTACGTCGTCGTCGGGGAGGCCGTTGCTGCCACCGGGCTCCCAGTAGTCGATAATGTCCCCGTTCATCCTGTCGAGGAGCAAGATTCCGAAGTCAGGAAGGCCGAGGTAGATAGTGTCCCCATCTACAGCTATGGGTGCGGCCTCGAGATTGTCTGCGCCCAGTGACTGCCAGGACCCGAGGATCTGAAGTGCCATCAGATCTATCCTCATCAGCCCACTGTCAGATGTTGCTGCGTATGCGATTCCATATCTGGTCGCAACGTCTGTGACCAAGTCAGAGTCTAGACCATCGGTCGTGTCTAGTACGTCGATTAGCGTCATAGTGGAGGTGTTGACCAGAGACAGCCCATTGAATGGGTGTCCGACGACGAGTGTTTCCGTGGTATCATCGTGGGCCATGGAGATTACCTGGTCCTCTATTCCGTTGATTGTTCCAATGTATGCGCCATTATCTGCTCTGAATCTGAGTATTCCAGAATTAGAAGTTCCTACCCAGACCCTGTCATTTGAATCTTGAACTATGGATGTGATTGACTGTAGTTGCTGGGCGTAGTCACTGACGTCTATTGGTTGCTGCCAAATCCTAGCGCCTTCGTCGAATCTGTCAATTGTGGTGTCTCCTGCTACCCAAATCTGGCCGGCCTCTCCGTCATCAATGCTGGCAGCTACTCTCATTGGATTGGAAACGGGGCTGCTGACTAGAGATTCTGCTCCGATTACTGTCTCTCCGTGCTGCATCCCTGCCCTTCCAGTGGAGTCAATCAGAAATGTAAGGCCGTCGGAGGGGCTCCTTGGGCCTATTCCCGATGGCCAAGAATGAATCGAAGTGGCTGGGCCGAGAAGTCCTAGCTGGGATACTTGTCTCTGTGAGCGGAAGACGTTGGCTGTGGTGTCATAGGAGTGTAGGGTGGTTCCCGCGACGATGTGGATCCAACCGCTAGTGTGCGATACCCCCACGATTGAGTTTGAAGCGAGCCAGTTGTTCGTGTTCCATCTGGAGAGCCACGATGAGGTACTCAAGTCTCTGCGGTTGATTCCTGCGTTAAGCGTAGAGATGAGTAGTTGGTCAGAGGTAATTTCGAGATCTGTGATTGAGTTGCTCGATAGGAAGTTGTTTGTGTCCCAAACGGTGCTGTCCGAGATGGTTATGCTGGAGTTAGAGGAGTCGTAAGTATACTCCATGAAGTGGATTCCAGTACTCTGGGTGGCGAGGAAAATCTTGTCCCCATGGGTTTCCATATCAATTGGTATCTCTGGGGATCCGGGGCAATATGTTGTATCCGACCACGTTGCCGAGTCTGATGGCAAGAACATTAGGCTGCATCCAGAGGCTGCCCAGACGTTTCCATACTGATCTACGGACACGGCAGATACCGCTGAGGGTTCGGAGGGAGGCTGTAGTAAGTCGGGATTGAATGATGAATCCAGAAGAGATTGTGAGCCAATAGAGCCGTCTTGTTTGCCGATGATGAGTCTGCTTCCGGATGAGTCCACGGCTAAACTTCTACCTCCTATGTTGACGTCTATGTGAATAATTCCGGGACACCTCCAATCGCATGTCTCCGACATCTCACTGTCGAGGTGAATTAGGTCGTCGTCGATAAGTAGGTAGAGCCTCCCGTCCAGAGGGTTTACTGCGCTGTCGTGAATTACTACGTCCAAAGTCGAGAAAGAGACCTTTGGATCGGACGGAGTCAGGGCCTCTATTACCAAATCGGAAATTGTTATTCCAGCGGGAAGTGTCCATGCTGCATCGCTAACCGTATTGGGTTTCAGCCATGTGCTTAGTGTGCCATCTTCGAGAGTTGGGGGGTTGTTAGTGAATGAGTCCTGACATCCTAGTCCCCCTAGGTCTCGCCAATCGAGTATGGGAGTCTGGGTCTCCATCAAGGTCAGTTGTGGTTCTTCTATGCAATATCCGTCCGCACCGTCAACAGATATCTCGAAGGTCATATTGGAAATCTCTGCTCCGGGCGCGAAATCCAATACTAGGTCACCATAGGCGAATGTCTGATTCCTTGGATCCGCTCCTGTTGCCTCAATGTCAATCCACCCTGTATCGTTGCTTCCCATTGCTCCCCAGGTTCTGGCAGAGGCCAGAGAGTCGTCTTCGCGTGGGGTCAATTCGGTTACATCCATGCCAGCCCAAGGCAGTAGGACCATGAGCGCAACTAGGAGTATTGCCTTCCTCTGAGCGAGGTTGGCCCTGCCTCGGAAATCGATATCCACGCCCCCTCGGCCTTCCACTCCTATATTGAATGGTGGGGGTCGTTGAGTGGTATTTGCTCAGTCCACCGTAGGTGGAAAAAACACCTTTTCACGTAATTTTAGGATTCAAGAAACGCTTGTAACGCGGCCGATAATCGATTCTGACGAGTTAGGATAGCATCAAAGAGGGGTGCATGGGCCGGATATCTCCGGGGTGGTTAGTTGACCGAGGATATGCTTCGCGACGAGGCACTGGAATATCACGCGGCAAAGCCTGCCGGCAAGATTACGGTAGTTCCCACAAAAGCCCATGGTACATCACATGAGCTTTCTTTGGCGTATTCTCCGGGTGTTGCATACCCCTGCAAGGAAATAGAGCTTGACTCAAACAACGCATACAAGTACACTTCCAAGGGAAATTTGGTGGCCGTCATAAGCAATGGGACCGCTGTTCTCGGCCTAGGCGACATAGGCGCTATAGCGGGAAAGCCAGTGATGGAGGGGAAGGGTCTTCTGTTCAAGGCATTCGCAGATATTGACGTGTTCGATATAGAGGTTGACAGGACCGATGTGGACGAATTCGTGGAGGCTGTGAAGGCAATAGCCCCGACATTCGGTGGAATCAACCTTGAGGATATCAAGGCCCCGGAGTGTTTTGAGATTGAGAAAAGGCTGGTTGAGGAGTTAGATATTCCCGTGATGCATGATGATCAGCATGGGACCGCAATAATCTCTGGAGCTGCCCTTCTGAATGGGTTGGAGATCGTGGAGAAGGACGTTGGTTCGGTCAAGGTAGTCATCTCCGGAGCCGGTGCTTCAGCTATTTCTTGCGCTAGGCACTACGTAAGGCTAGGAGTGAAGCTTGAGAATATCATCATGGTAGATTCGACAGGTATTCTGACGAAGGCCAGAGATGAAAATGGAGATCTTAACGAATACAAGTCTGAGTTTGCCAGGGATATTCCAGACGGAGACATCGCTTCCGCAATGAAAGGGGCCGATGTTTTTCTCGGTCTTTCAAAGGGGGGGATTGTTTCCAAGAAAATGGTTTCTTCGATGGCCAATAGGCCTCTAATCTTCGCTCTAGCTAATCCCGACCCCGAGATATTGCCGGATGATGTTGTAGCTGTTAGGGACGATGCGATAATGGCCACCGGGCGTTCGGACTATCCAAATCAAATAAACAACGTATTGGGTTTCCCATACATCTTCCGCGGCGCACTGGATGTCCGATCCACGGAAATCACGGAAGGAATGAAGATGGCTGCGACTCATGCCATTGCCCAGCTCGCCAAAGAGCCGGTTCCAGATGACGTGATGTCTGCTTATGATGGCGAGCAGCTCCAATTCGGACCTGAATATATCATTCCAAAACCATTCGATGCGCGAGTCCTGATTTGGGAAGCGAGCGCAGTCGCTGAAGCGGCGGTAAGTGAGGGTGTTTCGAGGATTAAGCCGGAAGACTTCGATATCGATAGATACAGGGAGGAGCTCGAGGGCAGGCTGGGGCTGACTAGGTCGATTATGAGAAAGGTGATCAATAGGGCCAAGAGGGACAAGAAGAGGATCGTTTTCTGTGAGGGGGAAGACCCTACGATAATCAAGGCCGCATCACAATGCATAGCCGAGGGGATATGTGAGCCGATTCTTCTCGGCAACGTCGAGAGGATCGGCGCAGTGAAGGAGGAGTTGGGCCTGAATTTCGAATGCGAAGAAATTGATGTCAGGTACGATCCAAGAAGGAGAGGTGCGTACGCCAACGAATTGCACAATATAAGAGGCAGGAAGGGTGTCACAGTGGAGGATGCTGTGAGACTGATGAAGAACACTACATATTTCGCACCGATGATGGTTCACATGGGCGATGCTGATGGCTATCTTGGGGGAGTTTCTCACCACTACCCGGACATCGTAAAGCCCTGCCTGCAGATTATTGGGCCCGAGGCCGACTCGCATAGGATTGTAGGCATGTACATGATGACTGTTAACGGTGAGTTGATGTTCATTGGAGATGCCACAATAAACATCTATCCCGATTCCAGAACCCTGGCTGAGATAGCTGTCCAAACTGCCAAAGTGGCACGGAGGTTTGGTGTCAAACCCAAGGTAGCTATGCTTTCTTTCTCTAATTTCGGAACATCTTCTGAACTCAGAACAGATAGGCTAGAAGAGGCCATTTCGATTGCAAGAGAGCTCGATTCAGAACTGATAATCGATGGGCCCATGCAGGCAGATACTGCATTGGTTCCGGAGATACAGAAGGACTACCCATTCATGTCATTCGAGGGGCCGGCGAATATTCTGATATGTCCCAACCTTGCATCGGCCAACATTGCCTACAAACTATTGCAGCGGGTTGCTGGAGCCGAGATGACTGGTCCTATTCTCGAGGGGCTATCGAGGCCCGCCCACGTTCTACAGAGGGGGGACAGCGTCAGGGACGTTGTTCACATGGCTGCAATATGTGCCGTGGACGCACAAAGGCACGATTGGCAGAAACTCTGATTGCGATCAAATCTGCTTTGGTGCGGCGTCCAGAACTTCTTGACTACATACGTCGGAGTATTGTTCGAAGTTCTCAATGAACATTTGGGCCAACACGTTGGCAGTGCCATCGTACTTCTTCTTGTCATGCCATGTGTCTCTTGGCTGGAGTATGGAGTCAGGGACTCCCTCACAGGTAGTTGGTACCGAGAAACCGAACCTTTCGTCCTTGACAAACACGACGTCATCGAGATCTCCATCTAATGCCGAGTTTAGTAGGGCTCTTGTCCATCTAATCTTGATTCGGCTACTTGCCCCGTATCCTCCTGCTACCCATCCAGTGTTGATTAGCCAGCATTTGGCATTGTTCTTGCGTATCTTGCTGGAAAGAAGGTCTGCATATACCGAAGGATGTCGTGGCATGAATGGTGCTCCAAAGCATGTGGAGAACGTTGCTTGTGGTTCCGTAATACCCATCTCAGTTCCTGCAACTTTAGCGGTGTATCCGGACATGAAGTGATATGCTGCCTGCTCGGGCGTCAAACGAGACAGTGGCGGAAGAACCCCGAAAGCATCGCAAGTGAGGAAAACCACGTTCTTGGGGTTGCCAGCCATGGAGTCTGGAGTTCTGTTCTCTATAGATTCGATTGAATATGATCCCCTGGTGTTTTTGGTCAGGGAGCTGTTGAAGAAATCAGGCGTTCCGTCAGCGTTCAGTACAACATTTTCTAAAATTGTACCCTTCATCCTCGTAGTGGCAAATATTGCTGGCTCGTCCTTCTCCGAGAGATTGATCATCTTTGCATAGCATCCCCCTTCGAAATTGAATACTCCTTCATCCGACCATCCGTGCTCATCATCGCCGACAAGAGCCCTGTTTGGATCTGCCGAAAGAGTGGTCTTTCCAGTTCCAGAAAGTCCGAAGAACAAGGCGGAGCCGTCTTCATTTGTGTTTGCCGAACAGTGCATGGGAAGTAGTCCATCGGCTGGCAGAATGTGATTCATTATCGTGAAAATGGCTTTCTTGATTTCTCCCGCGTAGTGGGTTCCACCGATTATAACCAAACCGCGGTCCAATGCCAATATCACGAACACGCCTGAGTTTGTTCCGTCCTTGGAGGGGGAAGCTTGCAACTCAGGAGCGTGAAGTATGGTGTATTGGGGCTCGTGAGTTTCGGCCTCCTCAGGATCAATCCTGACGAACATGTTGTGCATGAATGCGGCGTGCCATGCCTTCTCAGTCACGAGTCTGACTGGCATTCTGTACCTAGGGTCTGTACCACAAAACGCATCCTTTACGAAAACCTGATCGGCATTGTCCAAGTGATCTCTGGTCTTCTCAAGTAGATTGTCAAAGATTGATGATGAGACTGATTTGTTCACATCGCCCCACCAAACGTCGTCGGCCATTCCAGGCTCTTTCACAATGAATCGGTCATTTGGAGACCTGCCCGTTCTTTCCCCAGTTGTGGCTAGGAGAACTCCATGGGACGTGAGGGTTGCTTCCCCCCTCTCCACTGCAATACTGTGCAACTGCTCCCAGCCCAGATTCCAGTGGACCTTGCCGCTTGGCTCAAGACCATGGGAGCTTAGTGGAGTCGATGGATTGGAAGGGGGGGCCGACATGGTGGGGCCCTCCATGGTCTGCGACGATGGCAATTACTCTTCAAGGCTTACGGCTGTGGCCAATCTGAAAATTCACTGAAATTAGCAGCGGTTTGTAAGGTGCTGGGGATGCGGTTATTCCAGTAGTGCCCCACCGCGGTGCGATGAACGAAGGTGACCCGGACGATGAGGTCATTCGAGAAAGGTCATTCAGGATTAGCGACAGGATAGAGATAGAAGGCATCATCCAAGGAGCAGGAGAGTCGAAGGAAACGAATGGAAAGTCGGACGATGTGGATCAAGACGAAGCCATAGGTGGGGTTTTCGACCCATTCTCAGAGCCTCCCTCGGACTCGCCAGGCGTGGTAAGCCCCGATGGTAGCGTAAAGACGGCCCCCGAGAGAGATGTGGTCACTGAAATGGCTGTCGAAGGGGAGCGTAGGGTGAATTGGCTCCTCATGGGATCTATGATTCTGGTCTACAGTGCAATAGGGATACAGATCGGGGTTGTGATGGACCCCCTTCCTGCGGGTGTTTCTCTGGTCGTTCTAGCGGCCTTAGGGTTCGGTTTGGGAGAAATTTGGATTCCAATGAAGAGGATGAAAATTCTTGGAGTGACATGGGTCATAATTTCGATGAAGGTACTGTATGGGTTGGCTATAGAATTACAAAGATGGGATGTGATAGGGGTGGAGTCCCTGGGAATCCTATTGATCGCACTTGTAGGACTTAACGTAGCAGTTTCGTACAGGTATGATCATGATGCTATTGCAGCCCAGTCAACCCTTGTTCTTCTGGCCATAGGGTCTACGGCAGGATCATTGTTCGGGCAGGAGGGTATTGCCCTGATGATCCTGTTTTCGACTATTCTTATCCATGGACTAGCCCTCCAACGTATGTCCGGAAACCTAGCTGCCCTCGGTATTGCAGCATCGAACTTGTGGATTGGGATGCATGCTACGACCGGTGGTTTCCAGATAGGCGAATTACGCATACTTCCGCTTGACTCTCCACTCCTACTCTTCGCCCTGATGATGGCAGTCACAGCGGCAAATGCATCTATGGCTTCGAAATTTGCAAAGGAGGAGAATTGGTTCTCGAATGCTATGAAAGTAATGGGTCTAGGAAAGCCGGGACTTTGGGGGGTTTCTGTGTCCATGGGACTGATTGGGGCCCTTCTTGCTGTGGCTGCAAACAGGGAAGATCCAGGCTACGCATTGGCTATGGTTACCGTACTTGGAGGTGCATTTGGCGGCTCTTACCTAACTGTTAGGGGGGTCGAGTCGAGGAGAATCATGGTTCCTCTCGGTTCTTCGTCACTAGTCCTAATTGCGATGCTCGCCAATGGGGACTTGGTAGAGGAGTACCTGACAGTTTCAGAATATGTTGTTTTCACCATAATTGGAACCTTGATCACTGGTCTTGTTATTCTTCGTGATCAGGAAATAGTCACGGATAGGGTCCTTTGGGGTGGGGCCGTAGCAATACTTGTCCTACTTGTAATTCTAGTTCCATCGGAGTCAGTGGAGAATGGCGGTGATGGAGGGGTAGTTCTTCTTTCGCTTCTATCCGTACTTCACCTAGGGACTGCAGTACTCTCAGTTAAGAGGGAGTCTCCGTCACTCGCCGGAGTTACGGTCCTTCTGCCATGGATCTGGATCATACTGGAGGAGGCTTTGGAGGAGGCGATTCGAACGATTCTCGTGGCCAACGACCGTATAGACCCGGGAAGTGTGATTGAGGTGGATGTTATTCCACTGGCGGGCTATCTGATCCTGTGTTCAGTACTAATGTCCGTGGTTAACGAAAGGATGGGTTCTACAAACGTCAATCTGGCATCGAGGTTTCTTGGGATTTCCGAGATTTCGGCTTCAATTAGGGACTCAGGAGCATTGCAGCTTTGGAGCTTAGGACTTTGGATTCCAATGATTACCACAATTTTCATGGCTCAATTCGGGGGTTTCACATCACCTACTCTAGTGTTGGTGTGTGGGGCCATCTGGGTTCTACACCTTGTCGCCCATATCAGAAAAGTCAGAGTTGGCAATGTTGGTATGATGTTGGGGATTATTTTCGCAAGTGCTGTGATCATTCAGTGGAGGCATGGGGTGGGGGAGATTCTGAGTCTACTCCTGTGTTTCCTACTACTGACTTTAATTCAGTTTGAGAGAGATGTCGAGAGTAGGGACTACACGCTTGCTATGGGAGTGATGAGTCTGCCCTTCTTGATATTCCTATCTGGAAATGACCCTTCTAATTTGTTGGCGTCATCGGAATCGCTTCCCGATCTGGATACTGGCTTCGTCGTAGTTTTGTGCACAGCTGCAATGCTCGGTTCTTACCTGCCAAAGGCCGGATCTTTGGAGGACCTTCTGAGGCCTGCTCTAGCATCCCTGTGGCTAATGGTAATTGCAATCTCCCTTACTTGGCAAATTGGTGACTCAGGGGCAAAATACGCATCTATTGCGATTTTCGCAATCAGTTCCCTATGGCTTGTAGCAAGGGGAGAAATCAGGAGGGAGCTGCAGACCATGAGTCTACTAAGGGAACGTCGAGAAATGGCTGCGGAGGACTCCCCTGGTTCTACTTCCATTGGAAATGGGAGTGTTTCGGGTTTCAATCCCAGAGTTGCTGAATTGAGGGAGGAGAGGAAGAGGAGGAGGGAGTTATCTCCAACCGAGAGCCTTGAGGAGCTGTACGTGACAGATGTTACGCACAAGCCCGTGATTGTCATCTCGGTCATGGCAGTTGTCTTGGGTGCGGGCGTGCTAATCGGTTTGACTACAGGTCCCAATCCGATAATACTACTTTCATGCGGTGCTTTTGTCACAATTCTTGTTGCGATAGCTAGATTCAGAACTAGGGGTCTGGAGTTGCCACTACCGCATATTGGAGGGATGGAAACCCCCATTGCTCTCGCAATTGGGGGGGTCGTGCTTGCCCACATTGCTTCCTTGCTGGGCCCTGGGGGGAGCAACCAAGACCTGTTGGGATTGGCAGTTGTGGTTGTTATCGTGGTCGAACTGGTTGCGATTTCCCTATTCCAACAACGGAACATGCTCGACAGGATTCCAATTGCGATAGATTGGCTAATCTTCTCACTATTCATTGATCGACTAATTGGGGGCCTGCTTTACGAATCATTACCGTGGCCCCTTACCGTTGACCCTTCAACTGGAGGCTTACTGGAGTGGAAGCTTCCCTTGCTCCTGCTCGAGGCCGTACTTGTGATCGCAGTGATTGTAGATTTCTGGATTGACAATCTTCGCACTTCTAGAGGAAGGGAGGATTCGAAGGGTGGATCAGGAAGGGGGGGTCGAGCAATTGCCGTTGTAATTCTCTCATTCGGCATAGCCGGGGCGATGGCGATCTGCAGCGCAATAATACAGGGGCTGAAGAGGGGGCAGCAGAATTCAGTGGGACTGGCCATTCCAGGAATCGTACTAGTAATGCTAGCTGCTAGTAACTGGGTTGATGGTGTTTCATCGATCATAACAGAAACCAGTGTTACACTAGGAGCGATTGCCATTCTGCTATGCGTTCTTACCGTTCCAACCAAGAAAGGGGACTGGGCTTTCATGCTAGCCTCCAATGGACACCTTCTCATCGTCATTGGTCTACTTGGAGCCGGAGAAGCGGGCCTCCTCCC
Source organism: uncultured Candidatus Poseidoniales archaeon (assembly GCA_964342715.1). Taxonomy (GTDB): domain Archaea; phylum Thermoplasmatota; class Poseidoniia; order Poseidoniales; family Thalassarchaeaceae; genus MGIIb-O5. Next base: position 8,474 of record CAYFGD010000006.1, on the reverse strand, counting down.
AATTGCACTAATCATAATGTCAACCTCTGTTTGGGTTATCGGCATACTTCAGTTGAGGAGGGGGCTCAGAATATGGGGGCTGGTAGATCTGGTACTGGCGATACTGACGGCCCTAGTATTCTTCGGAAGCGCCCTGGCCGATCCGGTGATAATGCTGGTGGGGCTATCGATAGTCGCAATTGAGCTTGGGATAGTGTCTTGGTTGGGAATTACTTACGAAAAGGAGCTAGTAAGGGACTGATTCGTTGAAAATTGACTCTATCCAATTGACAATTTACGGAATCCAAACAGGCCAACGTTGATGGCAGAAGGTGTTGGCAAATGAGTCATGACGCGGACGTGGATATCGGACACGCCCGACGAAGTCGAGCATCCGCATGTCCCACTCGGCATTAACGAAATGGCCGTTCCAAGAGCAGCAATACTCCTCTCACTGTCGACGATATTGGTAGTACTTCTGTCCACCATATGGATTGGCATAGATGCTTACAGATTCATGAATCACCTTGAGGATTCCTTCGGATCTGTCGATGAATCAATGCTCGAATTGGATGGGCGTTGGGCGTGGGAGGTAGACCTCCTCTTCGACACCTGTGACTCCAGGGAGGGAGACTGGGAGTGGCCAGAGAATCTTTCTTCCCAGGATGATGTGTTTCTCTACCCGGGGGAGTTGCGTTGTGACTGGGAACATCAGGGGAACGGGGACCGTGCTTCGGTAGCGATTCATAACAGAGGGAACCAGACTCTAGATCTTCTACTTGAGATTGAAGGGGCCGATGTGGTATTCTCATACTCTGATGATACGCAACTGCTGATCAACGAGTTCCCGGGAAACGACTCGTTGATTCTGGAGATTGAGATTACCGAAGACATTGACGAGAGTAGTTTCTCGATTGTAGCTTCCCATGTTGCTCTGGTTTCATCTGAAGTAAGGCTTGATGTCACGGTATTCAAGGGAGTCGACGAGCGTGAGCTTCATTCCCAAGATGGGGATAGCCTTCAAGTCCATTACAGAGTATGGGACGCTGATACAGATGAGCTTCTGGATGAGGGGGACCTACCAGTGAATGCTGGCGATGATCCGAACTACATCGAGGGCTTTGGCTGGTCTGCGATAGGCCTGGACATCGATGCCGACAGGGGACTTATACCGGGGGTGGACACCGGAACCAGTCATATCACGCTCCTCCCTCCCAGCATCGCGTATGGAGGGTCGGATGGCCATGAGTTGCAGAATTCATGGCTTAGGTTCGAATTAGAGGTTACAGCTTTTGTTGGTGTCTAAAAATATTGATTGAGAGGGAGGGATAATGTCGGAAGAAAGTGTCCACGCATCAGTTAGGCCTTCTCCTGACGTCGTGAAGGAGGGAGGGAGGCGTGCCTCTTCAAAGTCGTCTCGTAAGGGAGACCCGTCATTCCTCATGACAGAAGAGATGCGGAGACTGTCAACACCATGGGGAGTGGCTTTGGCGAGGGCCGGACAAATAGACCCGAAATCCCTAGGACCTGGTGTGATAGCGGATGCGGCGGCTGGTTCTGGAATTCAGCTCATTGCCTACTCGAAGATTCTGAAGAGGCCATCATTGGGGGTGGAAATAGATGGCAATATTGCTGTTCTTTGCGCCGCTAACATGTTCGTAGCAGCGGAGCCAGACGATGTTCAGAGATCTATGGACAGGGTTGTTATCGGAGACGGCTCGGACGCTGAAGGGGTGATGGTTGAATATTGGTCTAGTCTTCGTGAAGCCGGCACACGGGCCCATCCTCCTGTAGCTATGTTACATCTTGACCCTGCTAGACCCACAGATGCACAGAATCACCACATAGATGAGATGGAGCCCCCACTTGGCCCGCTTCTCAGCTCGTGGAAGAATTACTTGGAGCCGGGGACGGATGGACCTAGCATACTTCTAGACCTGTCACCGAGACTTGACGAGGATCAGAGATCCATGATTGACGCTATAATAGAGACATCATTCCCTGGAATCAGAAGAACATGGGAATGGCTTAGTCAGGGCGGAGGCCGTGTTGACCGGCTTTCTGTTTGGTCGGGCTCCCTCTCCTCGAAAAGCCCAAGGAGGTGCGTGAGGATGGGCAGGAAGAAAATAATGGCCTCCATAGAAGGAAAGCCGACAATCGCCGATTCAGCCGATCTCAGTGAGCCGCCACCTTTTGGGTCTTGGATGACAATATTGGATCCGGTTCTTCTCGAAAGTGGCCTACAGGACCATTGGATTGAGGAGGCCTTGGGAGACAGAGGAGGAAGAACATGGCTAAGGACAAGTGGAAGGAGGCCTATTCTGATACACACAGAGCCTATTGAGGGGGATGACGATGTAATGGGGTTCGTAGTGGCCACTGGCCAGGTAGTTCAGCACAGACTCTCTCCCCCAGAGCTGCATAGCATCGATCTAACTGCGGCGGCCTTGGCTAGGAACGACATTGGCAGCATCACCCTAAGATGCTCTCTTGATCCGGAATTGCACCCAACCCTACAAAGGAGATTGCATAAGGCGATGAGGGATATAGAGGGGTCTCGTTCCTTCATGGCAGACGTCCAGCTAGTCAGAGGGGACAGTGGGCATACAGTCTACGTAATCTGCAAAGAGCCTTGATTTCCGCCCCTACGGGGCGTCCAATCGGTTCAAATAGGGAAGGTTGGTCGCCCGGATGCCTGCTAGGGCCACTGGGTAACCGGTGAACACGGGAGAACCGTAACATGACAGCAATAGATGAAACCCAACTGGGAGATGACTTCTCTTACATCATTAGGATAGCCGATACGGACGTAGACGGTCTACGCAAGATATCAGTCGGACTCTGCTCCATCAAGGGAATTGGAATGAGAACCGCGGGCATGATATGCAAATTATCCAACATTGATGGTAGCAAGCTTGGAGGTCATCTAACCGATGAAGAGCAAGAGCGCCTCAGAGAGGCAATAGGAGACTACGCCACTGAGATGCCTTGGTGGCTGATGAACAGGCAGAGGGACCTAGAGTCCAACGAAGATGCGCATATCGTGGCAATGGAGGTGTCCATGACACGAGACGATGATATTGCTAGGCTTGCTGGTATGAAGACCTACAGAGGAATACGCCACAGAAGCGGACACAAGGTCCGCGGTCAGAGGCTGCGAAGCAATGGAAGGAAGGGCACAGCTCTAGGTGTCCAAAGGAAGAAGTGAGGTGAGTAAATGGGAGATCCAAAGTTTGCAAGACCAAAGACGCAGACGCCTACTCACCCATGGAAGCAGGCTAGAATAGAAGAGGAGCACGCCCTAAAGGAGAAGTACGGCTTGAAGAAAGTCGGAGGAATGAGGGAGATCTGGAGGGAGAAATCCGCACTTAGAAGGCACAGAAACCAGGCCATGAAGTTGATCGGAAGAGTCGATACCTCAGAGGGGCACTACTCCCGGGAAAAGGACGATCTTCTGGCTTCCCTTACGAAAAAGGGTCTACTCTCTGAGGGCTCTAGTCTAGATAATATTCTGCAGATTGATGTAGAGCTGATGCTAGCTAGAAGGCTACAATCTCAAGTTTACTACAAAGGCTTGGCACCCTCAATGAGGGCGGCAAGGAACCTGATTGTGCATGGGCACATATCGATTGGGGATCAAAAAATGACTGTTCCTGGATACCACGTTCTCAGGGAAGAGGAGGAGATGCTGCGCTACACAAGTGGTTCGAAGTACGAGGACCCTACTCATCCTTTCAGAGAGGAGCTTGAGAAGCTCCGAGCTACTGTAGATGCATCTGAGGAAGAGGCGTCTGAAGTGGGCGGCCCTGTCCAGGTGGCAGGTGACTTTGTCGAGGACATCAAGGCGGGCGAGGCTGCTGCACCTACGGTCGAGGACACGATTCCTGGAGGTGACAATTGATGCCACACAAAGCTGTTCTTCATATCTACACCACCCACAACAACGTGCTGATGACGGCAACTGATCTGACCGGATCAGAGACAATCTGCAAGGTCTCTGGTGGCATGGTGACAAAGGGCGGATCCGAGAAATCCAGCTCTTTTGCATCCATGAGGGCCGCCGAGAGAATGGCAGAGATGCTTGTAGAGAAGGACTTCAACCAAGTGATTGTGAAGTACAGAGGAGCTGGTGGGAACCGTTCACACAGCGCCCCTGGGGCAACTTCGGCCATCCGAGCACTTACCAGGGCCGGCATGCAGATTACGAGAATAGAAGATGTTACTCCAATACCCACTGATGGGACCAAGTCAAAGGGAGGCCGACGCGGGAGGCGCGTCTGAGGTGATTGTGATGGTTAAGGTAAAAATTCTGAATGAAGATGAAGAGAGCATCAAGGTGCTTCTAACAGATACGGACCGAGCTTTTGTTAACGCGATTAGGAGGACGCTCATGTCAGACACTCCAAAGATGGCGATTGACACTGTTAGATTCGTAAAAAAGACCGAGGAAGATGGAGATGAGCTCTGGGAAACAGATGGTCCGCTTCCCGACGAGGTGATTGCCCAGAGGCTCGCTATGATACCCATCCCAACGAAACATGACGAGTTCTATTTCCAAGACGAGTGCCCCAACTGCTCCGAGATTTTGGCAGAGGACAGAGGATGTGCTAGTTGCACGATGTTGTACTATTGCCAGGTAAAGGGATCAGACGAGGGGACGTGGGTTACCGCTGGTGACCTGAACTTCCTAGGGGATGCTGATGGGTTCATCCCAACTAAGTACCAATCAATACCAATCACCAAGCTATTCAGGGGTCAGATGATAGAGTTCTCGGCCACGGCAGTAATGGGCCGAGGGAGGGAGCACGTGAAGTGGTCTCCTGTCTGTGGGGTTACTTTCAATCCAAGGCAGGTTGGCGTAATGAAGGTAAAATCCAGATCCAAGATTCTATGGGATCTTGGTCTAACTATCAAAGCGAAGGACTTCAAGGACGGGAGGCTAGATGATATAGAAAAGGTAGAGGCACTGAAATCGGATCTCAATCACGTTGGAGATGGGACAGAGGAGTCTAGGGGATTCAAGGATGCAATAGTGCTGGAAGATGTGGCTGGAGAATTCATTCTGAGCTTCGAAACAGACGGTTCGATGACCCCAAGGGTGGCATTCGAAATGGCCGTAGCCGAGCTTTCTGGGAGATTCGGTGGCATTGAGGAAGACCTCAAGGCAGTTCTCTGATCTAGATAGCAATTATTTCCTTGTGGCATGCAGGGATGATGCATGCCGGACATTCTGGGACGCGGGGAGTGCGGCTCTCACGTCACACTCCTGTTCTCTATTGAGGATGGCTCGGAGGAATTTGTGAAACAAGGGAGCCTTGGTTCGGGACTATGTCTGAAAGATGGCTCGGAAGCGATTGCCAGAGGTACGGAAGGAGAGGGGGGACTCTCTGTCAGGTTCATCGGCGGAGATGGTGAGGTAGACCTGTATCATGAAGTGTGTGAAACGCTGGCTGAATTTATTCCAGAGGTAAAGGAGTTCGATTGGGAGATTACTGTGAAGCTCAGAGTACCGCTTGGACAGGGCTTTGGAATGTCAGCGTCTGGAGCGGTCTCTGCATCGATGGCAATACAGCGCGCCATGGGCCTTCCCTACGAGGAGAGTATGAGGAGGTCATATTTGGTGGCGCATCTAGTAGATCGAAAACTTTCGAGTGGTTTAGGAGATGTTTCGGCTCTTTCTGCAGGAGGTGTTGAGTTGCGTGTATCACCCGGATCTCCTTATCATGGCCACCTTCTGGATAGTGGTCCGGGGAAGGCGATTGGCTGGTCCAATGGCATGGAAGTACTCCTAGCCTGGGGTGAAGGAGCAGGAAAGCACACCTCTACATACATCGATGATTCTGCGTGGAGGAGCTCCATCTCTTCAGCCGGAAATGCTCAACTAGCAAAGCTAGGCGAGGGTGATTGGAACAAGGAAAAATGGCCCGATCTTATCGAGTCGGCCTTGAGATTCTCACAAATGAGTGGCCTAATCGATGAGTCACGGAGGTCTGCAGTTTTACAGAAGGCGAATCGAGCAATAGACAAATGTGGGATGATAGGAGTAGTGTCGCCCCTTCTCTGCATGTTGGGTGAAAGTGTCGTCGTTGTCCCTAATGAACCGGACGAAGTAGTCGAAATGACGGCACTACTCTCCTCTGTTGAAAGCGAAGGGCTCTCGGGGCTAGTAACTAGAGTCAATGAGTCTTCATGAGTTCTTTGAGTTCTCATGGAACTCGTCAAGAAGGGACAGGTCAAGTGGGCTTGCATCCAATTGCTCGGCCCCCTGAATCCTCAATCCATCACAGAATCCGTGTCTGTAAACTATGGCGCCGTGGCCGTATTCGGCGACATACCTGTCGACCTGCTTCTGCGTCTTCTTTCTGGGGAATTTGAGATCGGCTCCGAAGAAGTGTTTGGCGTCAATCCACGCACAGGGAACCCCATTGATTCTAACATCGTCAATCATTAGCAGATCGGGTGTTATCACAGCCCTTCCCTCAGCCTTCTTCTGCTCGATCATTAGATCTTCTTGGGTACGGTATCTTACTCCTATAGAGTCGAAGTATGCATAAAGAACGTCTTCGAAGACCATTGAGGCCTTATGGGTCTCCTCCTGATTTACTGAGCTCACTCTGTCCATTGATTCTGCTAGTTCGAACTGCTCACGGTCTCTCTTTTTGAGTCGTGATGGTTCCTTCAGTGTCTCCTTTATTCTGTTCTTAGACCACCCTCTCCCAGTAAGTATGGCCCTGAATGTGTTAACTGGCGGCGCATCGAATCTCTTCGATAGAGATATGACGTCCTCTCCAGAATCGTAGCGTCGATTGAGTTCGTTTGACCTACGCATGAGTTTGTGATGTGAGTATACGCTCTTCTCCTGGTTCAATGCATTCCTCAGAGAGAGAGCCTGTTCTAGTGATATGGGGAGTTCTGAAATCTGATCTGCAATCTCATCGACTCTCGACTGAGGGAGGAAGCCAAACTCGCCACGGCGCATTATGATCTCTCCGGCCTTCTTCTGGACTTCCTTAGGAACGGCATTCAGAGACCAATCTACTTCAATGGTCTTTGGAGGGGGATCAATCTCGGACGGGAATCCTGTCGGAGGGGGGTTTGCCTTGAATCTGGCTAGCGCCCTCTCAATCGAATCCGAACTCTTGTCATCGACGGGTTCCTTGGGGGCGTTGCCTCCGCCCCCAGATTTCCGACGAGGCCTCCGACGTCTCCTACGTCTCCCGCCACTCTTCTCTTCACTCAACGGGCCGTCGAGCGGAAGGAGCACCATGAACCCACCGTGTCATGAGTTGGTGGTTCATACACCATGTTGGGTGGTGTTTTTCCAGCGACTGATCTATTGAAACGCTATACCAGGCTCCAACGGGAATGCGACGCGTGCCTTTCCAGCTACATCTTCCCCCTCTCCAACTGGATACACGCTAACTTGCTCAACATCGAGTGCCGCCGCTAGGAAATCTGAATTGGAATATAGCACCTCCGCCTCATCCAGACCGGAATTGATCAGAGCGATATCCCCTTTGGGCCATGTGTGTATTCTGCCCCTCTTCTTCTTACTGCCGACAGTGAGTGCCATCCATGTTTGGAAGATTTCTCCCCTGAGGGCCTCATTCTGGAATATTGGGAGTGATTGGACATGTGATTGCCCCTGAGTCCTGAAGTCAAAACCCTCTGAGTCCAATCTCAATGACTCCCTTGCCAAATCTGATTTCCATTGGGGGGATGTCTGGATTACCACTCTGCTTATTCCTCCTTCGGAGTGCTTCTCAGCCATAGATCTGAGGTTTCTCGCACTGGAAATTACATTTCGAAGGTACCTCTCCCTAGCAAGTACTTGGATGTCTCCAGATTCAGTTTCTGTGGATTCGATTGCGTGCTCTGCTAGGAGTCCGTCGTTCCCCATCAATTTCCAGAATTCCTCCGCTATGTGTGGTGTAGCGGGTGCGAGCATGGGGATCCAGGCATTGAGGAACTGAGAGGCGGTATTACGATCGGCGCCTCCCCTCCTCCTGTACCAGTTCCAGTCAGAAATCATCTCGAAATGGCTGATCATTACTCCTTCCCTCAGAGAAACTGCTGTCATTGCATCTCTCCAAGATGATTGGTTTGATCTTATTCTTGCCATCAACCAGTCGTCTATCTCAGATGGAGCCTCGTCCATCGATTGCGCGGATTGGAAGGCCTCAATTATTGCAAGCATCTGCCTGTGGTTCCCTTCAAGCGCGCTGTCGGACCAATCCATGCCTGCCTCAGGATTTGCCCCGAACAAGATGAAGAGGCGGACCGTGTCGGCACCGTACTTGGCTATCATCTCCTCTGGACTGACGGTGTTTCCGAGAGACTTGCTCATCTTTGCCGATCTTGAAGCTAGTTCTGAACCGCAGGTAGGGCAGTCAGCCCCGAAGTGATCGATGTGGTACTCCGTGTTGCAATCGATGCAGAATGGTGCGGGTGCATTTAGCATGCCCTGGCATACGAGCCTGCCGAACGGCTCGCCG
>CAYFGD010000005.1:0-25039 GCA_964342715.1 uncultured Candidatus Poseidoniales archaeon | reverse complement strand
GATTCCCTGAGGTACTGCCTAGTCATCGCGGCGGCTCCAGCGACTACGGGAGTGGCCATAGATGACCCGTTCAGGGTCATATACAGAGGGGTCGTACCATCACTATGAGTGGCCGCTGAACATGAGCTACCACTTGCGTACTGTGCTTCCTCCGCCCTAGCAGAGCAAATCATCACCCCAGGAGCCACGATATCGGGCTTAATCCTCCCGTCCAAGGTAGTCCCCGAAGAGGAGGTTTCGGACACAGATCCTTCCGGGACGCTAGAGAAGGAGCCTGTCGTTGAGGCGCCAACGGTTAGTGCATTCTTTGCGGTACCCGGAGGGGTGACTGAGTTGGGGTTAGGGCCAAGATCGCCCGCTGAGAATAGTGCTAGGAAACGTGGATAGTCATAGATGAAATCATCGACAGAACGAGAATCGGAAGAGTACTCTCCAACTAAATTTGTGTTGCCCCAACTATTGGTCTGAATCCTGGCTCCTTGATCCCAGGAGTGGGTGAACATCTCGTAAAGTGAACCCCACCTAGCAAGAACTCCTGAACTGTCGGCCTCTAGTTGGTAGAAGTGGAATGTTGATTCGGGGACCATTCCAACTGATGTGGAGTCTCCTGAACCGTCTCCCAATAGGGTGGCTGCAACGTGAGTTCCGTGACCGCTATTCATGTCAGAATGGCTGTTATCCGGGCCGAATTGGTCGTAAATCCCCCTAATCCTGCCATCAAAGTCCCCATGATCCTCGTCGAGTCCCGTATCTGAAATTGCTAGCACTTCCCCTGATCCGTTGAGGGTGTTTCCGCTTTCCAGATATGCCCCCTCAAGGCCCGAGATTGCCCACGCATTGCTATTGTGAATTGTCAATTCACTGGATTGCTGAATGCTTAGGACCCTCCAGTCCAAAGCTATTGGTAGGATCCAAGCCGGGTCAACTCCCCTCAACTGGCAAAGGCTAGAGTCGCAAATATTGTCACGCCCGTAGTATTCAGAGATTTGAGAAAAATGCCACGAGAGCTCAGAGATTTCTTGCGGACCCAAGTCGGATGCTGGGAGGACGTCCAGATCAAGAGGGGTGCTCGGAGATGCGATGCCAAGAAGTTCTGACGAAACCTTCCATGAGTTTGGCATCTCGCTGAACCATCTTGCATGGGCCAGTTTCCCCAGTAATTCTTCATAGTTGGATTCTTCAGGGGCTCTTACAACCAAAACGCTGTCAGGGATGGAGTCAATAATTCGGAATCCGAAACTCTCTAGCTCGATAATCAGGGGAGTCAGATCTGTGCTTATTGACTGAACCAGGATAAATTGGGGATATGCTGAATCGCCATGATTTGATAGCCAATCAGGACCGGTGGGTATTGGCTCCCCGAGAGGGTCAAAAGTCCCAAGTGGCGAGAGTACAAGTCCGCTCGCATCCCTGAGACGATATTCGGATTCCACTGCATTTTGCAGTAGCGCCCATTCTCCATCCCAAAAAATGTCATCTTGCGACTCGGAAAATTGACTCTGGGCGCTAGCAGCAGCCGTCCCTGACCATGAAGAAATAATTAGGAGAAGTAGGGTCAAAACTGACTTTCTTCCCATATTCATGGGTCCTTCGGACCCACGACTGACTTTTGACCGTTAACTCCACATGATTGCTCAATGAGTCACTATATTGGGACAAATAACCCCTCTCAGAGCCCATAATAGCGGGAAATTGCAGAATCTGTCATTTCAACGCTCCTTCTCCAATCGGGCTCTGTCCCCATGAGGGCCCGAATGCAGTCAATATTCTCCGGAATAACATCACTTTCCTGGTGAATTGCTTGGAAATAGTACAGGCGGTCGCCAACAAGCTTCACACCGTCCTCCCATACGAAAATTTCGTGTAAATCCCCCCACTTTCTGCCTATATCACGCGCCATCTCCATGACCTCTGCAGTGGTTGTAATCCTATCCTCGGACCCGTTCATGATTATGACACGTGGAGTATCCTTCCACATCTCGATAATGGACTCCGTCGTCAGCCCATGTCCGAATGGCAGATCAGCAATAATTGAGTGGACGTGCATTATTGTTGTAGGGACTGCCACAGCGAGGCTGTTGATCTCAATCTCGGGCTTCACAGTCATTACGTCTGGGCCATGGTGGCTAGGCACCTTAAGAACCGGTTTTATCGCATTAATTGGGCCTCTGTCAGAGTCCCCCGGGTCAGCTGCTCTACGAATCATCGTACATTCAACTTTCAACGATCCGCAGTGTTCGAAAAGAGGGACCAAGGTTCGGGAAAGACCTGTTGTATTGCAAGAGACTACCCTTGTCCCCTGGGCATTGAGATTCTCGGAGTGATTTGCGGAGGATGTGTAGGATAGCCCGGTTAGATCGTGCTTTTCTCCTCCTTGGAACATGTACTTGATTCCAGCTGACTGGTACTTTGCGAGATTGTCTGCTCCCATCTTACCTGGGGCGCAGTCAACTACCACATCAGCTACTGAAAGCAAATCTGATAACCCCCCTGAGCATTCATATCCATTCTCTCCGAATCGGGCTATTGATTCTGCATCGTCGAACGTGCAGTATAGTGGGAACCCTTTCTTTACCGCCAAATCACATCCGAAAGAGGGGGCGGTCTTAGTGACACCGACTACTTCCATGTCGTCTTGAGCGTCTACAGCATCCGCGACACGCTTCCCAATTGTTCCGAATCCATTTATTGCAACCTTGATTACTGACATGGTATTACACCTCTCCTTATTTGGGTGCCCATGACTGCCCTCTATCAACATACCCATTCGCCGGATTGACCGGTTGAATGAAATGAGGCGGAGGCCAAATTGTTGCCCGTCACAATGAAGACCACTTGCTCGTGTCAGGAGCCGAGTGCGATGAGGGAGTTGACAGCGAAGAGCCTGAAGCTCAATAGGGACATTTCCAAAATGCTCCCCGAGGCGATGGAAAAGGATCGGCTCATCAAGATCGGATATGGAGCGGGTGGCGACCTAAAACCACGTAATGGGGAGTTTGGGGTAATTACTCACCTTCCTCCAAAGTCAAGAGTGCTAATTCTAGGAGATTTGGGGGACTGTGTTGGAGGCATGAACAGGGGTGGATCACTAACGCTGGAAGGCGGGTGCGGGTCGATGCTAGGAGCTTTCCAGAGTAGTGGAAGAGCCGTAGTGGAACGAGACGTAGGGGACAGGGCGGGATTCCACATGACGGGAGGCACGATTACAGTCCATGGATCAGCAGGAAGAGAGGCCGGAGCTGGGATGGCTGGCGGGGCCTTGGTTGTCAGGGGGCATGTTGGAGAAGATGTCGGTGCCGGCATGTCTGGCGGCACTGTGATCGTGATGGGATCCGCAGGATCCAATCCCGGCACGGGGATTTTCGGTGGTAAAATCGTCATTGCAGGCAGCTGCCCGCCACCGGGAAGGGGTGCGTCAATGAGATCAATTACTGAGGCGGAAATTGAAGAGCTTTCCATTTATCTGGAGCCTCTCGGACTTTCTGTTGGCGATGATGCTCTTGTATTGGTGGCAGAGGATGGTTCCATTCCCAATTTTTCGCCACCTCGGAGGCGGATTTCTGAGGGATTTGAGAATATCGGAATATTCCCTTCAGCTACTGACAGATTGCCCGAACATGCTCAAGTCGATGTGAGTACCAGAATCCTTCCAGTTGGTAATGACGAGGGTGGGCTGGCATTCGGAATTCCATGGCTCATTGAGGCTGATGATGGATCGATTCTAGGAGCCCCTCAATTTTCGGGACACCCAGCGATGGTGAAGAGATTCCCTAGGGAAAACGACCTGCTTCTTATTGGCAGGGATGGGTTGGTGGGTGCTGTTGACGATCTTGCTGATTGTTCCGGCCTGATTCTTGACCTTGCAGATCTTCCACATCTTAACGATGCTGAGATAGAGGCCTTGATCGTGTCTTTGACGAGTAATATGGATACATCCTCTCTCGTTTTCCTGAGGGATGGTGTCGAGAGAGTTGAGCACTTATTCAGGCTAGTTTCTGAGTTGGATCTTGACGGTGCGGTAGTAGATGCGGGCACATACGGAGGAAATAGAGCGGCATCCGCATTACCAAGGATTGGCCTTGCAGCGAGAGCGATGGACTTTGACTCCCATGGAAGGTCTATCGCAATTCAAATGGACAAGGCGCCCAGTTCGGAGGATCTGGTGATTGCGGCTTCAGCCGGATGCTCCTGCTTAGTCGGACCAATCCCTGAAGATTGTGATGCGTCTGAACGCCTAGTTGAACTGGATTCGGAATTCCGAGGATGGATGAAAGAAGTTGGGGTAAGTCGGGTTTCGATGTTCAGTAGGAGGAATCTGAGGGCTATGGATATGGATACAGCTGCTATTAGTGGGCTCAGACTAGTTGGATTCGAGAGGCCGTTGCCCATGTGGCTTGGAAATTGAGGTACTGAAATGCCGACTATTAGCCTTCAGCACTCTGTCCTTGAAAGAATACAGAGGATCAACGGCATCAAGCACGAAGGTGGCACTTGGCCGGACTTTCTTCCGAAAATCGGGTGTCCCGTAGAGGAATTCAATGAGGAGGAAATTGAGATCGAGGTTTTTCCAGACAGGCCCGACTTGCTAAGTCATGAAACGATGGCCAGGGCAGTTAGGTCTTTCATTGGAGCTCAAGAAACAGTTAGTGGCGTGGAAGTAGTAAGCAGTGGAATAAGGGTTGATGTGGACAGGTCCCTCGAGGAAGTGAGGCCGGTCATTATGGCCGCTGTTGTGAGGGGGGTGGATACCGGATCCAATGAATCGGAGAAAGACGCGTTCATCCAGTCCCTTATGGACCATCAAGAGAAGCTGCACCTAACCCTTGGCAGGAAGAGGTCCCTCTCCTCTATAGGGGTTCATGATTTATCTAAACTGAGACCGCCATTCAGGTATGAGACGGTAGATGAAGGATACTCATTCATCCCTCTAGCCTCGGAAAATGAAATGAGCATAGCAGAAGTTCTTACTGAACTACCCAAGGGAATCGAATACGCCCACCTAATGGATGGGATGGATCGCTTCCCAGTAATTTTAGATTCGAATGACGAAATCCTCTCTTTTCCGCCCATAATTAATGGCGACCATACTACCGTCAACGAAGGAACTAGAGACTTCTTCATCGATGTAACAGGGACCGATTCCCGGGCTTGCGAGGCGTGCCTATTGCTCGTTTGCCTGTCACTATCGGAATTGGGTGGAAAGGTGGAAAGCGTTGAGATTTCAGGATGGGACGGTGGTGTCTCTATTACTCCCAATTTTGAAAATAAAGAGCATAGGGTACCTGGTAAGCTAGTTGAGAGGATACTTGGGGTGAATTTGAGGGAGGAGGAGATTTCGGAGTCAATTTCCAGAATGGGAGGGGAGTTGATTGAGACGCGGACGGTTACGGACGGCTCGGAGAGGTCCGAAAGATGGGCCGATTGTGTCGTTGGAGAGATGGAACACATCGTTTCCATGCCGAGATGGCGAAGTGACATCATGCATCCAGTAGACATAATCGAGGACATTGCAATAGGTTTTGGCTATGACAATCTTCCAAGAAAGTTGTCATCTGTCCACATAGATGCTGTCCCTCTGCCATCCTCACAGATCAATAGGAGGATTAGGGCCAGTTTTAGGGCGGTTGGTCTGCAGGAGACACAGAGTCTGACTCTTTCAAACGAAACAGATCAATTTGAGTCGATGAGGTGGGAAGAGAATGGTGCGCCCTCAATAATTTCCAATCCAATAACTGTGGACCATACAATGATGCGACAATTCATTTTACCGTCCCTACTTAGACTCCTCTCATCTAATAGACATCACGTGTTACCCCAGAGGGTTTACGAACTTGGGGAGGTAGTCCAGAACTCACAAAATAGTACCAGAGCTTCTTGGGCCTGTGCTGAGGTTGGGAGTGGGTTTTCTTCAGCAAAGGGCATTTCCCAGGCATTAATCAGAGACATGGGAGGAGATCTTGGAGAGATCGAGTATCGCCCATTGAACGAAGGAGAAGGCCCGTGGATTGCAGGAAGGGGTGCTAAGGTTATTGTCGGTGGTGAAGAGGTGGGGCAATTCGGCGAGATCGATCCCGAAGTGTCCAATCGGTTCGGATTGAAAACGCCGATTCACGGCGGCGAGTTCGATGTTGAAAGACTGGCCAGGGTGATTCCAGACCCAGTCCTCTGAGTTTCAATTATTACTTGTCTTCCATAAGAGCCATCGCATCAAGGAAGCCCTTGTCTTCGAGATGGCTTCTGTCATCCAACTTACTCTTCTGATCGTCTTCTGATTGACGTTCATAGTTGATGACGGGTTTCTCCTCGATTGGCTTTACCTTGCGCGGTTTGGATTTCTTTCTGGTGAACGGCCATACCGGTGCCATAGCTGGCGAACAGTGCCTGACCTCATGAATGCTCCGTAAATTCATCTTATGGGGGTAGGAATGAAATCTCTAGGCATTCAGGGATGTTTGTGAGAGGAACGTCTCTGCCATTGGTGGTCCTAATTGTGCTATCGGCATCAATCAGCGCGCACGCACAGGGAACTGGAGTTGAAGTGGGAACTACGTTTGGCGTGGAGTCTGGCTCAATTTTCGATATCGAACCCGGTTCAGAGATTGGAATTAATGTGAATTTCACTAATAATGAGGGTTTTGATGATGATGCCATAGTTTCTATTTCTGGACCTGCGGGTTGGAACATCTCGTGGGAAAATCATGAGAGTCCCTCCATGGGGCACTTATACGAATTAGCCCCCGGTTCTACAGAATGGGTTGGTTACTCCATAGAGTCACCTGTCGTTTCTGGTGGCTTTCCCCTTTCCGAATCCCTCCATCATTTCTCGATGATGGTTCAGTCACTGGGAAATAGTTCATCAGACTGGTATAATTTCTCCCTCAGGTACGGCTTCTTCGACGGAGCTACAATAGTCGAAGGAGGGGGGGTTTCTTCAATAGAGCCCGGTAGCACCGATGTTTTTGAGATCATACTTAGGAATGATGGGAATTCTTGGAGGGACCTAGGTCTAGAGATTGTCCCTCTAGATTCAGATTCTCAACCCGTTGGCCAGTCTGATCTATTCTTCGCTTATGGTGGCTGGAGTGCTTCAGTAATTGATAGATGGCAACTAGAAAACGTGGCGCCAAATGGTACGGCGGTAGCGAGAATTCAGATAGACTCCCCCCCTGATGACGAGGGCTCCCTGTTTTTCGAGGCGATAGTTTGGAGCGAGGGAGACCCTGATACGACTGCTAGATCGGTCCAGGGCGTAAACATAGTTCCAAGGGTTGGAGGGGCAATTGAAACTTCAGATGATGGCTGTTCGGGGTCTGAAATCGTCCCGGGAGGGTCTTGCCAAGTAATGCTGGAGATCACAAATACTGGTGACATCACCTCGTCTTTTGACCTAAATGTAATCGGTGAGGAGGAGTGGCTTGATGTCGAATTGTCAATTAGTAGCATTACCATCGACTCTGGAAACACGATTAGTGGAGTTTCAATTAATACGACAGTTGCCGAGGCCACCGAATCGGGCAAGGTTGCGAATATTACAGTCCAACTGATTGTCGATGGCTGGTCTCCTGGGCATGTGTCATTCAACATTATTTCTGGGAAATACTTCGAATGGACTCTCGATATGTCTACTTCTGAGATAATAGGTGGGAATAATCTAACTTCGACTTGGACGTTGACTAATTCAGGCAACGGACCTGATGGGATAGTGGCGAATCTTGATTCTAACGTGGTTACTGAATTCTCTTTCTTACCCCCTCTCGGTTCAAGCTTTGACCCAAATTCGGGTTTTCTCAGGTCATTTGAACTGCTTGACATAGAGCCGGGAGGGAGGGTTTCATTCGTTGCGTGGATGATTGTGCCCGAAATTGCTCCTGTAGAAACCCAAGCTGTTTTGACAATAGAAGTTAGGTCGACGAGGGACCCGTCAATAATTTTCACTGGTTCAGAAATGGCAATAATTCCTGGCGAGGAGGTAGAAGAGCCTGAGCCCGAGGAAGATGGGTTTGGCGAAGTTGCAATCAAATGGATGAATAAGTGGTTAGAATTGACACTGACCATCATCGTTGTATTTCTTGGCACGCTGGGAGTCATGAGGGCTTTATCCATTAGGTCGAAGGAGTTCGGCGACTCCGAGGGGGAGGGGGGTCCAGAAACGGAAAATGCCGAAGAGTGGATTTCCCGGTTCAAGAAAGTTGAACCCGAAGAAACTGGGGCCATAGAGAGTCCAGTATTGCCCCATTCAGAATTCAAAACCAGTTTTATTGAGAAATCGGGAGGTCTGAGCGAGAAGCGAATGGATTCTCCTGATGGGAAGGTAGTTAGTGAGGCGAGTGATGTCCTCGACAGGGCACAAGCCGAAGGCGATATCAGAGAAGCGATCAGGCTCGCAGATGAGATTAGCCTGGGGGACGTTCTTCATCCGGATAACGAAATCTTGGATGTGGTGGATGAAACCAAAAATGGCAGTGATTCTAGTAGTGAGGATGAAGGTCCGCCTGATTTTGACCTGGAGATATGATGGGCCCTCATGCTGGAGTGGATGAGGCCGGAAGAGGGCCGGCATTGGGGCCACTGGTGGTTTGCTCACTTTGTATTCCGTCGGAAGATGTGGGATTTCTCCGTGGGATTGGAGCAAGAGACTCAAAATCCATTTCTCCGAGAAAGAGGAAAGGGGTTTACAATAAAATTATTGAAGAGGCGGGAAATCGAAATTGGGGATTGGGAATTGTTTTCTGCGAACCCTCTAGGATTGACGGCAACAGTATCAATTCTGATCTGAATAGTTTGGAGGTGAATTTGTTTGCAGAGGCACTTGAGTTGAGCACGGGACCAATTCCAAGTGGTTCAATAAAGGTAGATGCATGTGATGTTGATGAATCGAGATTTGGATCGAGGCTATCAAAAATACTGGGAAGGAGATGGAGGGATTGGGATATCGACTCGAAGCATGGCATGGACTCCATGGATGTGGTTACTGGTGCTGCTAGCATTATCGCTAAAGTTGAGAGGGACTCGAAGATTTACGATCTTTCAAAGGAGCTAGGGTTGGACTTGGGGTCCGGCTATCCTTCGGATCCAAAAACAAGGCTGGCGGTAGATGGCCTAGTCTCGGGAGAATTGCCACACGATTGTCTGAGGTGGAGTTGGAAGACCGTTTCAAATGCTTGGAATGAGGCTCATGGAACGCCAATTCCACTGCGTTGTGAAGATGGGGAGATAGTCTCACAATCAAATCTTGGGGACTGGGAATGACGGGAATCACAAAGAGGTAGGGGTTACGGCCCATTAGCAAGCATGACCGGGACTGAGGGTTGGAGTTTGGAGATAATCCAAGCGGTACGGAAGTATGCACTGCAGAACGCAGTAGAGTATAACGGAGAGGGGAAGTCGGGTAGTGTGCTTGGCAGGCTTCTGTCGGAGATGCAGGAATTGAGGCCTAAGGCAAAGGAGCTTAGGGAACTAGTTCAGCTTCATGTGGACGAAGCAAACGAAGTTGCTAGTAGTGAGGGAGTGGAAGCGGTAAGAAAAATACTCGAGGAAACAAATCCAGAAGCTCTTCACAGGGAGAAGCAAAAGAAGAGGTCTGGACTACCGGAACTACCCAACAAAATTGAAGGGGAAGTAACTTTGAGATTTGCACCCAATCCAAATGGACCACTGACTCTCGGACATTCGAGAGGAGTTGTGATAAATTCTGAACTGGCGAAAATGAATGGGGGCCGAGTAGTTCTGAGGTTTGACGATACGGACACCAAGGTGAAGCCCCCGGAACCTTCGGCATATGCACAGATTGAGGAGGAGTTTGAGTGGATTTCTGGAAATAAGGCCGACATTGTAATCAGGGCCAGTCAAAGGATGCCAGTCTACCTAGAGTATGCTGAGAGGATGATTTCTGAGGGATTCGGTTATGTATGCAGATGCACCGCTCAGAAATTTAAATCCCTGCGAGATAGAAAGGAAGAGTGCTCTTGCAGGGATAATGAAATTGTCTTGAATTTGGAGCTCTGGAACTCGATGGTAAAGGGTTCAATTCACGAAGGAGGAGCGGTCGTCCGTGTGAAAACTTCTCTGGACTTACCCAATCCAGCCCTTAGGGACTGGCCAGCATTAAGGATACAACACACACCGCACCCGGTGGTTGGAGAAATGTACAAGGTTTGGCCCCTTCTAGACTTTCAGAGTGCTATTGAAGATCGTCTTCAGGGAGTCACTCACATCGTGAGAGGAAAAGACCTGATGGATAGTACCAGAAAGCAAACAATTCTCTATGGGCATTTTGGGTGGGACTATCCTGAGACCCTCTACTGGGGAAGGGTCAAGGTTCTGGAATTTGGCGGATTCTCGACGTCTTCCATGAAGTTGGAAATTTCCGAAGGAAAATACACAGGATGGGACGACTCAAGATTACCAACAATCTCCGCGCTTAAGAAAAGAGGTTTCTCCCCCGAGGCCATCAGGGATTTCTGGATTGAGCTAGGCCTCACACAGAAGGATATATCGGTTCCAATGCAGAGCATAGAGGCCAAAAATTCCAGCGCTATAGATTCGATCTCTGAGCGTCGGAGCTTCGTCAGAGGGGCGAATGACGTTATTCTGGAAATCCCCAACTCTATTGACAACTATTCATCCAAGATTTCAATTCCAAAACATCCCGATGGGACTGTAAAGGGAACTAGGGAATGGACGATCGGGTCCGGAAAAATTTTCATTGAGAAGAAGGATGTTGAACTTTCTGAAATAAGGCTGAAGGGTTTTGCAGATGTCAAAATCTGCGATGGGGTTGCTGAGGTAATTTCTATTGAAAGGACGGATAAGAGAGCTATTGCACACTGGTTGCCAGAGGAAATCTCTCGAGAGGCTGTTTTGGACATCCCCGATGGTGACGTGATTCACCGGGTTTCAGGCGTCATCGAGAATTTTGAGCTTGCAGAAGGTATGATCGTGCAACTAGAAAGGGTGGGTTTTGCAAAAATAATGGAAATTCCGAGTAGCGGCGCCATAGTTATGTCATGGTTACATGGATAGCTTGGCCATTGTTGCCGATTGGGATTATCGACAAAAATAGGTCCTCGCAGGGGTTGTATTCAAGTTGTTTAGTTGTGACGTGGGCATATGGAAGATGTGCGGGGTCGGTTCGCAGTTCTCCTTTTCGTCGCTTTGATGTTGACGATTGTTTCACCGGCCCACCACGCTACTGGACAACAATCTAACTGCTGCAACTCAGAAGACTTCGAGTTGTTCTTGCTGGGTGAAGCTGACATAGGTACCCTTTCCCCCTTTGATTCTGACCTTGATGAGGCTGAGTCCACACTGGTCACTCAGGTTTTCCAACCAATAGAAGTTGGAAAGTGGGGCGTTATATGGGGTTCCGAGGGAGAACACCCAGATTATACATGGGAATTCACAATTCCATATGAAGTCCAGGGGGCTGTCGGCGTAAACATCAATGCTACCCTAGAAGTTAGGATTGGAGGGTCCTTCTACCAAGGTAGCTCTGAGGGTCTGAATCCTTACATCACAGGAGAAGGGGATTTGCAGATACTTGTGGACGTCGGTTCGGGTCAGGTGAATGATGGCGATCTAGTGGAGATTACCCTCAATGTGCAACTACTTGGTTTCAATCAGCCAGGAGACAATGCAGGAGTAATATTCCTTTGGGGGTCCGAAGATAAGAAGTCCAGTATTTCGGTAAGACTGCCTCTGGTTGAAATACATATGAGAGACGCAAGCGTTAGTGGAACTCTGGTTTATTTTCCGATTCTGCTTTCATCTGGATTTGATGATAGGATGTGGTCAGCATCTGTAGGAGGGATATCCGTGCAGAATTCAGCAGTTAATGAGAAGCCAGTGGCAACACTGGTTGAGAACGGCGTTGAGGTGACCTTTGTTTGGAACATCCCCGATGGGTCCGAGGTGGGCACATATCGTGTTGACTTTCACCTTGAGCCACAGGATGGCCTTAGAATAGAGGCCAATATGACGCACACGATTACCGTTGGAGAAGATGGCAGCGGTGGCGGTACATGGTATCCTGCTAATGAGCCTCTGAGGACTGGCGGGACCGATCTGTCTGTGAATATCGATACCAAATGGAAGGGAGACAGGACTGAAAGAAGCGTCACACTGGAATTCGAGGGGGCCATGTCTCAATGGATGAGGTGGGGGCTAGACAATATTGGAAATTCTAGCTTGGAGTCAAGCAGCTGGTGGAGGAACCTAAAGTCATATTCTAGCTCGATTCCACAATCAGATTACAATAATGGGATGGTAGATGATTCCGAATTGGTTGCTCTTACTGGGTATCTGACCGGCTCGACATCGGATATGCGTTCATTCCTTTCCAATGGGATATACATTGAGGCGGAGTCGGTCCTAGGAATTGATCCAATAGAGCTCGGCCCCACTGAGGTAAATATCGACATGGGCGGAACTATGGGTTTTAGTTCGGACTCGATTTCAATATCCATTTCCACATCTTACCTAGTAAGCGAGGGTGAAAGGCAGTTACTGGTGGAGAACTTCATCCGCCCATCTTTGGAAGAATACTGGACTTCCATAGGACTCCATGTTGAGCTGACAGGATCTATGCTTCAAGACGTGGGCGTTGTTTCGTCTGAAGGTATTGAGTACTCCCACAGGAGATGGATAGTTCAGGAAACAATCTCAATAGATGAAAATGAGCTTGACCTTGAGTTGGATTTCAGGGTTGAATTTACTCCTACAGGGAATCCTATGTTCAGTGTTCTAGTTGGTTCCGGAATTATGGTTCTAGCACTGTGTGCAGCTATTGGCATGGGATTGAACATGACAAGGAAGAGGTCTCGGTTCCCAACCATGGTAACAGTTTCCACCATGGGGATAATGTCCTTCGCGATCTACTTCCTTGGGCTCCCCATGCAGATGGTTCTTGGGGTGGTTGGGTTCAGCATATTGCTAGTTTTCCCAATCTCACTGCTATCTCCCAAAGTAGAGAGGAGCGAAAAGAACGGGAAGGGGGGAGGAAGGGTGAATTGTCCGTCATGCGGAAATTCAATATCCGTTGATTCCGATGTGAGGCCGCTTAGGCTTTCTTGCTCCGAATGCGACAGTGTCATTCGGATAGAGTAGGCAAAACCAGACCCTTGGAAATTAGCATGTCAATTAGCTTCCCTGCTGCCTTATCTTTGTCAACGGCTTTCCACAATGATGATGCAATTCTTATCTGGCCAGCTAAGTCCGAATCCCATGATGGTGCGAGGATACAGTGCCAGCCCAATTCCTCGAAGCGTGACGTTGAGGGCGAGGAAAGGACCAGACCTGGCCTCATGATGTGGGAAACAGCTCGTGCCCTTCCCTCGGCATCTAGATATTGCCATCTTTCCTTCACCGCTTCAAGGTCATCCGCATTCACCCATGGGCGGTTTGATTTCTCGGGGCTTGGTACCTCTGGAAGTGGCACTACACTGATTGTGCCCTCATCCTCGAGCAGGTCTCTGAGCGTTGTGTAAACTGGATCATAGGTAGTGTCCATTGATGGATGAATCCAATTTCCTGAAATCAACCATGGCCTCATCCTCCTGACCCTCTTACCAGATGGAGAAATTAGTTGGGCGAGAGCATGTGAAATGGCTGTGGGCGTAAGAATGCCATTTCGGGGTTTGCCGTGTTGCCCCATATAGGATGTAGTTGTAATACCGCCTCCTATGACTAGGGCTGTTGGGTTATTTTCCGTGAAACTTACTTCTTCTATTGAGGGATCAATCAATATAAACGGAGAAAATAGGCCCACGGATTTTGTTTCTGGACCATTGGTAATTATCCTCCTGTATGGAATTCCCTCATCTAGAAACGCGGCTTCAAGCGGAGCCATGGCAATGGAGCAGGAAAGAGTAGGGTTGGGAGTAGATAGGGTGATTCTTTTTCCAGAATGGACCATCGAAGCGGCTGAGCGTAGAATTTCAGCGACGGGGGAGAATATTTCCTCGTCCACAAGTGACCGCATGAAAACGCGAAGGGGTGAGCGTTCAAATTTCCTACTGTGGACTATTCCACCATCAACCTGAGTTGATCCCTCTTGTACTGCCAGTCAGTGTCGAGTTTCCCGGACTCCTTGTAGTAGGAGGCTAGGCGCCTGATTTTTGACTCACAAAGTTCCAACTGTCGGCGGTTGTGAAGATCCTTTGAGTTAGAGCTTAGGTGATCTATGAGGCCGAGAGCCCTTCTCATTAGATTCATCATATCCTCAGGGTACTTTGGAGAAATTCCGTTCCTTTCGAGAATTTGGGAAATTCTCTCCCCGGTTGCGAGGCGGACGTCGGGAACCGCGTGTTGGTCTCTGAGGACCATTCCAATCATGGCGGTTGAGTGGCCTTCCTTTGCCATTCCCAATATTAGTTCCTCGATGGCTTTCTTGTCGGTCTCAGACCAATCTGGTGGGTCGCTTGAATTGGGCCTGGAGGAGCCGCTTGCGCCCTTGCCCTTACTGTGCATGCGTGCCATTCATGTTCCTCCAGCGAGCGGGCGACCTACTCCCCCTCTTTAATCGCTACGCTGGGCATGACATTCCGGTACCTCAGAGTCTATGCCTGGTACGAGCCAATCTTCCTGGTCCTTTGGGCCACTCCCATGCGGGAGCAACCGCTCTCGCAGAACCAACAATTTGACCTTCCTGATAGACCAATATTTCATCTCCGACCCTGATATCTCCCTCGAAGCTTTCTACATTGGTGGGGAAAAGGTCTCCGACCCAGTTATGCCCCTTGACTAAGTGGGCGCTAGGGATTTTCCCACTTTCACTTATTATTGGGAGGGACTTCTTTGAGAAAGCGAACCTTCCATCCCGGGGATTCCACCTAGCTAACTGCTCACCAGATTTTGAAATTGTTAGAATTGGTGGCCTTCCTGAAACGACGGAGCCCACTAGCCATTCGTCCGCACCGTGGATGAACCTAGATCTTGACTTCATAGTGTTCAACCTATCCTCGGATTGGTTTACATCCTCCAGGCCTAATGACAGGGGAACTTCTCGTGTAGCACCCTCGAGATTCCTGAGAGATTCTTCAGAGCCTGCTGTTCCTCCCTTTCTGGTGTCATGGACATTAAGACCATTCACGGAAATTTCTATCCCTGAATGATTGATCACATCCTTGTAGCCGACTCTATCAGCAATTTTGCCCACCATTTTTTCGATGGTCGAAACTTCGTCGTCGTCCCAATCACCAGTAACTGGGATGTCATAATGAGCGGCTGGCCAAAGGTCCTCTAATTCCCTTGGGACTAGCCCAAGGGGCGCGGTTACCATAACTTGGTGAATCCTATTACTGCAAACATTCCTCAGAAACCTATGGTGGCTTGGAGAGAGCCTGTAGGGTTTAGTGGCAGAACATGGAAGCAACAATAGTATGTCACTCTGATGTGATGGGGGGGTATGTTCTTCCGAAATTCTCATCCTCCAATCTTGAATTAGTGGATCATCGCGACTAACTGGGGAATTACACCTAAGCCTCCGGTTGCCCTCTACGACACTTGAAAGTCCGGCATTTACGATATTTCTACTCATTAGTGAATCGTGGATCCTCAGCCTCTCGACTGAGCGAGGGCTTGACACAATGCATTTCTCCACGGACTCTCGGAGTGTTCCAGTTCTAATTGACTGCCTGAGATCTGACAGTGCGGACTTCCAGTGCTCAATCTGGACCTCAATATCGGGACTCTCATCCAATGTGTACTCCGGTTCTCTGGGTCCGCTCTGGGAAAGAATTACTCCCGCAGCGGATGCGTTTCTTGATCTTGAAAGATCGAATAAATCCACGCCAAGCCATGAAAGTAGATGACAATTATCAGGGCCGGAAATTCCGGGAGTCCAAATTAATGAGGATGGGAATCTTCTCCTAATTACATCTAATGCGTCGACGAGCTTGTCTCTGGTCCTGGTCAATTGTGGGGCATCAGTCAAAACGACTACGGATGGCTCCAGTGATTCATCTGAAAGGGTGCTATCATGATGCAATGACTGCCATGAAACAGGCATTAGATTTAGACCGGTGCCAAAATTACCTGAGTCTGATTTTTCTAGGCTGGGTGGCAATACCAGGCCCTCGCTTGCGACCCATTCGTCTATGCCGTCGAAGGGGTAGCAGATATTTGCTCTTGTGCGCATAGATAGTTTTGAAGGAAATTCTGAGTTATCTCTTCTGAATGATAGGGGGGACATTGAAATCGGTAATTCGGGATCTTCATCAGAAATTATGATGGCTGGAGCCCAAGATACTGGATTTGCCCTATCTCCGAGGGAGAAAAGCCTAGATGATCGTTGTCTGGCAACGACATCTCGCGCTAGTGGCCTTCCCACCATAGTGCCTCGAACGAGAGACTTCGCTTGAAGGATTCTAAGACTGATTACGGTTCGGAGAATGCATGGGGCAGACGAGGGCGACAGTTCTTGTCGTGATTATTGTCTCTTCCTTGACCCTAACGGCCCCCAATTCAGTGGCCGAAGATGGAGGCGGAACTATCATTGAAGGGGGGATGGATTTTCAGGGTCCGGCATGGTTAGAGTTTGAGTGTCTGCGGGTCAGCTGTACAGGTCTAGAGCTAGAAATAGAGGTGGATGGCGAGGAGTACATTTATTCTGACAACCATGTAGTCCATTGGTCGGGTTTTGTAGATAGTACTCTGTCATGGGAAGTTAATATTGGAGATGATTTCGATATTGGCGACATAGGATTCGATTATATCCTCCCTAGCGATTCTAGCCTAGTTGAGTCGGGAGATCTTCAAGACACTGTGCCTGTCCCTGGAAATCAACCTGAAGAGTATGAGATAGATGCCACCTCCGCATGTCAACTGGATAGGTGTGAGCCTATCCTAGGATCACTGCCCAAAAACACGGGAGCAACTTTTGTCGGCTCTCTAGAAGATCAAGAAGATAAGGATGCAATCAGAATAGTGGGCGACAATGGCGACGTGGTAGTTCTAGACAATTTCAAATCGATGGGGTTTGCCGATTTGGAAATATGGAAAAGCAGCTCAGATTCAAAATCACTTCATGAAATCATCACGGCTGCGGACGATTTTCCTGTGATCCTAGACTATCCGCAGGATGCAAGTCTATGGCTCAGAGTTGTTCACCCGAGCGATCCAGGGCCATCTCCCTACGAAATCATGATTTCAAGATTTGATGACGAACTAGAGGCTCCGGGAGGAGGGGATCTGGAGGGCCAATGGAATCACGGGGAACATTTGGAATTCCGCCCTTTGTCGTATATTGGACATATCTCTGGATTTGACGAAGATGGAGATTCATTGTTATTGCAGGCGGGGAGCAAAATGGAAATTCTCCCAGAATGTTACTTCAACGGTGATATTTCTCTGGAAATACTTCTAAAAACGACGAATGGGACTATATCCATTTATGAACAAATTTTCATGTGTCCGGACATTATTGAAACTCCTAAAGATGCTGTTTCTTTAGAATTCAGGATCTCATCAAATGGACCGGCATCATGGAAAATTGGAATATCGACCAATTCCGCAAATGATGGTAACATTATCGGTGATGCACCGGATTACCTTTGGAGTGAAGAGGGGCCACCTACGTATCATGAGCCGATACTTCCAGGTCCTGCCATCCTATCTGGAACATTGGGGCCCGGAGACAATGTTGACGTCCATGTAGTAAATATTGGAGATGAAAATGGGTCTAGGGTATACATCAGGGATGAAGGTTCCTCGCCAGTGAACTTCCAAATTCAATCCCTAGATCAGGAAAACTGGGGCATTCTGAACTCAACAAATGGCTCAATCATTAGCATGCCAATGGGGACTCATGCCATCAGAGTTGAGAGGTTAGCATCATCTGATGCCGTAGTTGAATATCGATTCACTCTAATCTATGCTGGTGAAGACATTCCTGATGATGCAGAGCTAAGTGATCTGTCATATTTATTCACAGACCTGTATCTTTTCCTCGGTGCATTGATGATTGTCCCCCTTTTGATTGTAATTTGGTGGGAAAGGAAAAGGCTCTTCTCGGGTTCAAATGGATCTGATGTTATCGAGGCTCATGAAAGAAGGAGGCTCAGGAGACTTCGAGAGAGGCTCTCTCGGGAAACTTCTGAAATCGGGATAAATGAGCAGGAGATAGAGTCCGCTCTTCACCAACTTGGAGACAGTCCGTGGGCTGGAATAGTTTCGGAGTGGGGAGATCCAATGATTCGTCATTTGACAGAACAGATTGAAGTGAATGCTTGGGGTATTGACGCCGGCAGATCATTGATTCTAGGAATTAGGGTAGGGGGCGAAGATTGGAAGCTTGCTGCGATAAGATTCCACTCCCCAGAAGGCGCAGTAGCAAGAATCTCGGAAGTTTCACCTAAGCATCTATTTCGTGGAGATGAGGTTTTCCTAGATACCTTGGAGTCCGAAAGTAAGACATTCGTTCGAGTCACGATTGTTGGGAATCCAAGTGTGCTTAGTTTCCAATTGTCTGGTCTTGTAAACGGGGAGCCGGTCGCTGCCGCGCCGAGGATTGCTATGGACTGGCAGAGCCTAGAGGAGGAATAGGTCTATCGAACTCTTGAATTTCTACGCCTGTAAGCTTCATCCTTGATTCTCTCTTGTATGTTCTCTTCATTGGTGCCCAAGATGTCATACATCTCAGATATCCTCTTCTTGTCTGCACGTGAGACTCTTGATGGTAAATCTAGTTTCAACACCACGGAGACTTCGCCTCTGGACCTTGATCCTTGACGAGGGAGCCCCCTTCCTGGAATGGAAATGGTATCCCCGGGGTTTGAACCTGCAGGAATCTTTACTGTGATGTGATCCCCGTCTATATGGGGTATCCTTACTGAGGTTCCTAGTAGCAGGTCTGCATATCCAATTGGGAGTGCCATTAGTAGATCGGAACCATCTCTCTCAAACCAATCATGCCCACCTACATCGATCTCGATGTACAAATCACCGGGCTCTCCGCGACTAGCCCTAGCGGCCTCACCGTGCCCTTTCATCCTAAGCCTGACACCAGAAGACACCCCTGGAGGAACTGAAAACCTGACCTTCTTTGTTTGATTTGAGCGCCCCGAACCTCCACATGATTTGCAGGGACTCTGGACGATCCTGCCGCCTCCGTCACATGAAGGGCAGTCGGATACAACTCTCTGTGTGAATGGGCCTATCCTCTCCACCCTCTCAGTCCTTCCCCTTCCATCACACCCGGGGCATTGCCTCACAGATGAGGGGTCTTTCGAGCCCTCTCCCTCACACTTGTCACATGTTATTAGAGCCTCGATCTCGATCTCTTCCTCGCAGCCATCCATTGCAGTTTGGAAGGGCACTGAGTGCCTTACCATCAAATCGGAACCCTTTGCCCGTCTATTTCCAGATGAGGAAGAACGGAAGAATTGACTGAAAATACCCCCTAGGTCGCCACCAAAAAGATCGTCTATGCTAATATTGACACCTTGGAAACCACCTGGCCCGAAGGGTGAGCCTCCGGGGGAATTATGGCCAAATGTGTCATACTTTCTCCTTTCGTCATCATCAGACAGTATAGCGAAGGCTTCTGAGAGTTCCTTGAACCTGCTTTCTGCGTCGGGGTCATCTGGATTTTTATCGGGATGAAACTTCCTAGCTAGTGACCTGTACGCCTTTCGTATTTCTTCCTTGCTAGCGCCTCTAGAAAGGCCCAGGACCTCGTAGTAGTCCCTCTTCTCCGGCATGTTATCTACCATGGGCTCAGGACTGGGTGCTTTCAACCGTTCCCTGCTAAACCAAGAGGTCTCCACATGACACGCAGTACTGAATTCCACTATTGTTTAGATTTCCGCATTGTTTGCAGGAGACAACTGATCTCGCCATCGTAGACGCAACGGGAGCATCCCACTCGCTATCGGTTTGGGACGATTTATTCGCTTTCTTCCTGACTTTCCTCCTCTCTTCCTTTGCCTTCTTCTTCTCTAGCCTCCTCCTTGCAGATGAGTCCAAAATGGATCCTATTCTGGAGGCAATTGACTTTCTTCTTGGTTTTGTTTCCTCCTTAATCTTGTGTTCGTCAACGATTGTCTGAATTCCCGAAACTCTGACATCGGCCTCAAAATCGTCGCCGACCTCCTTCTCTTCCATCTCAGAATTCAGAGAGCCCACAGTTCCCGACATCCTTTCCTTTGACCTCCTGGAAGATTTCCTGGACTTCTTGGCAAACCCTGACTCTAGCTTCTCCAATGCAAGATCTGACTTTTCTCCCCAAAGTCCCCTATCCTCTCTCTTATAGGTTCTCGAAAGTCCCTTTATTGCCCTTGATCTGTGGTATTCATGATCCTCGACCCTCCTGTACCTTAGGAACATTAGAAGTCCTAGGAGAAGGGCCGTAGAGTGTATTCCGACCTCAATCATTTGGTTTTCTGAAATTACTTCATCGAGAGCTGGGAGTCCAAATCTAACTGAGACTACGCATAGACTAGGGGCGAGAAATAATGCGGCGCCCATGGCCAGGGATCGCTCAGTCATAGTCCACCCCCGTTCGACTACTGTTTCAATCATTCGCGCTCTTGGTATTTTTCCTTGGAGAGAACTCATGAGTGGTGATTGTCTCGAGGGGGCATGGGAACTGAAGTCAGGGTGTCGACAATTGTTCAGCCTCATGAAGATCCAGAGATGGTTGTGTTGGCAGTAAGGAATGTGTTTCCAGACTGGATGCCATCCGAAGAAATCGGCAAGAGGAGTTTTCCTCACTCTGGTTCAGTGGATATTCTACATGGAAAGGTCGGCTCAATGGACACATTTGTTGAAGCCATAACCAACCAAAGGATTCTGGACACCGCCCTAGATGCCATGACTATCGATATGGAAGGCAGTGATTATACTGATTTCTCAATTTCCAGACAAGCGGCTCTGGCTGGAAAAATTTCATTCTCACTAGGGGAGCGGGCCGCGGGTGGAACCATTGATGTATCAATTCAAGGAGATGAAATTGACCAGTGGTTGGAGAAACTCACCTGGCATCAGGGAAGAGCTGCGATTCCAAGGAAGGTCGGGGACGGACTCTCGATGGCCGAAGACGGGACTCCTATCGAATGGTTTGACAAGCGAGGGAGGCCGACGATTGGTGAGGACGACTAGGGAATTCCCGACAGTGACCATTCTTCTATCAACGGGAGGTCGGCTGGCAACCACTTGAGGTCCAGCAGTTCATGTTGATCGACCCAAATTATCTCA
Organism: uncultured Candidatus Poseidoniales archaeon; assembly: GCA_964342715.1. GTDB lineage: Archaea > Thermoplasmatota > Poseidoniia > Poseidoniales > Thalassarchaeaceae > MGIIb-O5. The sequence continues at coordinate 3,847 of CAYFGD010000005.1, read as the reverse complement.
TCGTGTTCTAGAGGGGAAACCGAATCGGGATCGATCGGCTTACACTTCCAAATGAATAAGTCAACATCTCTGTCGCCATAGTCATGGGAGATTTCGGCTACGCATGATTCAGGGGTCACTGAAATGCCCAGCTCCTCTTCTATCTCCCTGATAACTGCGTCTTCTTGATGCTCGTCCACCTCCATCTTCCCCCCGGGGAATTCCCACCAACCTTCCCATGCATCTCCTTCTGGGCGCCTACAAGCCAACATCCTACCCCTCGAGTCGCGAATCAATGCGCCCACTACTCTGTATAGTGGCTTTATTGCTAGACAACTAACTACCCTACTAACTATCTCAATTTGGTCGGTTATCCCTATGACAGAACTATCTGGAAGATGGACGAAGATAACCCTGCAGCCCGTATTAATCGTGGCTTCCAGAGTTCTGAAAAGAGTCTCGTTGCATACGAATCCTCCGGCGTCTTTACTCCATGATACTCTGTCATCATGCTCAAATTCCTCATCTAGAACATGAATTGGAGCTGTGATTTTGAGGCAATCCGGGGCATTTCGAATAATCTTTGTTCCGGAAACCATCCTTCCTGAATTATCAGGATTTTCCATCTGAAGAAGGTTCTTTGCAAATAATTCCAAGCAGACGGATTTTCCTTTCTCCGACAAGCCAAGGTGGACTATTGCATCAAGGTGTTTTCCGGATCTGGCAATTTCTGAGCATTTCTTTGAGCCACTCTCGTCAACACCCAACACCATAGTTGAAAGATCGATCCCTTCAAGTCCTGTCTGACTGATCCTCTTGACCACCTCTTCGGAGGCATTTTTCCGATTTCCTAGGAATGGGCCGAATCCGGTCAACAGCACCTTGGGCAAAGTCACGGAATCCGGGAGTGGCAGGGGTAAGTTGTCCTTTTCGTATCCACGATACGTCATATTCATTCCACCCGGCCTGTTCCAAGGCTCGTGTCGGAGCACGAGTATGTCGTCATTCTGCCCAGCGAGGACGAGGATGACGAAGTAAGCGCGATTGGCGTCTTTGGCGTGATCTGGGGAGAATTGAGTGGAGGAATAGGGGCATGGGGCGCACTGAGGCCAATTTTCGCGATTGCCCTGTCGCTTATCCCCTTCCTCTTCCTTGGACAGCATTTCAACCGTCAGCACCGGAAGGGGGCGGGATGGTTCCTGATTCAGTTTCCACTAATCCTATCTGTGGTTCTTTGGCCGATCATATGGGTGTGGTCGATTATCGATGCTTGGTGGGTTTCTAGCGGCATAGTTGCTAGATCCCAGAGTGGTTAGAATCCATCAGGCAGCTTCATTGGGCTGAATAGGTGACCTGGGCTGGTTGACTCGCTTAGCTGGGTTCTTATCTTGGACTCCCAGTCCCTCAAGACCGCAATAGCCGAAGAAAATGGAATCTCGGCTTGGTTCAATATGGTTCGAATTATTGTATCGAAAATTTCCATCCTATCATTATCCACAGAATCTAGAACCCTCCCTAGTGGGAATGAGTCTATCGTCGGAGCTTCTCGGTCCGACTCTATGGGCCAAGGCTCAAGCAGTGACAGAGGGAGTTCTTCCCCCGATTCTTCAGCTGCATGTTGGAGTTTTTCTCCGATTATCCTGATGAATTTAGAAACCACAAGAGCAACCTCGACCACGGGTAAACCGTACTGATTCACGAAATTCACCATGTTCTCCTGCAAGAACAATAGGCGATCCTCAAGGGGGTCGTTTGGTCCTGGCATCATCCCTCCCGGGTCAACCATGCGAGTTCCAAGAGGCACGCATTCAAGAGACCTAGGTTGAACGATCGTCATATCTTATTGGGGAACCGCTGTTCCCCCTAATGCCATCGAGCAGGTCGTCTTCTATCTCGAAGTGGTCATTCAACCAGTCACCATCAGTGTCCCAATTTGTCGGATCGGTACCATCTGCTATTTGATCCCCGTCAATATCGATTGCCCACCATCCAAATACGTACTCACCGAGTCCAGTATTTGGCAAGTGGTATTGGTCTCCTGCGAATCGATTGTATTCGTCTGCCCAGGCTCCGTTAAGAGTTACGACATCATCACTACTGTCAACTTCCTCATAGTCGACATCATTGTCGTCCACAATTAATGCATAAAGCGGGTCGTCGTTGTTTATCCTGTACATCCGGAAGTAGTTTGTCGAAAGAGCGGCGCTGCCGGAGCAGGTTCCCAATAGGGCTTCCCTGAGTTGCCACCATTCCATTACAATACTCCCAGAGCAGTCATACAGATTAGACTCCCGGACCAAAGAAGGAGATGAAAGGGATGCGTTAACTACTCCAAAATACTCCTGGAAATTATTGTAAGGCTGGTATACGCAACTCCCACTTGAACAGTCCCATCCACCGTCATTGTCCGCATCCTGTCCCGCATCTGAGGGATCAGTTGGGTCATGAGTGAACCATGCCCAGTCCAATTGCGGTCTGGAAATTATGCCTGATGAAACGTCGACGGGCTTCCATACTACTGGGGTTACCTGATACCAGACAACCGATATCTGCATGTAAGATGACCAGTTATCATTGGACTCATTCCATCCCCTGTAGTATTCATAGAAGTCTGGCATCATATCTCCATCAGTATCGTTGTCAAGTGGATTAGTTCCATACTTGAACACCTCTCTTCCGTCTGAAAGATTGGAGTCTTGGACATATGCCACGACGGAGCCATCTTGGAAGTATGGTATCATCACCATAGAGTCATCGTCACTGTCTTGATCGAGGGGGTGAGTACCATTTTCAAATTCCATCAAGTTGGAGAAATAGAGTGGCTGAGCACCCTGACCTATCTGGCTGTCTATTGACGAAGGTGTAAACTGCCTACCCTCCCAAGAGCCCTGTTCGGCAGGAACGTCGGACCACGTCCTATCGTACCAACCATCGGAATCAGGGTCATAGTTCACGTCTAGAGAATTTACAGGATTCATTGACCACCTGTATGAATTCACCGGGAGGAACTCTCCGTATATTGAATAACAGAATTCCCAGCCATCAGGCATCCCATCCCTGTCGGAGTCTTCGTCGGTTGGATCACTGACTCCTGCTAGGCTTGTGTTGAAGTTATTATGATCTATTGAATTGATCAGCCCCATCCTCTCTGAAGACTTGAGGCTCTTGCTGATGAATGATGAATACAGGTGCCCGAAGGCTGCTTGGTAGGAGAGTCCGTTCTCCTCCATTTGGGCATTGATTGCATCGGCCCCATATGAGACAAGTCCGGTCTCATTTGGAATTGTGTCAACAGCGGTTCTCTTTCCGTAGACCCTTGATTCGTATTCGGCTAGATTATCGAATGATTCGGAATCAGAAATGTGGCCGTTCCCATCACAATCAAATGAGTCGTCGTCTGTGTCCCTAGACACGTCAGTACCGGTAAGAGGATTCATCTCCCATATATTGTCCTCCAGGCTCCATTCGGTGAACCAGTACTCATAGCCATCACTCATCCCATCCCTGTCCGTGTCCTCGTCATTCGGGTCCGAAATTCCCAGAAGATATGTGAGGAGTGGTCCAGCTGGTTGTCCGGAAAGCCAATCCTGATACTGTTGCATTGCGAGTTGCGCCTTACCCTCCTTGTTGAAGAGAATCCTGTAAATCCTATTGTTTGCCTCAGAGGGATCTAGTTGTTGCGCCTCCTCCCACATCCTTGGCGCATCCGGGGGAGACAGGCCTCCATTTGCCGGGTTGTTGTTGGTTAGGTTGAGTTCCACAAGATCAGTAATTCCATCCATGTCTGAGTCATAATTGCCATCTCCTGCTACAAGTGGATTGAGCGTCCACACAGAGTCTGTTGAATTCCATCTAGTGAAAATAAGTT
>CAYFGD010000004.1:0-26654 GCA_964342715.1 uncultured Candidatus Poseidoniales archaeon | reverse complement strand
GAACCGAGCAAGAAACAGACCAGCCTCTTCATTGCACTACTCTTGTCTTCTACAGGAACCGTTCTCCTATGGGACGCAACTCATCAGGACTTCCCAGTCGAGGGGGTAGAGTGGCCGAAGTCAGCGGCAGGGTCAGACGGCTGGCTCGTTGGCGTCGAGGTAGACCCCGTTTTGGACGGAATTGATGATGTTGAGATCACCGCATGGAATGTTAGCGACGAGGAGAGCTACAAATTGGGCGGGGAGCCTTGGAACGAACCCCCTTCTGTTGAGGTGGCAGGCTCCTTCCTAGCCCTCTCGAGTGAGCACAGAATAGACTTCTACAACCTCGAAAGCAACGAACAGGACCCGTTCTCCCCGCTATTCTCCAGAACCGAGCAAATCTCGATAATATCTTGCGACATAGGCGAGGATGAAGTTGGGAATCCGTTGGTGGTCATCTTATCCAACGACTCTGTACTAACATTGGATATGGACCAAGTAATTACCCAATTCACAGACATAGACCGTCTCTCGGACATAGTGGAGGTTTCAGGAAATATGATTGCTTGGTCAATGTCAAACTCAACAACCCCTACAATCTCAATGTCCTCCTTTTCCAATCCCCTTTCGACAAGTACTATCACCCTGAACGTCGAAGCAGATGAGGCCGACGACCAGTTCCTCTCGGAGTCTTCAGACACCCCTGTAGTCTATGAGGGCGCCTCGGTAGTAGAAATAGCCATGGACAGAGACTCAATTGTTGCTGTAGTCGATGTAGGTCCGGTAAATAGGACAGTTTTCGTAGACATATCGACAGGAGAGCAGATCCTCCTCTCAACTCCGATATGGGAGTCATCTTCACCGAGTGTAGACCACGGATTCGTGGCCTTCCTACAAATCCCTAGATTCGATCCTTCAACAGGACCTGGAGAGGAATCAGGACCAAATCAGGTATATCTCTATGACATTTCAGCCAATCATACTAGACAGATCTCCTTCGATGAAGACAAGACACACTCCAATCCACACATCCTACTCGGCGGAATAGGTTGGATAGTAACTGACTCCGAAGGATTATCAGAGCTCAATTGGCATGACTTGGAGGAAACTTTCGAGCCCTACTCTTCGGTACTTCTGCAAGTCTCTACACTCTTGCTGATTCCACTTCTCTTCATCTGGGCTAGTCAGAATCAGTCGGAGAAGAAGGACGAATAGCTACTCGGCTAGCCTGAACATCTCCTCTAGGTTCCGTTGTGCACGTTCAATTATTTCCGGAGCTATCTCTATGATCTGATCTTCTCTTGGATCTTTCAATGCCTGTAGAATATCCTCCAACTGCGTGGCTTTCATGTACCTGCACATTACACAGGCCCCAAGCAAGTTCAATTCTTCTTCAGACTCCGCCAACACTCGTTCCGCTGTTCCGCACTCAGTGATTAGCATCACATCCGGACGTCCTTCCGAACCGAGCCTGAGTGCCTCCTGTATCAGCTTCTCAGACGACCCGACAAAATCCGCCTCTTCCAGAACATCGGCCCCGCATTCAGGATGAGCAAGGACAGCTAGATCACTCCCAACCTGCCTTCTCCACTTCCTTACCTTCTCTCCCGTGAATACGGCATGAACCTCGCATTCACCATCAAAAACGATCACTTCCTTCTTGCCTTCAAGCGCCTTTTGCAAATGCGCGCCCATGAATCTATCAGGAACAAAGATTAGACGATCTCCGGGCAATTTCTCGCATATTCTCAGGTAATTGCTGCTAGTCACACTTACGTCGCACTCGGCCTTAACCGCTGCCGTTGTGTTGATGTAGCAAGCAACTGGGACTCCTGGGTACTGTTCACGCAAGTCAACTACGTCCTGTGCCGTGATTCCATCCGAGAGGCTGCATCCCGCCTCTGGAGAGGGGTGAATCACAGTTTTATGGGGACTCACGATTTTCGCAGTTTCTGCCATAAATCTCACACTGGAGAATAGTATGGTCTGCTGAGGAGCATCACGAGCCGCCTTAGATAACGTGTATGAGTCGGCGACCTCATCAGCAACACCGTAGATGATGTCAGGCGTTTGGTATGTATGGGCAATCAGGAATACGTCCTTTTCCTCCTTCAGCCTGTTAATTTCTAACGTCAAGGGGGCAATCTTGAGACAAGCGCTCAACGGCCATCTCTGATGCTGTTTGATAGTTCGCTGCAATCTAATAGCTTCTTCTCGGATTTCTTCGACTGAGAAAATAGATGAATCTACTTGGGAGTTCGGGATTGGTATAGCCGGCAGGGGCAGACTCATCCAATTTCGCGTCATGTGCAACCGCTTTCAAGGTATGCGGCCTCCCGGAGTCATGGCCGGAGCGTCGTATAGCCCATGGTCCTTCCAAACGAAGGTACACGAGGGCGCTGAGGCAATAGTCTCCAAGGGAGAGTGGCTCGGTAAATCGGCAATGATGAAGTTACGCAAACCAAAGGGCTACAGGCATCCCGATTTGGATACCAGACTAACAAAGAGTAGAATGGCTGTCGAGGTAAGGGCCCTATCTTTATTGCAGAAGAGGAATTTTCCTTCTCCCCAATTGCTCCACGTCGACCAACAAGAATCGATGATTATTATCTCAGAAATGAAGGGATCACCACTATTTGATGCGATGGTGAATCGAAACATGAAACAAGGCACCCTGCACAGGGTGGGGGAAACTATCCGCAGGATGCACGAGAATGGAGTTTCCCATGGGGACCTTACCACGCACAACATCATGGTTGACAATGATGGAGTTGTTTCCCTAATCGACTTCGGTCTGGCAAAAATTTCTCCCGAGCTCGAAAGTCTCGGACAGGATCTCCAAGTCCTCAATGAATGTCTGACGGCCAGTCACTCAGACTACCCTGAGGCTATGGAGGAGGTTGTAGGGGGCTACTCTTCTTCCAACAGAAGTGTTCCCGATGTGGCCGAATCAAGCGAGGTTACGAGGCGATTTGACGAAATTCGTAACAGAGTCAGGTACCTGGGGTAGTGAAATGAGAATTATTTTCGTGACGAGCAACAATGGAAAGGTATCAGAGGCGTCAAAGATTTTCGCCCCATTGGGGCATGCTGTGGAACAATTCCTTAACGATGGGATCACACCACAATTCTCGGAACCACAATCCGAAGGGATCGAGGAAGTCACAATCTCGAAGATGGAGCAGGCCCTAGTTATGACGGGAGGGCCGGCTGACGATGACACCGCATTGATGGTTGAGGACGCAGGACTATTCATCGAATCACTAGGAGGATTCCCCGGCCCCTACTCTTCATATGTCGAGGAGAAGATAGGTCTGGATGGAATTCTGCGCATAATGAATGGCGAGGAGAACCGGAATGCCGAGTTCCGAGCAGTAATTGCCTTCCACTACTTGGGACAGACTCATATTTTCAGAGGCAAGTGCGAAGGATCGATAGATCTGGAGAAGAGAGGGAAGGGCGGCTTTGGGTACGATCCAATATTCGTACCATTCGACTCAGACGGGCGAACCTGCGCAGAGATGTCGGCGGTAGAGAAGTCTTCGATCTCGCATAGAGGTAAGGCCCTGAATAAGCTGTTAGAATTTCTAGCACCCCCGTCAATGTGAAGGCTCACCCCCTCCTCTCAGGCGCCGGAGATAACGTGGCGTCGCTTACTCGCATGATCAATTGGGCCGCTCTAATTGTAGGGACGGGACTATTCCTCATGTTCCAAGGCGAGGTGGATTTACCGCCCAGAATCGCTGGAGCAACGGTTCTACTGGCCCTTGCCTCACTGCTTATTTTCACTGGAAGGTCACCAATACCTAAGCCCCCTGAGAAGGCATATGATGAATCAGAGGAAGAAGAAACAGAAATCCCCGCCCCTGTAGTGGTGGAAGGCGCTGTAGAAATTCCTCAGGACGTAGAAATGACAAGAACTAGAGGCAGGAAGCAAGCCCCTCCAATGCCCACTCCCCCCTCTCCCGTAATCATTCCACCCCCTAGTGCGGCCGATTTGCCGATCCCCCCCTCGACTCCTTCGCAGCAACCCGAGCAACAGACAATGGAACCCCTGCCTGAAGGTACGACGGTCGCGCAGAGATACGTCGCTTCTGGGGATGCTGAGTCAGAACAGGAAAGTGAAATCGAGCAGCATGTAGCAAGAGAGAGGGAAAGAAGGGCCGAGATACTCTCAGGAATTGAAAGGGAACGTCGAATGAGGCTGGCTGAGCGTAGAGCGGCCAAGGCTAGAATGTGGTCCGAAGTAGAGGATGGTGAGGATCTGGCAAAGCTGCTCAAGGAGGAGGGACACGGCCTCACCCTGTATGAGGAGCCAGAAAACCCCGACAAAGGAACCCCTCTGGGAATATCCTATGTTAGGATAGACGATGAGAGGATTCTGATGGTAAAGTCTCCATTGTACATCCCAGAGAAGGAGGCCCCGGCCGAGGATGAACAGATAGCAAATCCTCCACCCCCTGGGATGCCACCTCTTCTTCCTCCGAGCGACATTCCTCCACCCCCTGGGATGCCACCCCTGCCGTTCCCGCCTCCTCCTGTTTCCGAAGACTGACTGTGATACTTTCAAGCGCCAGTCACCACTGGGACTCACATGACAAACGACGCGTTGTTGGTCGAAGACGTACCATTAGATGGCTCTAACCCGCCTGGTGGTGTGATTTCCGTATGGACTCTGAACAGGCCCGAGAAGCTCAATGCTCTGAATAAGCATTCGCACATTGCTATCAAGGAGCAGTGCTCCAGAGTGGAGTCGGATGAGAATGTCAGGTGCATAGTCATCAGAGGGGCCCCTCCTCCCTCTCCGGAGGAAGGTAAGAGGAAGAAGCCAGCCGCTTTCGCTGCTGGTGCAGATATTTCTGAGTTCTCTGGAAAGAACTCCGACGATGTCAGGCCATTCTTTGAAGACAATGCTTGGGAGGCCGTTTGGAATCTGTCTAAGCCAACAATAGCAATGGTGGACGGATTCGCTCTTGGAGGAGGCACTGAACTTGCTCTCTCATGCGACATCAGAATCGCTTCAGACAGGGCCAAATTTGGGCAGCCTGAAATCAATCTAGGGTTAATTCCCGGCGGCGGGGGGACTCAGAGGCTATGCAGACTTATTGGCTATGGCAAGGCAATGGAGATGGTACTTACGGGAGACATGGTCGATGCAGAAGAGGCATTGAAAATAGGACTAGTGAATAAGGTGGTGGGCCCAGAAGATCTTGAAAATTCTGCAATGGATATGGCACAAAATATTGCTATGAAGTCCCCCTACACAATCAAGGTAGCAAAGAGGGCGGTCCGTGCCTCGCTGGAACTCCCATTTAGTGAAGGCGTTCTCACCGAGAGATCCGAGTTCGTCGCCCTGTTTGACACGGAGGACAAGGAGATTGGGGTTCAAGCATTCCTGGAGAGGAAGGAAGCAGAGTGGGTAGGAAATTGACCAAACTAGCGTTCCTATCTTTGGATTGCCTTGATTTCTAGAAACTCTTCCAGGCCGTGGGAACCAAGCTCCCTTCCATTGCCTGAGAGCTTGTAACCACCGAATGGAGCACTGATGTTGAAGGCACCGCCATTAATGCTGACTTGCCCAGTCCGTATCGCTCTGGCAACTCGCATGGCCCTCTCTTCATCTCCGGACCAGACGCCACCCGAAAGCCCATACTCAGAGTCGTTAGCCATCGAAATCGCCTCCTCCTCGGTCTCATAGGTGCTTATCGACAACACGGGTCCGAAAATCTCCTCTCTGAATACGGTCATCTCTGGAGTTACGTCAGCGAAAACCGTAGGTCTTACGAAGAACCCCTTGGACAATCCCTCAGGCATCCCCTCTCCCCCAGAAACAACAGTTGCACCCTCGGCTATTCCGGATGCAATGTAACCACTGACTGACTCCTGCTGCCTTGCTGATACCATTGGGCCGCACCTCATGCTCTCATCCATTGGATCGCCCACAGTGTATCTTTCCATGGTGGACGAGATTACTTCGACGACTTCGTCCCGAGCAGACGCTGGAACGATTAGTCTGCTAAGGGATGAGCATTCCTGGCCCGAGTTGTTGAAACAGGAATAGACTGCCATCTTCGCAGCCTTTTGGATATCAGCGTCATCAAGGATAACGTTCGCACTTTTGCCTCCCAATTCCAGAGTCACTCGCTTGACTGTGGGAGCTGCTGCCTTGGATACGCTAACTCCCGCGGCAGTAGATCCGGTAAAACTCATCATGTCTACATCAGGGTGTGTTGCCAGAACGTCGCCTATGTCCCTCCCGTGTCCAGAGACAAGATTGAAAACGCCCTTTGGAAGTCCTACATCATCGATTATGTCCGCTAAAATGAATGCATTGAGTGGCGCCTCCTTAGATGGCTTGAGGATCATCGTACACCCTGCAGCGAGAGCTGGAGCAACCTTCCCGATAATCTGGTGTAGGGGAAAGTTCCAGGGCGTTATCATTCCAACAACCCCGATTGGCTCCTTCACCACCAGGGAGTTTCGTATCTCCTCCTCCCACTCGAATGAGTCCAGCATCTTGGCGTATGATCGAGTAACCACTCTTGGGGTTCCAACCATGGCCATACGTGAGTAGTTGATTGGAGTGCCGACCTCTGAAGTGATCAACTCAGCTATTTCCTCGCCTCGATCGGAAATGGCCGCAGAGATTGCATTCAGGTAACCCTGACGCTCCTCTATGGTGCTCTGGGACCAAGATGGGAAAGCCGAACGAGCCGCCTCAACAGCATCGTTCACATCACTAGCAACCCCCACGGGGACAGAACCTATCTCTTCCTCATTAGTCGGGTTTACTACTTTGATCACTCCTTCTCCTTTGGCTGGAACCCATCCCCCGTCGATGTAAATGCAGTCGCGTGTGAGCATGGTTCGCCCAGCAAGGTGAGACTTATCACCTTCATGGAGTTCAATAATGGTGACCTACTTCGCGTATCATGCCATTAAGCGTGGACAGGGAGGAGGGCGGAGTCGCGATAGTGACCCTTTCTCCAGAGACGTCGAGAAACACCTTCAATCCAGCTAATTTCACTCCACTGGTGAGGACACTGGAGGCCCTGATGGAAGATGCCACATGCAGATCGGTCGTTATTACAGGCTCTGGCAATTTTTTCAGTGCTGGAGGCCCCATAGGGGAGTTCGCAGACGCTATTGATGATGGTACAATAGGGCAAATGACAAGCGAGATGACAGGGACTCTTCATCCCTTGATACTAAAGATCAGGGCGAGTGAGACCGTTTTCATTGCTGCAATAAACGGTGCCGCAGCAGGCGGCGGCCTCGGTCTGGCCCTATCGGCAGACTACCGAGTGTGCTCGGAGAATGCCAAGATAGCTGCTGCGTTCTTCGCATTGGGCCTGTCTCCCGATGGAGGGACCACTTGGCTTCTACCAAGACTTGTTGGAGTGCAGCAGGCCAAGAAGTTCTTCTTCGAAAATCAGGTCTGGTCCGCAGACTCTTCCCTAGAGAAGGGAGCAGTTGATGAGGTGGTTCCCCATGATGAGTTAATCTCCAGATCAGTTCAATTAGCGAAGAACTGGGGAAAGTGGTCAGTAAATAGCAGAAGAGCGACCAAGCAGCTAATGGATGCCTCCACATCCACCTTCTTTGAGACCCAATTGGAATTTGAGAGGGCCCTTATGATAGCATCGTCGTTGACTCCCGACTTCGCCGAGGGAGTCTCGGCTTTCCTGGAAAAGAGGGAACCGGTGTTCTCAAAGACATATGAAGAAGAGTAATCAGGACCCCAATGAATCACTAAAGAAAGATATCAAATTGGATTTGTATTCATCAGACTCTCCCCAAATCGCATCAACGTGCCCCCTGTCCTGAACATACCATGTAGTCACATCCCCGCCATTCTCGAGCATTCTTGCCTCGAACCGCTCAGAATGAACAACCGAGACTCTTGGGTCATCAACTGCATGCGTCAAGAAGACTTCCCTCTCATCCGCGTTATCGGCTGCTTCCATTGGCGACCTCTCAGTCAGGCTCACTCCGGCAAGCCAACCTCCGACGGTAGTCGCTGGCCCCGCGAAGATAGTCGGGAAACCCAATCTCCCGAGTTCGTTCTTGACTACCAGTGGGAAGTCCAAAACCGCGCTGTCCAGCCACATCGCTCCTATGCCAGTTTCATCGGCGAAGGCGATAGCAGCACCCCCTCCTGCAGATATGGCAGTCATGCCTACCTCGCCCGCCTCGTACCCTTTCTCAGATATGAGCCAGTCATAAGCTCCAAGAATGTCCTTGTATTCCTTCTGTCCCACCGCAATATAGTCGCTAACAACTTCGCTGTCCCCATAATTCCTGAGATCAAAAGAAAGTGAATTTATTCCCCCTTCGGCTAAGTAACCCTGCATTAGTAGCATTTCTGGTTTACATTTCCCATTCATTGGCATCCCATGAGTTTGTATGACTACTGGGGCGTCCGGATCGACCTCGACATACCAACCGCTTAGAGTAATACCAGAATCTCCCCTCGGAGAAAATGTGACCTCCTCGTAAGACGACATCTGATATGGTGACGCATCAAAATCACGACGGATCTCCACACGTTCATCAGCATCAGGCCATGGTTCGAAACTTTCCCAGTCATCATCAGTGTCCCAATCCGAGGGCGTGTTTTCGCTCCACATCCCGCATCCCGGATTTATCGCTATTGCTTGTGAGGCTACAACATATCCGATAGCAATGTATCCACAACAAAATAATAACAACAATACCGTGGAAATTGAAAACAGCTTTTTCCTTCCGTCCAATGATTTCCAGTAGTCTCTGATGGATGTCATGGGGTGCAAGCGGATAGCCACAATTCATGATTATTGCCATCAATAGTCAGTGATATCGACCGATGGGCACTTCAACCAAAGTCCACGCGCAGTTTCGTGGCAAGGGAGCTAATACGCCTCGAGGATGTTCACCGGGCCTTTGGGCCACTCACGGTTCTGGAGGGCGTGAATATCAGGATAGACGAGGGAGACAGGATTGGGGTAGTAGGCCATAACGGCGCGGGAAAGACGACGCTTCTACGAACGATTAGTACTCAGGACCAGGATCTAGGTGACATTACATTCGCACCAGGTCTACGTCTGGCATTCCTTACTCAAGTTAGGGATATCAACGATTCAGCTACACTCGGTGAGGAACTTAACAGGAGAGGAAGGCAATTCCAGGAGCTCGAGGAGGAGATAGCGAATCTGGAGCAAAAGATGGCTGAACCCTCATTCTATGATACTGACTGGCAGCCAGCTATGGAACGCTATCAGGAGCTTCAAAGCCTTATGGCACGTTCAGGCGGGAGTGATGTGGCTGGACACGCACAAGAGATACTGAAGGCACTTGACCTAGCTCATCACTCCATGGACATACAACTGTCTTCTTTGTCTGGTGGCGAGAGGGCAAAAGTCGCTCTTGCAAGGCAGTTAGTAGGATTGGGAGAGATAGATGTTTTCTTTCTGGACGAGCCAACAAACCACCTCGACTTTCAAACCTTGAATTGGCTAGAGGGATTCTTGAATGAATTCAGCGGGGCCCTGATGATAGTTAGCCACGATAGATACTTTCTGGACCGAGTTTGCAATAATATTGTGGAGATACAAGATGCGCATCTGAAGGGCTATCCCGGCAACTATTCATCACATCTCAAGCAGAAGGAGCTCTTTCTGCAAACACTTAGTGACAGGATAGAGAAGACCCAGAAGGAAATTAAGAGGCTATTGGGGGCCATGCAATCCATGAAAAGAGCAAACAAATTCGACAAGTCAGTTTCCCAGAAGCATGTAATGATAACTAGGGCCCAGAGAGAGTTAAAGTGGCTGAAATCACTAAAGCCAAGACAACGACAGAGCTTGAATTTCAATCTCCAATCAATGGAAAAGAGCAGTCTTGAAGTTCTTGACTTCCAAAAGGCCAACCTCACCTTCGAGGGACTAGGGAGGCCTGTTATCAAAGATCTTGAGGTAGGGGTAAGGAGGGGTCAGAAGATAGGAATAGTGGGTCCCAATGGAGCAGGAAAGACCACAATTCTCAGAATTATCAAGGGCGAGTTGGAACTAGATTCAGGCTCCTTGGACATCCGTCCAGGGGTCGAATTGGGATATTTCCACCAAGACCATAGATCACTGGATTTCTCTCTAAACCCTGTAGAGCAGGTTCAGGCACTACGGCCCAGGATGGAATACGGCGCAATCCGTGCCCTTCTTGGACAATTCCAGTTCACCAAGGACATGGTTTCGGTCCCATTAGGCAAGCTTAGTGGGGGTGAAAGAGCAAGAATAGCTTTGCTAGAGCTACTTCTAAGCGAGAATAACATGCTTCTTCTCGATGAGCCAACAAATCATCTCGATACCGATGCTAAGGAAGCTCTAGAAGAGGCTCTTCAGGAATACGATGGAGCAATAATAACAGTGAGCCATGATAGATTCTTCCTTGACAGGATCTGCGACACGATCTGGGAACTTCCAGGAGATGGGAGCCTCTGGGTTTGGCCTGGAAACTACACCGAGTACGTCCAGAGGAAGCAGGCGAAAATCAGCTAACAGAAACCGTCGCGCTAAATTACCACCACTTCTTCCAAGACCATAAGCGGACATGGTCTAGTGGTTATGACAGCAGGTTCCCAACCTGCTAACCCGGGTTCAACTCCCGGTGTTCGCACCAATATCCGACTGCCCCCTTAGTCTGATTACGCCGATAATAATCGCAATGATACAACTCAAAGCGGCGATGTTTGCCAATATTATTGCTATCGACTCAATTAGTAGCCCATAGACGAGCCATAGAACAAGCGAGGTGGAAACTAGGGTGAAGGTGGGAATCGAAATCCCCTCGTGTTTCCCCTCTGACCACACCTTCTTTATCTGAGGGAACCAAGCAATTACGCCAAGGAATCCTGCAACTACCCCTACTCCTTCAATCCACGCTGGAATCATAATCCAACCTCAAACCATCACACTGGGAGGTCTTCTCGTTCGGACTTCCTCCCCTCCGACCAATTGTAGATGCCCTTCCCGGACTTCTTTCCAAGACTCCCCTCGGAAACTAGCTTGTTGAGCAAATCATGTGGCCTGTATGATTCGTCTTCAAAGGACTCAGCTAGGCTGTTCAGAATGTCGCGCCTGACATCCAGGCCTACAAGATCAGAGAGCTCCAATGGCCCCATTGGGTGTCTGTAACCTAGTCGCATTGCCGTGTCTATGTCTGTTGCGCTAGCGACACCATCCGCCAGCATTCGGACAGCCTCGTTCCCAAGTACTACGCCCAATCTGCTAGTTGCAAATCCGGGGACATCGTTAACCAAAATAGACTCCTTTCCCATGGAAGAGCCAACTGTTTGTGCAACTTGAATCGTCTCATCTGAGCACCCATCATGACGTACAATCTCTAATAGCTTCATCACGGGCACCGGGTTGAAGAAGTGCATCCCAATTATCCTATTTCCGCAATTTGTAGAATTCGCTATTTCACTGATTCTCAGGCTAGATGTATTTGTCGCTAGTATCGCATGAGATGGGGCCATTTCCTCCAAACTACTGAATATTTCCTGCTTGAGTTCCATGATTTCAGGCACTGCCTCAATCACCAGGTCAGCCTCAGAAACCGCCTCTGCCATGTCTCCGAAGGAGCTTAAATTAGTCGACCATTCGGCCTTCTGTTTCTCTGTGGTTTTCCCGATTTCCACCCCCTTTTTCCAAAACCCCTCGATAGAATCCATCCCCCTGACTAGCCCCTCGGGAAACGCGTCGTAGAGACGTGTATCCCAACCTGCCTGGGCGCAAACCTGCGCTATTCCCGCGCCCATTGTTCCCGCGCCGATCACGGCGACGGTCCGGATATTCATTGAATCACTCCCTGCCATAAGCCGCAAGTGCTGCTTGGAAAAGGCGTTGTCTTGGCACATCATGCTCCAAGAAGCAAGTGAACGGTGCAACGTCTTTCAGTAACTCAATAGCCGAAACATAGGCACCATAGATGAATGGATCGGCGATATCGGTTGCTGGGATTTCGATCCCAAGCTTGGATAGGCCTCTGAGTGTGTCCTCGTCCCAAATTGAGTAAGTATGGTGGGTGAAGTGAAGATAAGCGGATAGTCTCGCTATATCCGATCTAGCCGACTCAGTAAGGCTCTCGATCAGCAGCGTGTCCGGGTATCTTATTGCATATAGGGAAAGCATCACCTCCCTCTCCGTCTCGTCCCTCCAGGATCTTTCGGACAATCCCATCCAATCGTCGATCATGTCTAGCATCTCGGGAGTATACGGCCTTCTGACTCTGTAAAGCAGCCCCTCGTAACCATCAGCGTCCTGCTCCTCTGAATGGTGGTGCTTGTGGAAGTAATCCGTGAGGAACTCGAAGAAGTGGTCGCACTTCTTCTTGTCAAAAACCGATAATGAATGAAACTGCATAAGCAAAACCTCTCGCTCAGCCTTTCCACTCTCTATACTGGATCCACTCTTGTTTCATGTATTCATTAACAAGCCTATTCTCATCTTCTTCCGTCGGCAGTACCGTCTTCAGATACCCTTCCCAATCTTCATCGCTGCCCTCGAAAGGCTCGCCATGCACTGTATATTTCTCCCCGGCGTACTTTCCAATCCCCCTCTTGAATTTATCAGAGGGAATGAAAAGCTCTGGCTCGCCTTCGTGTCTAGACTTGCTGATTCGACGCATCTCCTCGCGCAGCTCCTGGAAGTATAACTCCCTGCTCGCTTCATTCAGGTGCTCCCTGTCAGCGGGCTCCTCTGCTTCACGTTCATCGTATCTTCCCTTAATCCCATAGACGTAAGCCCATTGTGCGCTACTCGAGTCATCTGTTCCGAAAAGATCCAATCCAGTGCTTACCCACTTGTTGACGTACTTCTGTATAAGTGAGCAGGGTATGACTCCTTGTTTGACGATCCTCCTTAGTCCGTTAGCCCCTGTCCCCAAATGGAATGACTCCTCCTTTAGCATGGGTCCCATGCTAGCCGCTAGAGGCTTGAATGAAGAAGTACTGAGCATTTTGAGTTGGTACTTCCCGTCCCTGTCAATGAAGTGGGTGAACATAAAGAAGTCCAGCCAGTGATCGATTGGTTCGTTGAATGAACCTAGAATTCTGGTTCCCTCCTGGGCGTTTCTTTCGAGTAATTTAGATGCCTCTCTGACTCCTTGTTCTCCAAAGAATGTGCATAGCAAATACGCCATTTGCCACCCGTGGCGTTGCTCCTCGCACATTATCCGAAGTGCGGACTTTTTGTCGTACTCAGTTGGTGCGGTGGCGAGTAGGTGGTTCTGTTGTTCGACCGATGCAAACTCAGTATCTCCTTGAACACTGACCATGCTGATTATGGCATCTCTAATCGTCTGTTGCGGGATCTGCATTCGACGATCCCACTTAGGCCTCCCAGTGAAGTCTCCGAACTCTATTGTATCTCCCGCGGTGTCCCAATCGAACTTGATGTCGAACCTGTAGTCCCCGAGCCAGGATGGGTCGAACCCAATCCTAGTCTGCCATTCGTTGAAGTCATTGATCCAGGTCTCAAAATTCTCTGTGTAGCTCTTTATCACTTCTGTATCTGCCATCTCTCACTCCTCCAATGTCTATGCCAAACAAACTCCCTTCAGCTAGTTGCCCTCGAATTCAGGGACTTCCCTGTTAACGTACGCGGCAATTCCCTTCTTCGCGTCTTCGCTTTGGAAGAGGTCCGATTGCAACTCCCTCTCCAAAGCCAGATGATACTCCAGTGGAATCTCCATGCCGCTCTGTACGCTACGCTTGATATTGCCAATGGCCTTGCTGGCAGCATATGGAAGTGTGAATTGCCCAGCATAGTCTAGAATGTCTTGACGGAAATCCGACAGGCTACCCGGCCAGATGTCGTGGACAAGATCCATCTCCTTCGCCTCCTCATAGGAGAACTTCCTTCCAGTTACCATGATCTCCATAGATTTCGCCTTTCCAACAAGTCTCGATAAGCGAGCAGTCCCCCCCGTTCCTGCCAGGACCCCTAGAGATACCTCGGGAAGCCCAACCTGGCCCGAGTCCTTCCTTCCGATTCGGATGTCCGCAGCCATCGCTATTTCGAGGCCCCCTCCGACTGCGTGACCATTTAGAGCAGCTATGACTAGCTTCGGAGTCTGCTCTAGTCTGCTCAGTGTTTCGTTGGCATGCAGGCAGAAGAAATACTTGAAACCCGGACTGACGGAGTCTAGCATGCTGATGCTAGCTCCAGCGGAGAAGAACTTCTCTCCGTGACCAGTCAGAATAATTACAGTAACATCATCATCAAATCTAGCCCTTAGTACAGCTTCATCGATATCCCTCATCATGGCATGAGTGTATGTATTCACCGAAGTTTTGCCCTCGGAGAGCGGTTCACCGGCTGAGTCAGAGCACAATTCGATAACAGCTATTCCGTTGTCAGTAACTCCGTAGTTTACTAGGTTGTTTTGCATTGACTCCATTTCTGGCCATGACGTCATAATGTTTCCAATGAGTGGCGCCATATCAATGAAACGGAAGGATACTGAGAATTCAGGCTTCGGTATCCGAGAAGGACACACCCCCTCCACCCCTCTGTATTGCCCTCCACTGCTCCCCAATTTCCAATGCTCTTTCACTTGGTTCCCAATCGTCCCTTCTCAGAGCGCCTCTGAAGGGCATCCTTAGCACCCTCCTTCCATCGGGCATCACCTTATTCCTCAGCATCCCGAATCTAGCTATCGGCCAAATTATCTTCCTGAAGAATCCAGGACGGTATACCCAACGCATGAACTCAAGACCGTCCCCCTTCCTTTTCTGATCCCTCATCCAATGATTAGCTACCATCTTGAAGCCGCGGTCCCCCAACCTATTCATCAGGAATCTGTTGGTCGCGCTAACTTTGATCAAAGGCAATAGACGACTTTTTACTTCGTCTTCGTAGTCGCACTGGCCAAGAATAGCCTTCCCCGCGAGTACCCCGCTAGTGATTGCATATCTCATCCCAAAGCCCCACATGAAGTCTTGGAGCCCCCCTGCTTCCCCGACATAATAACGCCCTTCATGCACGTACTTGTCCGGTATTGAGAAATCTCCCTTCCCACCAACTCTCTTGATCGGCTTCCTGTTCAATTCATATTTCTCTTCATACCAGGCTATGGTTTCATTGAGATAGCGACCACTCTTTCTCTGCTTCCTCCATAGGCACGTGCAAATTAGTCCAACACCATCGATTATAATCAAGTACGAATATGCACCTGGGGCCAACTTGTCGTTGAGTTGGAATGTTACGTGGTTAGGGTGGTCAGTGTGAAAAACCTCCCCGAAGGCGATCGCACTAGAGTCCTTGGGGCCAGCAGCTATGATTTGGCAATCCTCAGGGGCCCTCTTCACGCCATAGTGGATCTTCACTCCAGCCCCCTCTGCCATCCTCCTGAACCCCTGGTCAATACAGTGATCATCAGTCCCCCTCTCGACTACCCTGAAGGCAATACCATCTGTAATTGGATTGGTAATTACATCGTCAGGATGTGCCAAGTCAACTATATTGAAAGCATCAGACTTGAACTCTTCAGGATCTAGCCCCCACTCCCTCATTTCGTCAAAGAAGTCCTTCTGGCTAGTCCAATTTTCTAGTCCCTGGAAATCCCCGTCAAAACGAGCGCCGCTATCCTTCCTGATTTCGTAGACATGCACTTCTCTGCCCGCTTTTGCCAATACTATCGCAGCAGAGAGTCCCGAGAGGCCGGCACCTAGGATGTGTACGGACTCCTCAGACATGAGTCTCCGATATCGCATGGCCGCTTGAACAGTTGGGTCAGTTCCGTCGTCTTCAAGCACTCCTCATGCATCGGAGAGCCGTGACCGTACGTGTCGTGATTGGCGACATTTCAATTCAGCCAGGCAATTTGAGGGAATTGCTGGTGGATGACGGCTGTGGAAGCATCGTGAGTTTTGAAGGCCTTACCCGGGGGTCTGATGGCGAAGTCGAAGTACACAGTTTGGAGTTCGATGCATGGGAAGAGAGACTACCATCAGTTCTCGAATCAATAGCCAATCAGGCAATTTCAGATTTTGGGGTCTCGTCAGTAGTAATTGCTCATAGGACTGGAACAGTTCTTCCCGGTGAGACAATTGTTTGCATTCATGTCGGCTCAAAGCACAGAAAGGAAGGCTTTCAGGCGTGCTCATGGATCATCGATGAACTCAAGGGGCAGGCCCCCCTGTGGAAGAAAGAGACACGCTCTGATGGAGTCCACTGGAAGGGGGGAATAGGTTGACTGATGCCATCGTTCCCATAGGTCACAAACCAATAGTCCAGAGGTACGCCGTGGCTACTGGTATTCTCGATATTTCAGGAGACTCCGCCGATGCGATAAGGAATGGACAGGTCATCAAGGGAGACGTGCTGGAGGCTAGCACGGTGGCAGCCATCCAATCCGTAAAAGATACTCCCAGGGCAATCCCCCATTGCCACGTCGTACCCATCGAGTCATGCAACGTGTCATGGGACTGGGAAGGAAACTCCCTTAGGTGCACTGTATCAGTCAGTGCCCATTGGAAGACTGGTGTGGAGATGGAGGCTCTATGTGGCGTTTCTACGGGCCTACTCTGCGCATGGGACATGGTCAAACCAATGGAGAAAGACCAATCCGGCCAATATCCGGAAACCAGAATCAGGGATATTCGGGTGATAGAGAAACGTAAGGGCAATGCGCAGGATTGAGAACCCCCTCCCCCTCGCCTAGGCATGCCGACCGCAGAATTGGAGAGCCACTTTCTCGATGCGACTGAATCTGCTGCAATAGCTGCATCTCTTTGGAGGGGTAAGGGCGACGGCAAAGCTGCCGATGGTGCTGCTGTAGAAGCTATGAGGGCTGTTTTCGACAAAGTGCCATTTGACGGCAGGGTCGCTATAGGAGAGGGCGAGAGGGACGACGCCCCAATGTTGTGGATAGGGGAGCCTCTTGGATCAATGCAAGGTAACCCAAATGCTCCTAGAATAGATATTGCAGTTGATCCACTTGAATGCACAAACCATGTAGCCAAGGACCTCCCAAATGCGATGGCAGTTCTCGCAGCAGCACCACGAGGAGCTCTACTTCATGCACCAGACTGCTACATGGACAAGATAGCTGGGCCTTCCGAACTGATGGGTGAAATTAGTTTGGAAGCCGATGTTTCATACAATGTAGAAGCAGCATGCTCGGCCTTGGGCAAGCGCCCTGATGATCTGAATGTGGTCGCTATGGATAGGCCTAGGCATGATCAGTTAGTCAAGGAGCTAAAGCTTCATTCTGTTAACGTGATTCTCATTGGAGATGGAGATGTTTCAGCAGCACTTAACGCTGCGGATCCGAAGTCCCGAATTGACATGCTAATGGGAGTAGGAGCGGCTCCCGAGGGAGTCATCACTGCGACCGCTATGAGGGGCTTGGATGCCCCGTTCGAAGGAAGGCTGGTTTTCAAGAACGAGGGACATAGGGATCGAGCAGAGAGGATGATAGACGGAGACATAGAAAGGATTTGGCACAGGGACGAACTCTGCTCTTCTGAGGACTCCCTTTTCATTGGAACTGGCGTTTGCAGTGGTAGAACCGAAGGAGTAAGTATTCTCAACCAGGGAAGGGCCTCGGTTCACTCAGAAATCATAGATGTCGCCAATAAGGCACACAAGTTCGTTTCCTCCGAGAGAGAATTCTGAACATTCTTACTAACCCCCGTTCGAAAATATACAATACATACGATGGTTTCATTTCTCAGTACCTTCTCGTCGGCCCCGGTAATGGCTATGGATAGGGACCTTCTCGAGAGAACAGCAAGAGAGTTAGTTGCCCCAGGTAAGGGAATTCTGGCAGCTGATGAGAGTAATGGAACAATGTCTAGTAGACTCGAAGCAGTCGGAGTGGACCCTTCTCCCGAGACTAGAAGGTCTTACAGATCAAACATTTTTGCCACAACAGGAGGGTATGAGTCCGCTATCAGTGGAGTAATACTGTTCGATGAGACTATCAGACAAACAATGGACGATGGCACCCCCATCCCTCAGTATTTGGCGAATCGAGGGGTTCATCCTGGGATAAAGGTGGATACAGGAGCCAAGGAACTTGCCCACCATCAAGGGGAGAAGATCACTGAGGGACTCGATGGTCTCCGAGAGCGTTGTGCGGAGTATTTCTCGTTGGGTGCAAGATTTGCTAAATGGCGAGCTGTAATCAGAATTGGCGATGGATTACCGAGTGATGCAAATATCTCCACAAACGCCCACGCTCTTGCTCGCTATGCCGCAATTTGTCAGGAGCAAGGCTTGGTCCCGATAATCGAGCCCGAGGTCTTGATGGACGGGGACCACGATGCTCAGTCCTGCTACGATGTTACCGCAAGGATTCTAGATGCCACCTTTGCCGAGTGTCATGTCCAGGGCGTCCACATCCCCGGGGCCTTGCTAAAGCCAAACATGGTATTGCCTGGTAAAGAATGTCCCGATCAAGGTAGCAGGGAACAAGCAGCACAGATGACAGTTGACTGCCTGACTGCACATGTACCGCACGACCTCCCGGGAATCGTCTTCCTCTCAGGCGGACAGTCGGATGAGGATGCAACCGCCCATCTGAATCTCATGAATTCGATGGAAGTTGAACATCCATGGCAGCTGTCTTACTCGTACGGTAGGGCTCTCCTAGCACACGCATTACAGACATGGGCTAGTGGATCGAACGAGGATAGCCAGAACGCCTTCGCACATCGCGCCGAAATGAACAGCCTAGCCAGGAGTGGCGATTGGTCTGAAGATTTGGAAGCCTGATTGGAATTCAGCTTTCCCCATCGAGAACTCCGGGTCTTAGCTGCCAAACGCAGATTTCGTACCGACCGGACAGAGCGCCACCTCTCTTCGTCGTTGAGACCTTCATGATGTCCTTGTCTTTCGAAAGGACGTTGCCTAGTTGTTGAGGAGTAGTCCCATGCCTCATAGTGGTGTTTACGTGTTCCAGTATCTCGGTGGTATTTGCTTCTCCCTTGTTGTGCAGGTATTTCTTGATCTTCTGTCTAAGTCTCGTTGTTCTCATTTCATCTCCTCCTTTCCGGGCTCTTTTCGCTCATGATAAGCTACCCACTCGTCAGTCGCCCATTCCGACAGTGGGTACTCCTTTCCTGCAATTCCACTCCTCCTAACCGTACCTATTCTTACGATGTTGGCGTCTAATTCCAGTATTGATGCAATATCCGAGCGTGGAGTCTGCGAACTATCCTGTGAGTTGACCCAGGCAGATATCTCAGCCGTATTCCTCGGCCTTTCTGAGATGAATTTCCTGATCAAATTGCGGATCTGGCCATTCTCCATTATTACTCGCCGTTCCTTGGTCACGGTACCGCAGACGGCCCGATATTCACAGGACGGCGGGCACTGATATAACCGTTCTGTACGATTTAGCACAATTTAGTTACCAAACATGACGCGTATTCGCGTAGATTTAGTTACATTATCAGGTGTCGAAATGAAACCACACCGTTCTCCATAGGAAATATGTAATTAAATGTAACTAAACAGTTTATTTTATTACTGATATATAATGTCGATTTGAACAGAGGCGTTCTGAGGTGTCCGATGGTTCCCAGATCAAGTCAGAATCGCAAACTCATTTCTCCTCTGGCAAGATCCGTAGCAGGAACCGAAGAAGGCTGCTTAACCGGCTTGCTGATGGTGGTGCCACAGTAAGCGAGATGGCTGCCGACTCAGGAATCAGAGTACCTCACGTTTCTGCAGAGGTTAGGAAGATGAGAAACGATGCACTGGTAGACAGTGACATGCCCCCTGGGAGTAGGGGGGCAGTACTTCACCTAACGGAGAAAGGTTGGGATACCGTAAGATCCGATGAATGGTCCAGAGCTTTGGAAGCACTGCCTCTTCCCGATGATGACAATAAGATATGCATTCTTTCGAGGGATGGCCCAAATCTTCTGATCGGGATAATGGGGCCATCTGAGTCCCCCCTGATCCTAATTCCCGACAAGCCGCCAACATCAACCGACAGCACTGATTCTTCCAGTGGAACAGAAGGGGTTCCTTGGAGTTGGGCGACTATTAGGGAGAGGGGCCCAAGATGGTTTGACCTTTCTAGCATGGAATCTAGAAGCTCGCCATCGCCTATGGACAGGGGTAGGATAGACACCTTTTCCCAGGGACGTTCTGTTATCGGAATTGTCAGAGCAAGGTTGTTGGATGAAGAGCGCCCAATCGCTGTGGCCCATGGGAGGTGGTTTTCAGGCCCTGTTCACAGGCCCGTGCCCCCTCTTCCCGAGAACATGATGCACAGAGGCCCCTGGGTTCTTGGAACGTGTCACAAGATGTCTCCCGATATCAGGCCAAAGGCCGCAATAGCAGCTGTGGCCAGTGATAGGCTAACCCGCTCGATGCTACTGAAGGCTTCGAGATCATCCGCCATAGTGATTGCAAATCTAGGTGGAGTCGACGTCGAGGGCGGTCAGTATCCAATCGAGACACTCGATTATTGGATCGAGGTTGCTCATCCTAGACTATCTGAATCAGAGAGAAGCAAGAGGTGTCAATCATTGAAAGAAAGGGTACTTGGCAATCGGAGATCAAAGACAGAGGACTCTACCTGGAGAAGATTCAGACGAGATTGGGGTCAATCAGAGTTCACCACAGAGCCGATTATTTCAGGGTTGCTAGATACTAGAGGTATCGGAAATGCAGCAATAGAGTCTTTGATCAGGTGGGTTTCCTCTGTGCAGGAAAGACCTCCACTAGTGATTGATTTCCCTAGCAATATTCCGAGTGAAGTTGCAATTTCCCTTTCATCTCATCCCAGCCTCAGGATGGTAATTCTGAATTCTCCATCACCCCATTTCTCCAATCTTGATCACCTATCGCCGGATCCACTCAGGCCTCTGCCCTGGATGATGCTAGAACTCAAGGGGGGCAATACGTTGCCTGTCAAGATCGTCGATCCTGTGACCCACTCTCCCGACTCTTCCAGTTTTGCAACGGAGGAAATATCTCAGAATAAACTACCAACAGAGGTTCAATCAATGTTAGAAGGATTAGAAGAAGCTGAGTATCTCTCAATGATTAGATCGGCGATCTCTCAATACCCCGAGGGAAACGAGGAGTGGTCAAACAGAATGGAGGCAAGCTACCCCATTGCCGCTTGGATTGCTTCTCCTCCAAGAACTCGATGGCCAAGATGGCAGAGGCTCAGCAAGAGGCTAGACCCGAGGTGGTTGGTGATGATGGATTTCGCCTTCCTCCCTCTTGAGAGACTATCCGAAGCGGCCGAAGTTGCCCCCGAGGAAGTTCTGTTGACCTTTTCTGAAAAATTTGGAGAACTGCTTAGGGAATCTCCTGACTCTGCCTTGAGGGCCAGGCCCACAATGGACTCAAGAAACGCCTCTTCTGGTGCTTCATGGGTGGCTTCCCAGTTGTTAGCCAACGCCCCATGGCTCCCCGATAGCCTTCACCGGGATTTGATGGAGTGGGCCGTCGACGCATGGCTCTCCAACCCACCGGAAAAATCACTTGCAGCATTGGAGGGTTTGATGTGGCTTTTCTCACGCGACAAGTCAAAATCCTCAGAACTTGAAACTATCTTGAATACCGTGATCGAGAGAGGAAGAAAACTAGACCCGGGTAATGATTTACTGGTATGGTCCACACTCGTGGATCGTTCCGAAAGAATAGCCGAATTAGAAATTGAACAAATAGGCCCTATCGTAAACTCCCTGCCCCTCAGCTGGTGGTCGGCAATTTCTACTGAATTGCTATCCAACATGCTTCAGGGCGATGAAACATTAGAGTGGTTGTTACAGAATCCAGTTCCTTGGTCTGCAGCCATACTGAGAAAACCAGGCGAACAATGCAAGTCCCCCGCTTTACAAGATCTGAAACATAGGGGATGCAGTCCGGAGTTGCGAACACTCTTGTCAAGAAGATTGGGAGGCAATGTCGAATCCGAGGGCAATCTTCCCGGAGAGGCGCATTTGTTCGACCTATTGGATTCTCTGGACTATGTAATCGAAGGCAGGTCCCCGAAAAGTGGGAGGACGCACCCATTAGTTGGATGGCTGGCTCAACCGTTACAAAAATGGCCTGAATTTAGCGCTCATGAATGCCTCACAGGCGATGTTCACGTTGCGGAGAGGATTCTTCTCAAGGAGTCCGGATATCACGATGGAATCTCAATCTCACCCACCTTGGAATAGTGAAAACAGCCTTTTCTGCCCGACCGAGGGGTTCTTGACCTACACGTCCGGCCAAGGGCTGCCCAGCGGCAACACCGTGTTGACGAAACCCCCTCGCCGGAGGTTTAGGATGAAACACGGTACCACGCATGGGTAGCCATCTGTCGAAGACCGACTTGACTGCCCCCAAGGCAGAATGATCGTCGGCGCAATACGGATGGCCGGACTGGGACAAGGTCCCCTGAGGACCCGGGAGGGGATGAATCAAGGGACTACCACCCAGTCCGACAGACGTCCCGGGGTGGGTCAGGTGCTGGAGCATCGCTGTGAAGGCTACCGTTACGCCCCGGGGCACACTTAACTAACTAGAAATAATAATGATACTCGTCGGTGAAATGGAAATGTTCGACATTGGGTTGATCGGAGGCACATTCGACCGATTTCACAAAGGACACCTCCATTTAATTTCCAAGTCCCTAGAATCCTGTAACGAATTGGAAGTTTGGATTACTTCGGACAATTTGGCCATGAAAAAGGACCCTAGGGTTCAGAAATGGGGTGATCGCCTCCAGGGTGTCAAGGACTCTCTGGATGAAGAATCCCTGTCTAGAGTATCCTTCGGCAAATTGGAGGACAGTTATGGCCCTGCCCCAACCCATGAAGCAGCAAGAGCAATCTTTTCTACCGAGGATACAAGGAAAAATTGTGAAGAAATAAATGAATTGAGGATAAATAATGGACTGGAGCCACTAGAAATTGTCACTTTAGATTTACAAGATGCATGGGACGGAATGCCAATTTCCAGTTCAAGAATAAGGAACGGTGTTATTGACAGGGAAGGAAAACCTTGGATTCCCGAAAGTATCAGATTCGGAAATATCAAAATGACCCCAGGAGTAGAAGCGAGTCTCAAAGACCCTTTTGGGATTCTATTTTCCGGGCCAGAGGAAAAACCATCAGTAGCAATGCGCGACGCACTGCCTCTCATAGAAAGCAGCCATGGCCCGGTTATTGCAGTAGGCGATGTCACCGTTCTCACCATGCATCAACTAGGAAAGATCCCCGACATATCTCTGGTTGACGGAATGACCAAGAGGGTGCACTGGGAACCAACTAGGAACATTGACCAGGGGGACTATGATCAGACTCTGAATTGCTCGAGTCCCCCGGGCACATTGACAACTTCAATGTTGGACGCTTGCGAGGATGCCATTAGCTCTTGGATGGAGGACGGCTCTTCCACAATAGTCATCGTAAATGGGGAGGAGGATCTAGCCCCCCTCTTGTTGCATCCGTTATCTCCAATAGGAGCCGTGGTAATTTATGGACAGCCAGGAAAGGGTGTTGTGGTAAGAGTCTGCGGCGAGGATTCCAAGGGAAGATGCCGCCATTTACTGGAGTTATTCAACATCGAGAATTAGGATTCGGACTCTGAAAGAATTCCAATACCCACCCCGAAGGAAATCAACACTATTGCAACCGAGTAAACCCCTGGGTCGACCCAAGTCGTCTCGGAAATACTCCAAGAAACATAGAATAAGACCCCCAATGCAACCAACCAGCTAGAGGCTAATTTCTTGAAATCGCCATCGGAAAAAAGCAGGCACGACATTACGCAAGTAGGGAGTCCTGATGCCCATGAAGTGAACCCTCCCTCATGTGACCTATTCAAACCCATGACTCCCGCTGCGAGAATTACAGCCCCAACCAATCCGAAGACGGCATCATCGATGACAAAAGACATGTCCGTGGTCGAAGCTTCTTTGACCCCAGTCAGGAATTTGAACCAGAGAACCTTCCTTCCCTCAGAATAGGCCCCCTGAGTCAGATTGACTATTGTTAGTAGTGTAAGCCATGTGCCAAGAAGAACCGCCGATGCAGAGAGGGTCTTGCTAGGCCGGGTCAGGGATTCCATCCACGCTGATTCGCTCATAGTAACGGGCGGGCGACCTAGATGTTCGGTATAACCATTGTCAGAGTCAGAGAGAAATTCAGAGATGACTCTGCAATACATACTTGCCCGCTGCAGCCTGTGCGATTAGTGGCTCTGATTCACTAAGAGCGTCAATTGCATCTATCGCCTTTGGTATGGCAGAGTTTACCTGCTTGCTCCTTCCTCCTCTGCCCTTGCTTACGTTTCTGGCCATTATCAGTCCGAGCGTGTCTAACTCATTAAGGAGAGAAGAGATTCTTCTTGGAGTCAGTGGCTCCACTCCCACCTTGATGCAAGCCTCCGAGTAAGTCCTGTATACTTCCCCCGTGCTTATGTTCCTGAGTCCATTTCCTTCATTAAGCCTGATGGAGAACAAAACTATCTTTTGATGGAGTGGTAGGGTTCTCAGAACAGGGGTCACCTGGTCATACTCAAGTTGACTCTGAGCCATTCTGACGTGAGCCGGACCTACTAGAGCATGCTCGTCCTGCTCAGCCTTCTGGACTGAGATCCTGAGGAGATCCAACGCTCTCCTAGCATCTCCGTGTTCCTGCGCTGCCAGTGCCGCACACAGTTGAACAACGCCATCGCCCAATGCGCCCCCTCTTAGGCCAACATCCACCCTCTCCTCCAAGATGTCTTGAATCTCCAAGGCGCTGTAGGGGTGGAAAACCAAATCTTCTTGACTCAGCCTAGAGCTAACTCGAGGGTCCAAGTGCTGAGTGAAATGCAAGTCGTTGCTAATACCAATGATGCAACATCTAGAATTGTTGAGGACCGTATTGATGTTTGTAAGATTGTACAATAGTCCGTCCCCGGATCTGGAAACAAGATTGTCAATTTCATCCAGAACAATGATGTGAACTCCCCCCTCCCGATCCATTCTCGAAATCAGGGTCTCGAGAACTCTGTCAGTAGGCCACCCGGTAAATGGTATGGGAGCATCCCCTCTCTTTGTAAGCTGAGTAGCAACGTTCTGAACGACCCTATACTTGGTGTCGACATTCCTACAATTTATCTCGTAGCACCTAACTGGTTCACCCATCTCCTTTCCCTTGTCAAGTAGCTGGGAAAGGACAAACCTAGTCACTACCGTTTTCCCAGAACCTGGAACTCCGTAAAGCAGCATGTTCGAGGGTATATGGCCATTCAGAGCATCCACAAGATTCCTCACCAAAGAGTCGATTTCGTTTTTCCGATGAGGGAGTCTGTTGGGTTCGAAAGCATGGTCGAAAGCCCTTCTGTCCAAGAAGAGGCTTTCCTGTCCGAGAATTTTTTCGAAAATATTCCCGCCCATTTATTTTCACTCCTGTCCATTCCGCAATATTTCACTAGTCAACTCCCCATCCGAGTTGGCTACCTACTTACGCGGATTCTGAGCGAGTGAGCAGGAGATAATAAGACTCTCTGACGATTTCCAAATAAGATGCCCATTGAGAGCTTCCCGGCAACGTTCTTTAGATCTCGCCATTTCTCTAGTAAATTGTAATATTATCAACCAGAGGTATAACGTTTTACTAGTAAATAAATAATAAAAAACAACGCACATAACATGTTAGTGAACAATATATTCCAGTGTCCTAGCCAAATGTCCAAAACATTCCATAAAATTCCAATCATATTCGGTCATCAATTCACTCGGGTCGCTCCCAATATTCGATAGTCCAGTAATGTGAGTATAAATATGTCATATTTTTTCTATGATTTTATTATCATTCTGAAATCGCCATTTTGGTCTATCTCCAACACGTCCCCATCTTCTAATTGATGTATTGATTCGGGTAGAAAAGGCATTGGGAATCCCGACTCATTTCCTTCTCCGGAAGAGTAATTGTGAGTCACTAGAATCTTCGCCTCCGAATGCCTCTCCCCAAATGAAATTACATCTGATGGGCGGTGGTGATGAGGAAACTCACCTATGTCCGGCATGCCCATTTCAAGTACCACCACATCCGCCCCGACCGCTCTCCTCTCTATCTCCTCGCAAGGTCCTGAATCCCCACAGTGGAGAAGGCGGAATCCGGATACATGAGTAAGCTCGTACCCATGCGGGTCAGTCTCTGGCGTATGGCAAACTGGAAACCTCTCGTAGCTCCATCCGGTGTCCCCTAGGGCCCCCGACTCTTCTTCATTCCACTGCACTCTGCCCTCCAGGGAATCAGCCAGGCTTCCGGGGAAGCCCATTTCACATAGTGAAGAGAGAAACCCCTTCCCTCCCGGCCTAAGGTAAACTGAAAGATCAGAACTCCCCGATGCATCAGAGATGAATTTCCTGTCTAATAGCAAGAATGGAAATCCAAATGTGTGATCAGCGTGCCAGTGTGTAATCAGAAGATGTCTAACATCCGAGGTAGAGAAACCTGACCTCCTCAGTTGAGCAAGTAGTGTAGGCGGGGTGTCGATCAGGATTTTTCCGTCTATCAGTGCAAGGGCATGCATCCTCCCGTGAGGTGAGAAAGCATTGCCGGTACCCAGGAAGTCGACTCTCGCCACGACACGCGAAGTCCGGCCTATGACTTGACCCCATCGCTCCAATCATCAGTTGATTGCAGCCTCTCTCCGGCATTTCTTCATAAACGGAACTCG
>CAYFGD010000003.1:0-35216 GCA_964342715.1 uncultured Candidatus Poseidoniales archaeon | reverse complement strand
GCCGCCGTAATGGCCTGTCTGTATCTCGTATCCACAACATCCCCCGCCGCGAAGACGCCTTCCACACTGGTCATAGTATTCGACTTATGCAGTATGTACCCCTCGTCGTCCATCTCGACCTGGTTCTCGAGATACTGGGTGATTGGTTTGTGACCTATGGCAATGAACGCCCCACTGCATGAAATCTCCTCCTCACTCCCATCTCTAGGATCTTCCAGTATCGCGCCAGTTAGGCCATTTTCGTCAGAAGTCCAAGATTTCACTTGCCTGAAAGTTCTGATTTCGATCTTTGGATGGGCATCGGCACGCTCATACATTACTTTGGATGCCCGGAAAACATCCCTTCTGTGGATTATTGTGACCTTGCTCGCGAATCTGGTAAGAAACGTGGCCTCTTCCATGGCAGAGTCTCCGCCCCCTACTACTATGACTTCCTCGTCTCTGAAAAACGCACCATCGCAGGTTGCACATGTGGAGATTCCTCTGCCCTTCTGGGCCTCCTCCCCCTCGGCCCCTAGCCAGATGGCCTCGGCACCTGTGCAGATGATTACCGACTCAGCTCTGAACTCCTCGCCCTCGACCCAAACTTTGTGAGGGCGGCTGGAGAAGTCCACCCTCTCCACATTCCTATCATGGACTTCGAGGCCGAATCTCTCTGCCTGCTCCCTCATATGTACCATCATCTCCGGCCCACCGACTCCCGATGGATAACCGGGGAAGTTCTCTACATCGGAAGTTAGCATCAGTTGGCCTCCGGACATGTATCCAGCAAACATCAGTGGTTCCAAAAGTGCCCTAGCTGCGTACAGTCCGGCAGTGTAACCGGCAGGCCCGGACCCAATGATGATGACGTTGCGAACACCCTCGGCCACGAGCCTCCCAATGTAGGGACGTCCTTCAACTCTACCTCTGTCATTCCACCATAGAGGCAACCGCCCCAACCGCTGCTCTGGCGTGTGGCTCCAGTCGAGGCTCAATGTGTTCCGGCTCTGCCCCAGGACCAATGATTCCCAGTCCTATTGGCTTTCCGTGCTTTATTTGCAACTCAATTACTGCCCTGGTAACGGATTGACCCATCACCATTCCATGGTCAGTTTCTCCCTTCTCAATTATGCCGAGTACCACTGCTCCATGGATGTCTTCCCGTTGAAGCAATCTGTCTAGGGCCAAGGGGGCCTCCATCGAACCAGGGACCCACACAGTTTCAGCGACCTCCCATTTCTTGGACTCTGCTTCATCTATGGCGAAATCAAGCATCTTGCTGACCTCACCTTTGTGGAATGACCCACAAACTATCCCCATCCTCATCCTTCGACCTCCATTCTCCTAATAGTGTCAATAACGGCTTGGGTCCTGGAGTCTATCTCTATGTTCACCATGTCCCCCTCGCCCTTGCTTCCTATAGTAGTGGATCTGATCGTTTCGGGGATAATATGGAGGCTGAACGAATTGTCGGAAACCTCTCCAACGGTCAGCGACATCCCGTCAACTGCAATGAATCCCTTCTCAAGGATGTAAGGTGAAGCCCCACTCGGACTCTCGATTCTCAAGTCAAGACCCTCTCCCCTTTCCATTTTCTCGATAATACGCGCCTTGCTCATAACATGCCCAGACAAGATGTGCCCTCCCAACTCATCTCCAACCTTAAGTGACCTCTCTACATTCACCAAATCTCCCTTTTTTAGGCTCCCGAGTGTGGTCCTTCGTAGGGTCTCCTCTATCGCATCGAAGCTAACACTGCTCCCATTAATGCTGACAACTGTCATGCAAACACCGTCCAGGGAAACGCTAGCGCCGACCTTGATCCCTTCATCAAAACCATCTAGGCCAATTGTAATTTTCAGAACACTGTCGCCCTGCTCAATATTGGAGACCGGAGCGACCCCTGCGACTATCCCAGTGTACATTCTAGTCCTCCTCGTATGGCCCACCTTCGGAGGTCGGCCAAAGATCCAGAATCCTAGCGATGATTTTCCTCGTTCCATCCAGGTCATCTGAAAGCCCCTCAACTCTTGTCAGTCCGACATTGGAGTATCCGTGACCGTCTAATCCGCTCCTTACAGAGTCGATAGAGTGCTTCTGATCATATCCCAATGCGATCACGTCCGGCTTCACAACCTTGAGAATGTCGAATATTGGAGTCCCAGGGGGATTCCCAACTATTGCGTCATCAACCGGCTTCAGACCCTTTACCATCCTGCACCTCAGATCCTGATTCGTCACAGGCTCATGCTTCTGAGCCCTAACTGTGTCATCATGCGCTACAACTACGACCAATTCATCACCCAGTGATTTAGCCTGCTCTAGATAGTGAAGATGGCCGGCATGGAGGAGATCGAAAACACCGACCGCCATCACTCGTGCCATGCATCCCCCTCTTGTCTCGACGTCTAGTTATTGCCCTGTTATATCCCCATAGAAGACAGTATATCGTCACCAGTTATCATTGGGATTCCATGCTTTAATGCATATTCACGAGCACCATCCAATGATAGTGCACCATCGCCCTCCGGCTCAAGCATTTCTGCCCCAATGGTGCAAGGAACTTGGCCGGAAAGCCTAGCCATCGCAACGGCCAATTCAGTGTGACCCTGCCGTGTAGAGAGGCCTCCCGGAGACTCACGGCAGAGAGGGATGTGCCCTGGAGTTCTGAACTCACGTCCGAGGGCATCCATTGCAGAATCACCGTCACCCCCCAATAATTCCCCAGAAAGCTCACCGAATCTTCGAGTGGTTAGTGCCCTGTCCCTATCGGTAATTCCCGTATACGTTTCACGATGGTTGAGTGACAGTGTGAATGCAGACCTGCTATCATACTGAAGGTCGTTGGTAACAAGCCTGGATAACACAGGATTTTCCTTTACCAGAGAGTCATGCGTGTGAATGTCTTGAAGCCATGGCAGGCCAAACAGCTCCCCCACTTCATCCCCAATGGCCAGGAAGAGGAGGCCACCGCAATCCTTCCTCAGCCTCCTCATGACCTCTGGAGTAGCAGCGGTCGCCGGCCAAAGGAGATCAGTCTCTTTCTCCCTGAAATCTGAGTCGAAAATCATCACAGGTCGACCCGATGCGAATGCCTTGATCGCAGTTGCCACGTCGGAATCCATGTTCCCCGGAGGGGCCATTCATACCCCTTATTTTCGGTCATGACTTCTGCGGACCGAATCATTCTCATTCACTTACGTTGGCGGCGAAACATGGAGGGGAAAAGGGAAGTCATTGCTCCAGTCAGGGTTGACTTGGCTGGAGGGTGGACTGACGTTCCGCCCTATACCGAAGACTTCGGTGGAGAGGTAGTCAATTTCACCATTAACAGATACGTCAAGGCAACATCAAACGACTCCTCAGTGAGTTTCTCCTTTGGAGTCCCTTCCGGTTCAGGACTAGGATCTAGCGGCGCAATGAACGTAGCTAGAGCCGCCCTTTCTTCCCCTAATGACACGCCAGAGGATATCGCAGAGAGGGCTTACCAAATCGAAGCAAGAGCAGGAAACCTAGGTGGCAGGCAGGATCAGTGGGCATCGGCCCTGGGGGGATTCAACCACCTAATCTTCTTCGGTGAAAGAGTTGAACGTATGCCCTTCGAGCCAATGAGATCGTCCAGAGCATGGCTTCACAAGCATCTATTGCTGGTAAATTCCGGAATAAGTAGGAAGTCAGGAAACCTCCACGGTCCCGTATGGTCCAGGTATTCTGAGGGCGATAAGGATGTAATCGAGGGTTTGCACGCCATCCGTTCGGCTGTTAGGGGCATGGCAACAGGACTTCAACAGGATAGAAGAGATCTGATCGTCGATTCAATGAGGAGGACTTCAGAGGGCGTCGACGCCATAGACCGAGGAATCCACGAACCTTTCAGAGAAACCTTCGAACTGATGGTTGACTCAGGGATGGTCTCCTCTTGGAAAGCGGTCGGTGCCGGAGGAGGAGGCTTCGCTGCGTTGATTTGCCACCCCTCAGCCACCGAAGACGTCCGAAAATCACTGAAATCGGCTGATTGGGATATATTAGACTGGGATTACGAGGATGAAGGCTTTCAGATACTTTAGTCCGAACCCATAAACGTGACCATTCATCGCCCCACCCATGGTGGGGCGTTCGTCAGCGATAGCATCAGCTCTGGTGCTGCTATTCATCATCCCACTTGCCTCATCATCGATTTCACCAGTCGAGCATGGAAAGGGAGGATTGGATGCGGATGGTAAATGGGCTCCTAGCGCAGAGTCCGAATTGCACGCTGAGTGGTGGCTACACTGGAGCAGGGACAAGGACTCAGATTCAATCGACGACCGACTTGAGTGGTTATTGCAACAACCAGAACAGGTTCAGCAAGAATGGTGGAGGAGGGCCCCAGAGGGGAGCGCCAGGATCTTCGTTGACTACAATCACCACCCAACTGATGCAGACGTTTCAGCTCTCGAGGAACTGGGGGTGACGACCACCTTCAGGCCGAAATACCTCGACGCCGTAATAGCAACAGCGCCCTTCGCCTCGATACTTTCTGGTAATGGCATACTTTCCCTTCCAGGAGTGGTCATGATCGAGGACCTCGGTCTTGCAGAGGCGAACATGCACGAGGCTGCTCCAAACATGGGAGTTGACCAGGTGTGGAACGACTTCGGGTTCGACGGCACGGGTTCAGTCATTGCTATCCTCGATACAGGGGTTAGGGGGGATCACGAGGGCCTCAACGACATGGATGATGAGCCATTCACTATGGGATGCGATCAGCCAGATCCGGACCCAACCAATCCCAATCCAATCCCGATTGATTGTGATCCCAAGATTATTGCATTCTTCGATTCCGTTTTCACAGATTCAGAGCAGGACCCTTCCACATCTTACGACTCAGGAACTCATGGGAGTCACGTGGCAGGGATAGCCGCTGGGACAGGGGGAGGGCAGACAGAACCAACCACAGGCCTCAGATATGTGGGAGCCGCTCCCGGAGCATTCCTGATCAATTTGTTAGCATGTTGTGATGGGGACATAGAGGACGTCATTCAAGGGGCCCAGTGGGCCATAGATAACAAGGACAAGTATGGCATCGACATAGTCACTTCATCTCTTGGCGAGCAGCAGTTGGAGATACACTTCGACAACGACGGAAGCTCAGCTTGGAGCAGACAGATGGATGCCGTGGTGGAGGCTGGAATAATCACCACACTGTCAGCAGGTAATGAGTTCGGAGGTGCAACATTTGCCGGATGTAACACGATAGACAGTCCAGGCGATGCAAATCTTCCAGTAACAGTGGCGAGCTTGGACAAGGATCTCGCCCTAGCTATTTACAGCAGTCGAGGGTACACATCAGATGGCAGGGTCAAGCCAGACGTCGCTACCATAGGCTCCAGCATCATGGCTCCAGACGCTGCGACTAGCGATGGATATACCAGCAAGTCGGGAACTAGCATGGCTACCCCCTTGATGGCAGGCATAGCCGCCCTGATGGTCGAGGCCAATCCTGACATCACCCCCTCTGAGTTCAAGGACATCATCTCTGCACACTCCATCGAGAGGGATCTCCAGTTGCTGGATGACCCTGGATTCAATGACTGCAGCATCTTGGAGACTCGCCCGGACAACGAGTTCGGGTTCGGTCAGGCCGACCCACTAGCGTTTGTCGAGGCAGCAGGCAGCATCGACAGATCACTCAATGTTAGCATGTATGTAGAAACTCTGCAGCATATAGGAAACGAGTCGTATATCTCAGGAACTGCATCAGGAGTGGCACCGGGAATGGGCCTAGTGCAGGTTCGCGTTGGAGGTGGCGAGTGGAAGGGGGCAGCAGACATTTCCGGCGACTGGGGACAGTGGAGAGTCAAGCTAGATCCGCATGAAAAGTCTGGCAACTCCACAATTTACGCACGCCTAGTCGCTTCAGAGAACAGTATCTCCCCCATTGATTCCAGAAGAGTCATACTCATCGATGGAGAGGCCTCGGGTAGTTCCTCGGGGCAATTAACAAAATTGAGCAGCTCAATATTCTGGATTCCATTCATAGCTTCAGTTGCACTTATCGGCTTCGTTTCGGTAAGGGAGCGTTGGATTTCAAAGATCAGAGGTAAAGACGAACTCGTCGTATCGGAACATATGGGCATCTACACCATTGCAAGTAAAGTCGGTTCAGCAATTGACCCCCGTCTAATTCCAGGCAGGTGGAACTCAGCTAGGGATTCCTGGAACGATGGCAAGTCTCTGGTTGAGAACCAATTCAGAAGGTACGTCTCTCTCTCCATACTCTACACTGCCCAGGGCCTGCCTGCAGGATTCACCTCGGTGACATTCGTCGCCTTCCTGGTTGCTAACGGAGCGTCTCCGGAGCAGATAGCTGCCCTATTTGCAACCATAGCACTACCTTGGACTTTCAAGTTCATTTGGGGGCCAGTGGTCGATGCAGTCCAGTTCCCTTCTTACGGACTAAGGAGGCCTTGGATCCTCTTTGCTCAGACTGGAATGATTGTTACTTTGGGTGCATTACTTTTCGTACCCGATCTGAATGCATCAATAGAACTCGTGACCCTGATGTTATTCGTACACAACCTGTTCTCGTCACTACAAGATGTGAGCGTGGACGCCTTGGCAGTCGACGTTCTCCAGCCCGACGAGGTTGCGAAGGCTAACGGCTTCATGTTCGCAGCAAAGAGGGGTGGGATAATAATTGGAGGAGCAGTGGTCGGAATGCTAGTATTGGACTTTGGCATTAAAGCCGCAATTATGGTCCAACTCCCTCTTCTGGCCCTGATAATGTGTCTACCCCTCTTCCTTAGAGAGAGGCCTAGTGATCGCTTGTTCCCATGGCAGAGGTCCTCTCCCGGGCAAGATAATTATGACGACTCTGACGCCTCCCAGGAGAATCTGTGGGAAGCCGAAGAGGCTCTCCCGTGGGAAGATGATCACGAAGATGATTTCAGAGTCGCCAGCTGGGTCTCCGGAAACCTGTATGGGGACCAGATACAGGGTATCGCTGCACTCCTATGGGCAAGCATAGTAGTGATGCTTATTGGAGGCGCATTGGGAATAATCTACCTCGTTTCGGGCGTGGACTCATTCGACACCGTAGCCTCACCACTAAAGAAAGTGGGATGGTACGCCTTCTTGCTATCAATGTCGGGAATAGCGATTGGAAAATTCCTTTTGCCAGCCGTTTCCGACTTCCGTATATCGAACCCCCTGGGCGGTCAGGCTAGGTCTGGACTTGCAGTTCCTGCCTACAATATAGTCAAGGGGTTCTCTCTCAGGTCCTCTTTCTTGCTCATATTCCTCTGCCTCCTTTCTGAGATGTACGTCTTCGTCGATCCGATAGTGGTTGATATCTTCATCAATGAGGCAGGATGGACACAGACGAAGTACAACGGAATCATGGGAGGAATTGTGATTCTCTTCCTTATGGCGGGGCAGATACTGGGCGGTTTCCTGGGCGATAGGTTTGGAGTAAGGGAAGTTGCAATGGTAGGATTCACTCTACTTGCTCTTGGGAATGCTGGCCTCGCAATGCTTGAGCCTTATTGGACCAATACCGGAATAATGACCGTTTATCTTTGTTTAAGGGCCATAATTAGTGGCCTTGCATGGATTTGTATCATCTCGGTTTCGATGAGACTCACTTACAGCAAGGCAGGAGGAACCCAGTTCACAGCATATATGTCGATGTTCAATCTCTCCGCAGTAATTGCATACCAATTCACCGGCAGAATGGTTGAGATTTTTGACTACATCTCAGCACTTTACTTGGGAGCGGCATTGACCCTATTCACCGTAGTGATTCTAGTCTTCATCGATCCGGACGAATGCGACCGTGTCCTCGAGGGACGTTTAGGCGGCGACGATGAGC
The DNA here is from genome assembly GCA_964342715.1 of uncultured Candidatus Poseidoniales archaeon. GTDB lineage: Archaea > Thermoplasmatota > Poseidoniia > Poseidoniales > Thalassarchaeaceae > MGIIb-O5. The sequence continues at coordinate 27,382 of CAYFGD010000003.1, read as the reverse complement.
CGGATGGCGATCTCGGCGAGACTCCAGATGGTTGGTGGGAGGAAGAAAATGAGAGTGTGGGAAGGGATGGCGTCGTTTCTTGATCATCTAACGTCCGCCGATACGGACTTCGTTTTCTTCAGCCAGACGATATGTCCGTACTGCGTCAGGGCATCCAGGACATTGGAAGCCAACGGCCTAACCTATGTCGAGGTCAATCTTGACCATTACGAGGGAATGAGGAGGGAACTCGTCATGGAGACAGGGCATCGTACCGTACCAGTTGTTTTCGACACTAGAGGTGAAGACCCAATCTTTGTAGGCGGGTCCGACCACCTGATGGACTATCTATGAGCGTTTTCTGCCATATCTTGAATGGCATTCCTCAGTTCATCTAACTGATTCAGATTCACCATGTGCCCCTTCTCATGCTCCAGCCTAGTAATTGGCCATCCTGCATCCTCGAAGATGTCAGCATGCTCTCTGGCTAGCTCGATCGGAACAAGGTGGTCACCGGTCCCGTGCATCCACACTATGGGACGAGGCCTTAGGAAAGGAAGAGAGCCCCTGAGTGATTCGTCACGAACAGTCTTGGTTCCAATAAGGACCAATCCAACGATATTGTCACTTGAATCAGTCCCCATTAGGGCCGATGCGATAGCCCCTCCCTGGGAAAACCCTCCAACTATCACCGGCTCATCTGGGAGCGACTCCCGAACGTGCATTAGCGACTCATCAACTTGAGCCTGGGAAACCTCGTCAAGGGGAAGGGCTGGGTCATCGGCCCTCAGCCACCATGCAAAACCTCCACTAGCAGGGTGCTTTATTGTCGCCTGGGGGCACATTACTGACCACCCCTTAGGAACTAGGCTTTCTGCAAGCGGCTTCATCATTTCAGCGGTTCCAGTCATGCCATGCATCATTACCAGAGTCCCATGACTCATACTGTCACCTCACAGATTCCATTGGAAAACCAATGCCCCAGCAACCTTGAGGTGGACGAATGATGATTGGCCACGGACCGTCACTGTAAGAGAGTACTCTCCAGAGTTGGAAGGTATGGTGCCTATCGCCCCCTTTTCAGTCGCCCCAGATCCCCATGCGCGAGTAAGGGGGGAAGCTCCAGCATGATCCTTCATCGTTAGTGAACCAGACGAGGCCCCATTGGATGCAATTTCCACATCAAGATACCAAACCAAGGTATCCCAATCTCCATCTGATGGGTGCCCATCGTCGAAAAATGAGTCATATATCTCCTGGTCATTCTCCTCATACAGTCGATCAATTAGGTCCCTAGCCCTGTAGAAAAACACGTCTCCTTGGTAGTTCGATCTGGCGACATTCAATTCCATTCGTAATTGGTTCCGCCCCTCCGAGTCCTCCCAAACTAGCCTTTCTAGGAAACCATCACTTCCGCTGAATGTATATTGCAATTCATGGCCTTCTGAAGATCCCGCACTCACTCTGGCATTTCCATTGTTAATAGAAACAGTAGTAGCACTCCATTCTTGACCGAATAGGGTGAATGACCACTCATCGCCGATGACCCATGGGAATGAGAATACTTTCTGAGGTACTCCATTTTCGTATACAGACAAGCCATCAATTGTCATTCGTCCCAGAAATGGATTATGGTTGATTACCGCGTGTCTTTGAGCCTCTCTCTCAGAAGAGATTCCGACTTGGTAATCCCCGGATTCGTTATCAATTTCTGCAACAACTAGCCTTGCGCTGTCTTCTCCGAATTGAGGCGTGATAAATGTGTATAGCCAATTATTTCCAACTTCCCATTCTGGGAGCGCCATGTCGACATCCGCAGATTCTTCCGATTGTCCAGAATCTCCTGTCTCGATGCAACCGGAGAGAATGCACATCGCCATCAATGAGGCCATGCCAATTGCTGACCCGCCCCTCATGGACATGCGAGGGGGGCCGCAGTCAAGAGACTGACGCTTCGACTATCAGAGTAATCCAGCGATAACAACTGAGACTATTGACATCAACTTGATCAGGATGTTCAGGGATGGCCCGCTCGTATCCTTGAAAGGATCCCCTATGGTATCGCCTACAACTGCTGCAGAATGCGCTTCATCGCCCTTCTCAGCACCCGATATCTCACCTTGCTCGATGGCCTTCTTCGCGTTGTCCCAGGCTCCTCCCGCATTAGCCATGAATAGAGCCATGAGAACACCCGCTGCAGTAGCTCCAGCTAGGGTCCCACCCAGGGCAGCAGGACCGAGGGCCTTGCCAATGATCACGGGGCTAGAGATTGCCACAAGTCCTGGCATCACCATCTCCCTAAGAGCGGCCTGAGTCGATATGTCAACGCATGTGGCGCTGTCCGGCTCGACTCCTTCTCGACCCTCAAGGAGCCCATCAATCTCCCTGAATTGTCTGCGAATCTCAGTAATCATGTCTTCAGCAGCTCGTCCAACGGACTTCATTGTCATGGCCGCTACCACGAAAGGAAGGGCCCCTCCAATTAGTAGACCTATGACCACCTCTGGATTGGTAAGCGAAAGCGATGCTGCATCCAAACCTGCACTCGTCTTGTAGGCAGCGAATAGGGCCAGAGCTGTAAGAGCGGCACTACCTATTGCGAAACCCTTCCCGATGGCGGCAGTTGTGTTTCCAATGGAGTCGAGCCCATCGGTGATGTCACGCACATCTTTCCCGAGACCGGACATCTCAGCTATGCCTCCAGCGTTGTCAGCCACGGGCCCGTAGGCATCAACAGTCATGGTAACTCCAACGGTTCCCAGCATTCCCATTGCTGCCATTGCGATTCCGTAAAGTCCGGCATCTCCGCCGCCCATCACGTCATTCGCACCATAAATTCCGGCTGCCATTAGAATTACGGGAACCAGTACAGACTCCATACCAACAGCAAGGCCTGCTATGGCATTAGTTGCACTACCGGTCTTGGAAGCCTCCCCAATGTAGGGAATCGCCTTTACTTGGAAACCAAATACAGGCTCTATTCCCGTGTAATATTCGGTAACAAGTCCGATCAGTATTCCTACCATGCTTCCAATAGCAACCGCCCAAACCACCGTCTGATCGAGGCCTAGCTCCCCCAGGGCGAGATAGCCTCCCCCGATGAACAGGCCCGCGCCGATGAAGGTGGTGTTCCTGAGAGCCGCACCAGCATCCATGTTTTTCATTGCTGAAATCGAGAAGACTCCGATAATAGACGCTAGGTATCCAATTATGGCAAGAGCGATTGGAATCTTCAGGTACTCATCCCCCAACTCACTGCTAGCTGCAGCAATCACCATTGCTGCGATTATTGAGCCGACAAAGGACTCGAAGATGTCGGCCCCCATTCCAGCCACGTCACCGACGTTGTCACCGACGTTGTCAGCGATGACGCCTGGATTTCGAGGATCGTCCTCTGGAATGCCTGCTTCGACCTTGCCCACAAGATCTGCCCCAACATCAGCAGCCTTGGTGTATATTCCACCACCAACACGGGCGAAGAGCGCGATGGAAGATGCACCCATCCCGAATCCTGCTATGTTGCTTACAGAGAGGAATTCAGTTTCTGTAAAGTAGTACATCATTGATATTCCGAAGAGCCCCAACCCTCCGACTGCAAGGCCCATTACTGCCCCCCCGTTGTATGATGTGGTAAGTGCATCCGCCTGGCCTCCGCTAGCTGCAGCCTGTGCAGTCCTCCCGTTCGCGCTAGTTGCTGAGCGCATGCCGCTAAATCCCGCAGCACCACTGCAGAGCGCACCAATGACGAAAGCAATCGTGGTCTCCATGCCTAGGTCGTCATTGTAGTTCCCGCCAACAAACAGCAGAGCTGCAACGACGGCAATGAATACGGACAACATCCTGTATTCAGCCATCATGAAGGCCATAGCCCCGTCCTGGATGCGCTCAGTGATTTTTGCCACAGTCTTGTTCTCAATCTCAATCGAGTCTACCTTTCTATAGAGCATGAATGCGACGACAAGGCCGAAAACCCCTGCCATCATTCCATACATTCCTAGTTGTTCTCCGTCCATAATATCAACCTGTTTCGGCCCGCGGACAAAAGTCCCACTTATAATTCAAGTCATAGAATCCGCCCCGGAGGGGCGACCTATCTCCGATGGCTCAAAACCACATTGGCGAAGGCTTGGAGAACTCCGGCACCATCGTGTTCTCTCTGAAAGCTCCTCATTTCTTCCTCGGTGATATGCCCCCATCCAAATGACCTCTCTATCCTGTGCTTCGCGGCCTCTGGATGAAATTGCAGGCCCCATGCAGGCATTTTTTCCCCCTCTGGCCCAATTACTCTCACCGCAGTAACTAAGTTGTGTTCAGCTGATCCAAGTAATTCACAGCACTCTGGGACTGTAATGACATGGTCCTGGTGGGAGTAAAGGACCACAGGTCCACCTTCTCTCTCCGACCTGAGTTCAAACAACTCATCTTCCATTCCGGACTCATTTAGCGACAAGTCCCAAACTCCGCTAGACATCTTTTCTGCTCTGGTAACCTCGGAACCAAGGGATTTGCACAGTAGTTGATGCCCAAAACAAATTCCGAGTGTCGGCATTCCAGAAGTGGATGCAACCCTCATCAGGGAAGCGGCACTATTCATCCACTCCTCCCACATGGTCACATTTCTTCGGGATCCCGAGCAAACCACCGCATCTACGTCGATCAACTCGAGCCAGTCCCTCATTTCACTATCTTCCAAATTGCTCGGAAGTGCAATTCTCATGAATTTAGCCAAGTTCCCATTCATTTCGACTTCACAACTCCCCCAGAATTCGTAGTCGTGGTCCCAGTTTGGCACGTCTCCCTCCGAAAGATGAACAATTCCCTCTCTAGCTGATCTCTCCCCCGATTCGATAGACTGCATCTGTGGAGTGACCAGCAGGACTTCGATATCATCCTCTTTTGCCATGGGGATAATGACCTCCTGATTCCCCCCATGTCCGAATTCGGATCTTTCCACAAGGAGGTCAATGATGAGGACCCTCAATGTGCCGCCCATGCCACTCGGAAGGGGCGATTGTTTGAAAGCCCCCCGCTTGTACAGGGGCACGAGGGCGGCTTCATGGTGGACAAGCAGATGATTCTAGACTCAGTTGGCCCCGTGCAAGCAGTCTTGGACGCCCATGACGGTGTCGTCAATGTGATTGATACATCTGACGGAATAATTTCCATCTCTCTTGAGGGGGGTTGTACCGGATGCAGTGCAACTCCCATGACTGCTATGCAAATTTACTACTCGCTGATGAAATTAGAAGAAGTAAATGATGTTCTGTTCGTCAACGGCGAACTACCTGCGTACATGAGGGCATTCATTGATGACAAGATCGGCGGAGAGGACTCCCAGTAGTCACTTCTCTTCGCGACGCATCTTCCTAATGTTGTGCGGATTAGCCTCGCCCTGCACATCCTTTCCCTTCAGATTGAGGGTCGCCGCAATCGCAACTATGACTGCTACCATTGCCATGGGCAAGGCCATCGAACTCGAACCCCAGAGTTCGCCCCCCATGGAATTTAGAATGATTAGCATCACCGCCGAGATTACGCAAAGAGAAGCAATTGTGCGCTGTGCCAGGACTTCTCCTTTCTCCGTTCTTGCGAATGTTCCAATTGACATCCAAAGGAGGATGGCCACCCCGCAGAAGCTTACTGACAAACCCTCAAGGAAATCGACGATTTCTATGGCCATGCACGGTCCAAGGGGTGTTTACTTGAGAGGATTGGGTTGATTTTCCTCATTTCCCAACTGACGGAGGCTAACGAACCTTCATCTTGTAGTTCAATCAGCGAGCATCATGGGGTTGATGCGCGGACTCGTACTAGCCGCTATTGCGCTTCTTCCAGGCCTATTCCTAGGTTTGTTGGCTTACATCCTCTTGGGAGGCAATACTAACTCCACAGACTCTTCCGATTTCATGTTCTTGCCATGCTATGGCGTTCCGATGCTTTTCATTGGCGCCGCATTCATCCTTGGGATGAGAGGCGATCCGGAGGTCGAGTGATGAAAAGGTCCGAGAAGGCCAAAATCATCGGTGAACTACTGGATGAGATGTATCCGGAAACTCCGATACCACTGGACCATCACGACCCCTACACGCTCCTCGTTGCGGTAATGCTATCCGCTCAGACCACCGATAAGAAGGTGAACGAGGTGACTCCCCAGCTCTTCTCAGCTGCAAGTACGCCCCATGAAATGATGAAACTAGAAGTCAATGAAATACAACATCACATCCGACAGATCGGACTCGCTCCCACAAAGGCCCGAAACTTGAGAAGAATGGCCCAACAGATTGTCCTCGCAGGAGGGGAAATCACTCCAGACTGGGAGTTCCTTGAATCTCTGGCTGGTGTAGGTCACAAAACCGCCAGCGTTGTAATGTCTCAGGCGTTTGGAATACCCGCATTCCCAGTTGATACGCACATTCATCGCCTAGCATCCAGATGGGGACTCTCGGATGGGAGGAGTGTGGAAAAAACAGAAAGGGACCTGAAAAGAGTCTTTCCGGAGGAGACGTGGAATCGCAGACACTTGCAGATAATTTACTTCGGAAGAGAGCATTGCCCGGCAAGAAGGCACGATTTGGAAGGGTGCCCTATCTGCTCATGGGCTTCAACAAAGAAGAGGATGGCAGAGGAGAAGAAGAGATGGTGAAGGACACATTCAGGGGAATGATTTTTTCTTCGTCCTTTGGGAGGGGGGACAGGATCGTTATCGGAAACTGGGAAGAGAGCCCATTAGGTAAATTCACAAATGTAATGTGGGCTGATCCCAGCGGTAAAAGGACACTCCTCTCTCCCTCCGAGAAACATTCTGAATATGTATCATCACTCTACACATTTGAGGAGATCAGGATCACCCCCATCGACGTCAAGATTTCCGGTAAATCGATATCAGTCCAGGCCGATGACTTGAGCGTCACAATGCACTGGGGATACACGATCCCAATCCCAATTCCTCGCCCACTCTGGTTTATTTCATCTGTAGAGAACTTCTTTGCAAGGATTTTGTTCGGAACGAAGACCCATGGAATGGCCAACAATGGGAATGAGGAATGGTACTCAGTAAGGGGAATCTCGTGGCTCAAGAGCGCAAGCGCAAAGGTTTCAGGAAAAGACTTGGGGATTATGTCCAGGCGACTAGACTCGGCATGTTTCGGATTCAGCGAACCACCGATTAGGCCCGCGGCCGTCACGCTCTCTTCCATTATCCAGAAGTAAAGGTCATCATTGTGCCCCCTCTCCGGCGTACATGGCAGAACCCGTGACTCTCTCCATCGGAGACAAAGCCCCAGACTTCGAGGCCGTCTTGACCGATGGTTCGACAATAACTCTCTCTGAAATACTATCCTCGGGAAGAGGGCTGATATTGTACTTCTACCCACGCGACAATACACCTGGTTGCACTGTTCAGGCTTGTGATTTCAGAGACAATATGGGAATGTTGGAAAATAACAAATGGGCTGTTTTGGGAGTCTCCACAGACTCTGCCAAGTCTCATGAGAAATTCATCTCCAAACACGAACTAACATTTGATCTAATTGTCGATGAAGAGGCGGAACTCCACCAGGCATATGGGACATGGAGGGAGAAGAATATGTATGGAAAGACGTACATGGGGACTCTGAGGTCAACATTTGCCATAGGAGTTGATGGGATTCTCCAGTGGGTCGGATACAAGGTCGGAACCAAGGGGCACGTAGAGAAGTTGATCGAAGAATTAGAGATGGTGTGAGAATGAATCAGGACTCGAGACGAGAAATTGTAGAGCGATTCCTCAGGCGTTGCGTCAAGTATGCTGACGAGTCAATTCGCAGGAAGCGTCAGAGGGGCGATAGTGAGGAAGAGATATCCAAATGGGTCGCCTACAGGGACTTCACAGCTCATGCCGTAGATGAAGTTGCATCAGGGGACTTGGACTCATGGCTCGAAGACGGACCTGTGTCTTATGATCCAGAAACCTAGGGCTCAGTAAGCTGGTCCATTCCACCTATGCCCAATTCGTGCCTTTTGGTATCCACCCTCATTCCGGCCCCTGCGACCATTAGAAGCGTGTCATCGTCATTAATGGCAAACACTGGAAGTCCTAGTCTAGTCGCCATCTCTTGCACCCTCCTCCTACAGACGTCTCTTTGACTGGGCATATGTACTAAGGAGCCTAGGTCGACAAGAATCATATTGCCTCCCGAAAGAACATCGGACATCCCCTCCGTGTGGAGCCTATGGAGCGTGTCGGGCTTTAGGTAGACCACCTGTCTTTGGGCCTCTGGAGTCATCCTTCTTGTTCTGTCAGACCACCCCTGCTCATCCAGGTAGTGGAAAACGTCTTCCGCTTGTGGCTCAGGGTCAACCGTCACTCCCTTCTTCGAAATACTCGCTCCACTAACCTTCGATGGGTCAGGCAATCCCAGTAGTCGGAATAGGTTGGCCATGATGGCGCCGATGACTAATCCTCAAAGAGTGCTTCGATGTCTTCGTCGTCTAGAGCCTCTTCTACGGACACTGCAACGTCCTCCGGGCCCTCTTGGTCAATTTTCTCCTCGACTGTCTCCCCCGTAAGCTCCTCGAAGGCCTCTGCTACTCCTTCTCCCGAGAACCTATCAACTCCGGATTCGACGCTTTCATAGACTTCCTTTGACCCTCCATCATTTCCATCGGCAGGAGATTCGAGGGACACCTCCTCCTTGGTGAAGGGATCATATTGAGGATCGTCAAACGCATCATCCATTGATATTCTCCTCTTTCCTTGCACCGAGTCAGGCCTAGCCCTTCTGTCAGCACTCCCTCTCTTTTGCAGAACTACAGCAGCGCCAACTACAACGATCAGGACGAAGGCCAGGATTATTCCATAGTCGGATACAAATTCACTCATGCTGAAGGGAGCTTCAAGGATAACTACAGTGAGCGTAACCGAAGCTCCTTCGCCCTCATCCAATGCAGTCATTTTTATCGTTCTCGAACCATATCCGTTGAATGTCCATTCGATCCACTGGCCTTGAATGTCGATGTCGTTCTCAGGATCGCCATCACCATCGCTGTCTACTGTCGTGTCCATGTCCCAGTTGTACAGCATATTTGCCATATCATGCTCTGAGTCAGTTGTCCCATTAGCGGTAAAGAATAACACATCCCCCTCCTGAACATCCAAAAATGCACTGGAATCGGCCTTTGGAACTGGCTTGACGTTCCTGATGTCTAGCGGAATTTCTACGGATGCCGTTGCGCCATCGTCATCAGTGACGTGGAAAATTATCATCTCTGGCGCAGTTGTGGCATCGGGCCAAGATCTAGACAGGTGGTCCGACTCCAAGTCACAGTCATCTGCTGAAGTCCCCTCTCCATCACTGTTCGAAAGTGGATCAAGGTCGAAGCATCTGGTAAGTGTGTGCATGTCACCACTAGTATCAGTAACTTGGATTAGGATGTCTAGCAACGAGTCTTCTGCGGCTGGGAGTGGCGGAGAGATTGGTGAAATGTAAGGCTCAATGTTCATCACTTCTATTGGGACAATTAGTGCTTCTGTGCTTTCTCCGTCGTCATCGACGACCTGAAGCGTCGCGAGATGCATTCCCGACGTGTGGTAGGTATACTCCATGGTACTCTTCCTGCCTGTAGTCTCCATAACAATGTCCGGATTTTTCTCAGCGTCAGGTGACCAAATGTGTACTAGGGTGTCCATGTCATTTTCAGAATCGTCGGCCCAACCCTCGAATCTGAGCGAGTCTCCCTCATTCACGATGAAGACGCCCCTGCTGTCGGCTATCATCCGATTATCGCCTAGCCAAATCTCGGATCTCGGATTAGTAGGGGCGATGTTCCTGACTTCTATTGTCTTGGTCGAAGAAACGACGGCCCCGTCGTCGTCCATCACTTCGATCTCAGCGGTGTATTCGCCCTCCGATGTCGGCGTCACGGTACAGTAGAACCCGACTTGACCCTCCTCGCAAGGCTGCTTCCATAGTATGTCAACTGGCGCAGACGGGTTCTGTGTGTCGATGTCGCCAACGGAATCTTCGACATTGAACTCAATCGGGGAAAGTACCGGAGTCCACTCATACTCAGAGTTGACGGTAACATACGGCTCTCGGTTCAGTATGGTCACTACTGACTCGCTCCAACCTTGGTCATTTTCATCATCTGTGATCACCAGCCTCACTGAGAAGACGCCGTCGTCGTCCCACGTGTACTCATGGATGCAGTCATCCTCCACAGATGAGACATGCCCCCCTTCCAGGGTCTCCACAATAAATTCGCATGATAATTCCCCGCCATCTGGGTCGTAAGAAGAAAGTCCGTTGAAGCTAACCTGGTCAAGAGTCAACGATTGCGAAGGGGCACTGAGGCTAGCCGTAGGGGCCCTGCCTATGAACAGAGAGAATGAACCATGATTATTGCTCCTATTGCCATCATTGTAGACCTCCTCGTTTGGATCTACAGTGAAGGATAGCGATACTTCGCCTATGGCCTGAGTCTGAGGAACCAACCAGCCAACCTCGACTCTCGACTGGCTAAGGCTCGAAAGTGGCGGCACAGAAACGCTCTCAGAGGTCCCATCGGGTGCCTCTACCGACATAGTAGTGGCTGGAGAGCCCAGTATCCCTCTATTCTGAACAGGGATGCTGAATGTCAGCATGTCCCCGGGGATCGCGTTGAATCCCACTATGGGATCTAGGGTAGTAGTTTGATTGCCCCTGACCCTCTCTACAGTAACTCCCTCCGATCTGGCAATTAGGTCAACAGGGTATGTGTTAGGGTCTATCGTTATCGTAGATGCGCCGATGATCTTCTGGCCGGGTATCCAGACTATCACCCCATGGCTTCCTGTGTCAGGCCCTCCAATGGAGTCATCAGACTCACTGCCCGAGTTGAATGTAATTTCCGCCGAACCATCTGAGCCGGTTGCGTATGTGCCAACATCCTCTTCTATTCCATATCTGAACTCAACGGACTGGCCAGAAACACCCTGGTTATTCTGAGTGACGTTGGCGAAAACGGATTGTTCCATATTCAGAGGGGAAAGTGGGAACTCAAGCTCAACAGAGATTTGCTTGCTCCTGGGTGCTGCTTGATACATGACCAACTCGTGATTGGCCAGGAAACCAATGCTTTGGGTAAACGAGGAGTAAACGTCCCCTCGAACAGCGGGGCAAAACCACCTGTATCCAGTTGGATCGCCGTTAGAGTCGTAATTCGTGATGTTGTACGACTGTTGACAAGTTGCATAGCTGACACCAGGCGCCCCCCTGCTCACGACTTCCCAGCTTGCTGACTCGTGGGAAGACTCATCAGCAGGAATGTCAACATAGTCGCTTGAGCCGGTGTATTCCGTCTCCTGATAGTAGTCTGTGGACCACTCGTCACCCACGCTCAGAGGGAAATCATATCCTTCCGTGGGTGGCGAGAATGTTTGCGAAATTACCAGGTCCGCTACGTCTATGTTGATTGTCCACCAGAGGATTTGGTATTGGAAGTCTATGTCAATAGTAGCTTCTTGACTGACGATAGCAAGATCAGACGCCCTAACTATCTCTGTAGTGTCAATTTCCACAACTAGGTCCCCTTCGTTTCCGTCAAGCTCGATATCTTCGGCCTCGTAGGTACCATCTGAAGCCGCCTCATAGACCAGGGTTGATCTATTGTCCACTCCCTCTAGGACATAGATGTCGTCGATATTCTTGACCAAGGAACCTTCCAAGAAGTCAACGTTCGTACTCACTCCGGAAGTTGCGATAAAGTCTCTTACGTCCAACTCCCCATTGTACGTCCACCTGTCATTTATTCTCCATGTGGGCAAGTCAACTATTCCTGTATTCCGTGAGGTCGAGAAGTGCTTTTCTTCTTCCTCTAGGGCCTCTTGTCCACCGTCAATTAGCAGTATACAGTACTGTGAAGATAGGAGAACCGCTAGTCCAATTGCTATCATCCGTGCGCTGCGCATGCCGGCCTCTGAGCGCAACGCCCAAATCAATGTGTCTAAGATTACATAGCTCTGTAATCGGGTAGGTCAGCAAGCTCATCCTGAATAAACTGAACCGCTTCAAGAATCTCGTCCTTGTGCCTAGCCCCTGTTATCACCATCTTCCCACTTCCGAAGATTAGGCAAACTACCTTGGGGTAATCAAGCCTGTAAATCAGTCCAGGGAACTGCTCAGGCTCGTATTCTACCTTGTCGAATGGTAGGTGGAAGGTCAGATTGTTTAGGTTCAACCTCCTAGGCAGTGCTGCTAGGGGCTCTCCTTGCTTGATCCCTCTAATCCTCTCGTCCTCTTCCTCTACTTCTTCATCTGTAGCAGCCCTTATTCCGCCACCGTCAACATCGATTACTTTGGTGTTGATGTCATCCATCTTGGCCACTCCATCGTAGTCTTCCGGGAAGAACAATGAGTATGTTGCCACCATGTTCTGTACCTCAATCTCCACATCTTTTAGGTCCCAGGTGGTTATCCCAGCAGCCCTTAGATCACCAATCATCCTCTCTATCCCTGTCTCGATATTTGCTTGGTTCTTCCCACCGGTACATACCGCTCGGCCAGACCTAAACATGAGTATCGCGAGCTTCGGGTCGACCACTCTGTAGACCACACCAGGGAACTGTTCTGGTTCATACTCGCAATTGAGTTGGATTGCAATATCTGGCAGGTCCAACTCCTCGGCAACTCTTGTCGATGCTACGACATTCACAACTGTAAGACGCTCCTCGTCACTAAGCATGGGCCGCCCACTTATATTCTTCTTATAAAGGATAGTTGTGCTAATAGACTGTCAGTTGTCCAGTTTTATGGACTTCATGTGAGAATTCTCACGCCATCCGCGCCTAGTTTGGAAATCAATGGCTTACCTCCAGCAACCTCGATCGCCTCAGCTACCCTGCGAGGATTTCTGGTAAGGGAGACCATGCAGCCGCCGCCTCCAGCCCCAGTCAATTTAACTCCGAGTGAATGAGGCTTGGCGGCATCGATCAGATTCTCTAGCTCCGGACTACTGACATTTAGGGATCTGAGTTTCTCGTGACATGCATTCATTGCAATTCCAACGCCCTCAAGATTCCCAGCAGAAAGCGCCGCTAATCCCGCATGGGTAATTTTCCCGATGGCCTCCATCTCCATTTCTTTGGAGGGGTCCTGTTCGAGTAGGCTCGCAACCCCGGCCACCATCCTGCCAGTGGGAGAGCCAACTCCGGTGAAGCCAAGCACTATCCAAGCATCCAGTCCTTCAGGCACTAGAGTCCTGCTTACCGACCAAGTCCTCTCCCCCTCTAGAGTTTCAAGGCTGGCATCGAAAATATGAGTGGTCCCATCTACTGGATCTCCGGATACCACGACACATCCTCCTAGGGCACTTGTTGCAGTATCAGTAGGGCTCGCCCTCCCCTTCTGCGCAATAGCCTCCGCAGAGTGACCCATCCTAGCTAGCTCAATCCTGTCAAGCTCCCTGTCGGGGTTGAGATGGAAATGTAGCGCCGCTCCCATAGCATTTGAAATCGCAGCGGATGAACCAAGCCCAGCCGCAGAGAAAAGACCACTCTTGACGTCTATTTCCAGTGGCACTCCGTTGTATTTGAAAACGTCCCTGAGGATATGCGTGATGTGAGGGTGACGGCTCGGATCAAAGTCCATTCCTTCTATTGTCCATTTGGAAGATTCCTCGATGGAAACCTCTACTCCAGCATCTATAGCTACTGCAACGGCAGGGTGCCCATAGACCACAGCATGTTCCCCGAAGAGAATGCATTTTCCCGGAGCGAACGCACGCGCCATGCTTCTCGCTGTGGCACATGGGAAATGAGGGTTGGGTTCTGTAAACAATCGGTTCTATAGATTCGGTGTAGTAATTTGCATCTACTCTCTCAATTATTACCTGTTGCTTTAATTATTGCACCTGCTTCAAGAATACGCCGAGTCCCCTAGGCTAGTAGATAGAACGGTGCGAGGTTTTCTGATGGAACATCCCCTCCTACAATCATACGGCCCCTTCGAGGGCTGGCAAATTTTGGCTATTATCGGCACTATTTCCATTGGTTTCTTCACATACCAGGTCCAAAAAGCAGTGAGGCTTGTGATGATTGGCTCCCCCGACGATAGATTTGACTCATGGGGAACTAGGATTAGCGTTTTTCTTTCGGGATGGCTGGGACAGACGAAAGTCCTGAGGGATAGAGTTGCAGGTACCATGCACGTCCTGATGTTCTGGGGATTCCTGATGTTGGCATCCGACATGTTTGATTTGGCAACCGCCAATGCATTCTCAGAGCACGTCCTTCCCCCGGCCCTTAATGGCCCATGGAATGGAATGGTCGAGCTAGGCTACACCATGGCTCTCATAGGTTGCTCCGCTGCCCTTGTCAGAAGAGTTGCCTTCACACCCGAGAAGCTGAAGGGCAAGCCCCAGCTTGAGGGTAACGTAATCCTCCTTCTGATTCTGACGATCACCACCACTTCATTTGTGGTTGAGTCGTATGAAGACCCCTCTCCATTCTGGGAACCGTTCGGTCATATGTTCGCCGAAATGGGCCTTTCCGACGGCACTGTTGTCGCTGCATACTGGGCTCACATGGTCGCAATTTCCATGTTCCTTTTCCTAATCCCAGTTTCTAAGCACATGCACTTGGTTATGGCAGTGCCAAACGTATTCTTCCACGATATCGAGCCCCCTGGAAAGATGAGGCCCATGGCAATTGGCGACGACGGAAAGGCAGTACCACTGGAAGACCTCGATATAGACTCATTCGGAGTCAGCTCCTATACCCAGTACACTTGGAGACAACTCATAGATGGTTGGTCGTGTACTTCCTGCGCCAGATGCCAGGACGTCTGTCCCGCCTATGCTTCAGGAAAGTCACTGAATCCAATGCAAGTCATTCATGACGTTAGAGATTATGCAAACGAGCATGCCCCAATCCTTCTTTCTGGAGGGGAACCGTCGGAGACAATGATGACTAGGATTACAGAGGACGCTGTATGGGCGTGCACGACATGCAACGCATGTGTCGATGTTTGCCCCCTATACATAGAGCACGTACCAAAACTGACTGACCTCAGGAGGAACGCTATGATGGAGACTATGGAGTATCCAGAGGTTCTGAATACGGCCATGGGCAACATAGAGTCTGCATCCAACCCATATGGATTCGGGGCACATGAGAGGGCAGACTGGGCATCAGATCTGGATGTCAAAGTAGGGGAGCCCGCTGAGTACATCTACTTCGTAGGTTGCGCAGGAAGCTTCGACGAAAGGAATCAGAAAGTCGCAAGATCCACAATCTCCCTTCTAAAGGAAGCCGGCCTGGATGTAGGAATATTGGGAATGCAAGAGGGGTGTTCCGGGGACCCTGCCCGGAGAGCTGGAAATGAATACCTATTCCAAATGCTGGCCGAGACCAACATGATGACCTTCCAAGAGCTCGGTGTCAAGAGGATAGTTGCATCTTGCCCGCATTGCTTCCACACCCTCGGTAAGGAGTATGGTGACTTTGGAGGGGATGAACTGGAGGTATTCCATCACTCGGAAATTATCGCCAAGCTACAGGAGGAGGGAAAACTACCAGATGCTGAGAAGAATGGACGAAGCGTTACATTCCACGACCCTTGTTATTTGGGGAGGATGGGTGGCGTCGTTGAAGAGCCTAGGTCTGTCATTGGCGGGGTCGACGCGGAACCAGAGAGGCACGGAAAATCCTCGTTCTGCTGTGGAGCAGGAGGGGCACAGATGTGGATGGAGGAAGATGCAGACAAGAGGGTTAACGAGATCAGGGCCGCCGAGTTGGCAGAAACCGGATGTGACACTGTCGCAGTAGGTTGCCCTTTCTGTTCTGTCATGGTAAAGGATGGCCTGGATGCAGTCGGAGCAGAGATGGAGGTTCTCGATGTTGCAGAATTGCTCTGGGAGCAAATTGTCGCTAGGGACCAGGAGATTCATGAGGCCGCTAGTGCCGATTCCACGGCTTAGTATAGTGAGTGTCATAAGTGGCAACGCCCAGCCAAGGGCATGGAAGACACATTTACTTTCTCGGGATTGACAGTGCCAAATCTAGCCAAGGTAGCCGGCGGAATCTTAGTTCTCTGGGGTTTAGCAGCTTACTTCTTGCAGAGCTCGGATCCACCTTCGATCACTGCAATGATTCCCGCCTTCTTTGGAGCTCCACTTCTATTACTGGGAATATTGGCCGAAAGAAATGAGGAAAACCGTCACCATTACATGCACGCTGCAATGGTAGTAGCCCTATTCATGGTCATAGGCGGGGCACAAGGCCTCATTGTAATTGAGGGGAAGTCCAATCTTTCAATAGGCTCACATCTAATTTTGGTTCTCATGGGGGTCACTTTCATGACCGCAGGAATCAAGTCTTTCAGACACGCTCGGAAACTCAGGGAATCATCAGGTGGTTGAGTGCGTCCAGTTATCGGTATCACATGTTTCATGCGTGATACCCAGTATGGCAACTGGCAGAGGCATGCAGCAATATTGCCATCGGCATATGTCTCAATGATCGACAGGGCAGGGGGGACTCCTCTGATCATACCTCCAGCAGGGGACATGACCCGTCTCCTGAGTAGCATCGACGGACTAATCGTCTCAGGCGGGCCAGACGTTTCTCCTTCTATATACGGCCAGATACCGGGCCCCATGACAAAGGAGTTCTATCCAGAGCAGGATAAAACTGAGATTGCCCTAATTTCTTCCGCTCTGGAAATGGACATGCCCCTTCTCGGAGTCTGCAGGGGGATGCAGATTCTCAGCATAGCCCATGGGGGCTCACTACACCAGCATCTCGACGATACCCCTGGGCATGAGGGCCATGGTGGTTATGACGGAAATTCCACCGATCATGGCGTCATAGTCGAGAAAGACTCGATTCTAGCAGGACTCATGGGGGATTCTTTCATCGTCAACTCTACACATCACCAAGGGGTCGCAGACCCAGGCTCACTAACCGTTACCGCAATCGCCGAGCATGACGGACTAATCGAAGCTGTCGAGAGGAGGGACAAGAAATTCTGTCTGGGCGTTCAGTGGCATCCCGAGCGCAAGGGACATGACTTACTGTTCGCTGCCCTAGTAGAAGCAGCGAGGGGTTGATGACGGGTAAGCCCAGCAGAAAGGCCGATGGCGCTTAGGGTATACGACACTCGTTCGCGCACGAAGCGTGACCTAATTCCCTTGAAAGAGGGGCAAATCGGTATCTACGCTTGCGGTATAACTCCGTACTCCCCCAGTCACATCGGACATGCCAGGCAGGCAATTGCATTCGACATAATTGTGAGATGGATTCGCAAGAGCGGACTAGAGGTCAATTACATTGCCAACTTCACCGATATAGATGACAAAATCATTGCCGTTGCCTCTCAGGAGGGCGTTGACTTCTTGGAGGTTGCAAATAGGAATATCGAAGACTACTTCGATGTCATGGACGCCTTGAACGTAATTAGGGCAGATGCCTATCCCCGTGTCACGGAAACGATGCCCGAAATCATAGAAATGATCAGCGACCTAATCGACAAGGGCTTCGCATACGTCGCCAACGACGGCGTATACTTCGAAATAGATACTGCCCCGGAGAAATATGGCCAATTGACAGGGCAGACCTTGGAGATGGTAAGGGAGGGGGCCGGCGGAAGAGTCGACGAAACCGGGTCTGGTAAGAGGGACCATAGGGACTTCGCATTGTGGAAATCGGCCAAGTCTGGCGAGCCAAAATGGAGTAGCCCATGGGGTGCAGGGAGGCCTGGTTGGCACATCGAGTGTTCTGCAATGTCACTGAAACACCTTGGTGAGAGATTCGACATCCATGGAGGGGGTTCAGACCTGATGTTTCCTCATCACGAGGCAGAGATTTTCCAGTCTGAGTGTTGTCTTGGCCATGAACCGGTTGTCCAGTATTGGTTACATAATGGGATGATCAACGTCGATGGAGAGAAGATGAGTAAGTCAGAAGGGAACTTCTGGACTGTCAGAGACGCTTTGCAGCAGGTCGACCCTCTAGTTCTCAGGTACACTCTGATAAATGCCCCATACCGTCAACCAGTGGATTTCAATCAAGTAATGATAGAAGACTCTAGGTTGAATCACGGAAGGCTGCTTAGGGCCTATTCTGCGGGCCTATCTATGGCGGAGCCAGGAGGATGGGCAGATAACGGGAAACTATCGGAAGCCGCCGAGAGGTTCTCCTCTGGAATGAATGACGACTTCAACACTCGAGTAGCACTGGTAGAAGTTCAGAAGGTCGCCAAATCCCTCAGGAAGATGATAGAATCAAACTCCGAGAAATCCAAAATTTCTGCTGCAGTGGGATGGCTCGCAGAGTTTGCGGGCGACGTTCTTGGAATTCTCCCTCCCGATGAAAAGGCATTGTCCATCACTGCGTCAGAAGAAGCAGCCAGATCCGAAATTTCCTCGGTTGTAGAGGCCCTCCTGGAGGAGAGAGAGTCCGCTAGGCAGACGAAGAACTGGTCAAGGGCAGATGAGATAAGAGAAGAACTCACTTCAATGGGCATTGTCGTCGAGGACGGGGCCGAAGGGCCAACATGGAGAATCGAGTGACACCTACTCTTCCTCTATGCCTGAATCGTCCAAAACACGCCCTCTCAAATTGTTATTTATTGTAGCCACAGAACCAATAATCACAGCTAAAGCGGCAATTATCGCTATCCAATAAAACGGCCCATCCATCCAAGACTCATCATCAGCGCCCCCCTCCTCATGATTATTGGAAGCCTCCTCGGAAGAAAACTCCATGAAAACGACGTCATGCCTGCACTCCATCCAGTCTTCATCCGAAGCTGGAACTAGGGCGTCGGTGCAAATCCTTCCCGGAACCGTAAATGAGTCAGCCACTTCAAGATTACAGAACTGGGTCATGAACCACGAGGAGATGCACTCATCGGTATCCTGCATCACCACCAGAATGGAGCCGCAGAGTATCATTTCCCCCTCGACGGCATCCGGGATCCCATCTGAAACGCATTCTTCGATGTGAATCCCTTCGGATATTGTTGTGGGATGTGGAATGGAGCCACCTCTGGGGCCGAACGTCGAGAAACTTGTTGGAAGGTCAGGAGGAGGCGTCGTCGGAGCATTATTTCCGCCGTTGCCATTGTTTCCTGTAAGATTAGTCTCAATCGGTTCTGCACCGCCAACAGTGCCGCCGACCCTGTGGCCGTTTTCGTCAAGTTCAATGTCGTAGTAATCTGACCACAGATCGATTGTCCTATCCTTCTGGAATGTCAGTGAGCGATTCAGAACATCGAAGTATCGGTCATCACCTAGGGTGAAAAGGTACTCTATTGGGACGCTCTTTCCTTGATTGCATTCCTGCAGGTAGGCGAACATCTCTGCGTATGTCTGCTGGGCCTCAGGTACTCCATCATAGGTTATGTCGGTAGCTTTCCTGAAGCCTTCGCCCTCAATAACCTCGACCTCGTTATCCATGGCTTGCATGATATCGACGTCCCCGAAAACGGGTAGTCCGCCCACAACAACTAGCCTGATATCCGGATCCACCGCATTTATCGCGTTACGATATGGATCCGCTTCGAAGGTATCCAAAACCACTAAATCGGCAGCCAGGCCCTCTTGAATCCTCCCGGTATACTCCGACCAACCTATGGCATCTACTACATTTGTCGATATAGTCTGCAACAATTCGAAGTCTGAGAAAATATTCCCAAGGACTTTTTCGTCCCACCAGTCAGCGGTCTTGAGCTCATGCAAAGAACTCTTTGAGCCCGAAGGCGACCAATCTGGACCTATCATGATGTTGACCCCTTCAGCCTTCGCCGTAGCGATGTCAGTGGTTTCACCATACAACAGGAGATTGGACGTTGGCGACCAAGCGAGGCTACCCCCAACGTCCCCCAAAGCCGAGAACTCCGGTTGGGTTAGGCCAGTTCCATGGATTACCACTATTTCTCCCACGAGCAGATCGTTCTGAACCAGTACGTCAAACTCCGCTCTGCTGGACTCATCTACCCCCTCGGCAAGGTGTATGAACCAAGCGTCAAGGTTCCCCGATGAATTCCCATCCTTGATGTGATTCCCCTCATAGTTCGATTCTAATTCAGTCACCTTTGTCCAGATGTTGTCCCCTCCAAAATTGTAGAGCTCTATGTTCCTAGCGAGCATTGTCTCGAAAGTATCCGTGTTCGACGTCGAACTACCCTGCAATGCGGTATTGCCGCCAGCTACCGCCCTCAATTCTGCAAATCTCATTGCTGAAGAGTCGTAGAGTGAGCAACCAATGTCCTTAGCATCACCGTACCCGGAGTATGACTGCCACTGGTATCTATTGTCCCACCCATCAGTTCCATGATCCCACAACGGTATGAGGTTGTACTTCGCATGATTGTGAGGATCCACAAATCCGGGATAAATGGTGCCACTAGTGGGCACGTGTACTACGCCTTCAGCCGCAGCAGGGGCATCCTCCGAGGAGCTCCATACCGCTTCTATCATCCCATCTCTGACCAATATTCTCCCATCGTCAATAACGTCATCCTGGGAAACCATTGTGACAACTCTGCCTTCGAGTACATACTGTCCATTGTGTATGTGGTCTTGAGGAGGGTAGCAATTCCCCATGAGGTGGTTAACCCCTACCCATTCCTCATTGTTTGACCCTCCCGGGGTGGGGCTACCATCCGAAAGTTTCGCCCAAGTGCCACTCGAATCGTATCCATAGGGTATCCCGTAATCGGAATCCTCGGCCTCATAGCTGACAGAATCAACAACGAAACCAGATCCATCAAGGATCGAGACTGTGTCTCCGGCGAAGTAGTCGAATTCTATGTTCGTCTGAGCCCTGTAGAATACTAGGTATGCCCCGGAATCAATAACTGTGCCCCAAGCAATGCTGCACATCGGCGAACCGCCGTCAGCTATGTCGTCGATCCACCATCCCCCTATGTCTATCGCCTCCTCGGAAGGATTGTGCAACTCGACAAACTGGTTAGAGTAGCGACTAATCTCTCCATCTCCATTCCAGTCTATCCCTCCATACGCCTCACTGTTTGGTGAGACATAGATTTCGTTGATGTAAATCGAATCGGAGGAGGATGAAACGTCCGATGTGTTCTGACCAGATGCCAGCATCCCCGGGCTTAAGCCGGTTATTACAATCAAGAGGGCGGCAGTCATCACAGAGGCGCGCATGACCAACGAAGCAGCGCTTCCAGTTTTGAACCCCACCGCCCTACGACGAAGACGCATCAGGTGCGAAGTGCGAAATAGCTCTCTGCTAACCCATACTCATGAGGCGTGCCGTGGCAGCGCAAGTGGCCCTTGTTGCCATAATGCTCGCTAGCACCTCACTTTCGGGGTGTTTCAGTCAAGTAATTGGCTCAGAAGACAGTGGCCCTGATTGGGACGAGGGGATGGAATACGTCGATTCCCCATCCAGTTACACTGACTCATGCTCCAGCACACCCTGCGTTAGGCCATTCACGGCTGGGGAGCCCTTCTCAAATGACACATGGGGAAACTCCTCGTGGGCCGTGTTTGGAAACGTGGAAGGGGGGAACTGCTGTGAACACTATCTAGCTGCCACTAAGGAAGGGTGGATTCTAAACTTTGGCGGGGAATACCCAACATGGTCCGAGGATAGGGGCCATACTTGGAAAGAGTACAGGCCATCCGTATTTTCGCAGATAGGGTGCATGGAGCCGAAGCCTACCGTTCCCGGGCAGGAGGGCCTGGGTGAGGGGAGCATTGTACAGGCGACAAATGGCGATCTGATATCCATGGGGTGGTTCCCATATCCAAGTTCGAGTGGGGCAGATCAGTTCTATGCCTTCTTCTACGATGCTGACGACAAGGAATGGAGTTGGTGCTTCAACAGGACCCCCGAGCCTTTCTATGACAGATCGTGGCAAGTGGAGGTCGTCGGCCCGATAAATGGTGGGTTGTATGGCAACGGGCCATGGGCCAGCCTAGTGATTTCGAACTTCTGGCATCAGGTTCAGAACATAGGGGGGCAGATTTCAACTGACGGGCTCAATTACGATTATTTCGATTTCCCTGACAGGGACGCTAATCTCGATCTCATGGAGGTTGACTTGGATCCTCAGGAATTAGGCCCCGAATGGGACTTCACAAAGCCGCACAAGGAGATGAGGGCTTTCCCCGTCCCTTCTGGCGGACTATATTTCCCGGACTACTTCGTTGATGGCAGAGACGCATTCTTGGACACATCTCTCAATTGGTGGACCGGGGTCACCCTGAATGGGTCTTCTCTCCCATCACAGTACTGTGCGTTTGATTCCTCTACTGCATTGCATTGCGTTTCAGCAGGCGGAACCAACCTAAAACACATGATCTCATGGGATGGTGGGGAGAGTTGGAGTAACCAATCCTACAATCTCTCATCCGAGGCTATCGAATTGGAGGAATGGGAATTCCACTCCAATGGTGTTCACGATTTGTTCGTCCTAAATGTCCGTTATCAGAGCTCTACGGGCCCCGACGTCGACCTGGCATGGCATGTGAGGGACTTCTCAGATAGCATGCTCCCGGACTACAGGACATACTTGGGACTAGGTGACCTAGACTCCACTTCTGGCGCTGGAAACGACATCAGGTTCGACTTCGCCAGTATGGGGATCCTACCGGATGGAGGCTCCTTCATTGCATATCACGACTCATCGGATCCAGACCCACTTTTCGGATTGGAGCTAATGCTTCCAATAGAGTATATTTCCCAGACTCCAATGTTCTAGGATATGACAAATCTAACGGAAACCCCGTCAACATCGAATTTTTCGGAATCAGCGGGGAACTCTCCCTCATTCATTGAGAAATTACTAGCTCGGGTCTCAGAAACCAGTCTTTTCCAGTCTCCCTCGTGGAGATCCAATCCATCAGTCCAAACAGAAAGCGATATTGTGGCTTCGATTTCGAGGTCTAGATCCTTCCTTTTCGCTTGCACCCTCCTTATGATGTCCCTAGCAAGGCCCTTGGAAAGTAGTTCGTCGTCAATGCCCATGTCAAGGACCAGAGAGACATCCCCGTATTCAGACAGGGTAGAAGCCGCGTAACCATCTTTCTCTACCCTCCTGATATCTATGTCATCTGAAGTAATTTCGTATCCAGCAAGAGCGGCTATTCCGGCTTCTATCTCAAGAAGTAGGGCCTCCGGTTCAGCACTCTGTATTTCAGAGAGGACTGCTGGCAGATCACCTCTACACTTTGCACCCAGGGCCTTCCTATTGGGGTGAACTTCGATTTTCTGGAATCTGTCTAAATCGTCTTCTGTGGTCAATTCCTCTACATTCAATTCCTCTGCAAGGATCTCATGGAACCGGGAGATGTCAGGGCCCCCGACAATCCAACCACTCCTGCATGGGAGCCTCTGCCTTCTCCCCGCCTCGACCCTGACTCGCCTCCCAGTCTCTGCCAGCGACCTGACCAGATCCATCTCCCTCTCAAGAATGCCGTCTGTAGGCGGAAGGCTCCTCTCGACCAACTCAGAGCCTACTGGCCAATCAGCCAAGTGCACCGAGGATCCTGTGAGTCCCCTGTGGATCTGATCGGGAATGAAAGGTGATACTGGTGCCATCAGCCTGCAAACAATCAACAAGACCTCATGCAGGGTGTGCTGGCATGACCTCTTGTCCGAACTCTCGCCTTCATCCCAGAGACGCCTCCTGGACCTCCTGACATACCAGTTCGATAGATCGTTGACCACGAACGCCTCAAGCTCCCTCCCCCCCTTGTGAAAGTCCCAAGTCACGAAGTGGTTGTGGTACTCTTCAGACATAGAAGCAACCCTCGATAGGATCCAACGATCTAACGGGCTCCTTTCAGAAACCGGCACGTAAGACTCTTCATTCTCAGGGTCGAAACCATCCAGAGCGGCATAGTCGGCATGGAACCGATATACGTTCCACAGGGTAAGGAACATCTTGGCATAAGACTCCCTGACTCCATTCGGGTCGAAATTCGTGGGGGACCATGGGGCGCTCTGGGTTGTCATGTACCAGCGGATTGAATCCGCACCCTCCTTGTTGAAGTGGTCCCATGGATTCACCACGTTGCCCTTTGACTTACTCATTTTCTTGCCTTCCTTGTCCAAGATGTGGCCCAAAGATAGGCATCTCTTGTAGCAGATGCTGTCGAAAACCGTAGTTGATACCGCTAGTAGGGAGTAGAACCAACCCCTAGTCTGGTCGACCGCTTCGCAAATGTAGTCCACGGGAAAAGCTCCTTCGAACTTCTCCTCCCTTTCAAACGGATAGTGCCACTGAGCAAAAGTGGCGCAGCCCGAGTCAAACCAGCAATCCATGACATAGGGCTCCCTCACCATCTCGCCATTGCAGCCCTCAGCAGTACAGTGAAGCAATACATCGTCTACATACGGCCTATGGAGCTCTGGGGGCATAGGCGAAGAACTGGTTTTCATTGAAGCCATCTCTTCAATACTGCCAACACAATGTTCGTTTCCGCATTCGGGACAAATCCAAACTGGAATCGGGGTCCCCCAATACCTTTCTCGGCTAATGGCCCAATCCTTGATGTTGGAAAGCCACTCCCCCATCCTTTTACTGCCAGTCCACTCAGGGGCCCACTCAACTTCTGAGTTGTATTGGAGGATTTGTTCCTTTACAGCGGTCATTCTGACGAACCAACTGTCCATCGCGTAGTACAGCAATGGATGATCCGTTCTCCAGCAGTGAGGGTAGTCGTGCGTGTATTCTTGCTCCCTGTATAGCTGACCCTTCCCGTCCAGCAAGTCGATTATCGGATCGTCACAGTCCTTCACGTACTTCCCGTCTAGGATTTCATGCGTCCCAGAAACGAATTTTCCATCCATGCCAACGGTGTGTTGTGCAGGGAATCCAACTTCCATCCCAAGCCTGTAGTCGTCCTCTCCGTACATTACAGCGGTGTGAACAACGCCAGTTCCATCGGTCGTGGTCACGAAATCAGCACCAACTATGGTCCAAGCACTCTCGTGGCCCGAGCCGTCTATCGCCCCGGGGAAGAGTGGCTTGTACGAATTACCAATCAATTCAGAGCCAGGGAATTCTGAAACGACTTCGACCTGGTTCCTAAGCACTGTACTCAATAGGTCCTTAGCAAGGATCAGCTCTTCACCGACCTTTGCCCCGCCTCTGCCTTCCCAGCCCTTGGAGGGTTCAGCAGTGATGCGGACCCTGCAGTATGTTACATCCGGGCCCACTGCTAGACCAACGTTCCCCGGAAGAGTCCAGGGGGTGGTGGTCCATGCCAGCACACTAGCCCCATCATCCACTAGTTGGAATTTGACAAAGACGGCTGGCTCCGACACCTCCTTGTAGCCTAGGGAGACCTCGTGACTAGAATAACTAGTACCTGTTTGGGGGCAATACGGCAGGACCTTGTGACCACGGAAAAGAAGCCCCTTTTCGAACATCTGCTTCAGTGACCACCATGCGGACTCGATGTATTCGTCGTGAAGCGTGACATATGGGTTATCCATGTCCACCCAGAATGCCATCCTCTCCGTCATCTCCCTCCATGCTTCCTCGTATGTCCACACACTCTCCTTGCACTTCTGATTGAAAGCTTCCATCCCATATTCTTCTATGGCCTCATTCGACATGAGGTCTAGTTGCTTTTGCACCTCGATCTCGACCGGGAGTCCGTGAGTGTCCCATCCAGCCTTCCTCTCGACCACATGCCCCTCCATCGTTTTCCACCTGCAAACCATGTCCTTGAACAGCCTGGAGATGACGTGGTGGATGCCAGGCTTACCATTTGCAGTTGGGGGTCCCTCGAGGAAAGTGAATGTACTACCAGACGCCCTTCTAGAATCAATCGAACGGGCGAACGTCCCCTCGCTCGCCCATAGTCCGATTAGAGAATTCTCTAGGGATACGGGGTCGAGGTCTCCGGCTGGCTCAGGCACTCCCATTGGCAATGCGACCGACGATGCCGTATTGAATATGACTCGGTCGCCCGAAGGGCGATAAGGCGCCTTAGTAGCATTCAATAAGGTCAATCGAGACGACCAACCATGTCGGAAACCACCACATTTTCGGTTGGCGGCATGACTTGCACCGGCTGTTCGGGAAACGTGTCATCGGCGCTTTCCTCGCTAGCAGAAGTGACATCGGTGGAGGTTTCCCATGAAACGGGATTGGCAGTCGTGGAGCACAGAGGTGCGGACAGGGAATTGTTGGTCAGGGCCATCCTAGCCTCGGGCTACTCGGTAGATGGTGAGGAACTGCCATTCGACTGGTCGGATGGGCCAGTATGGAGGCAGTCTGCGCATAATACGAAGTGGTGCCTGGTCGGTTGTTCAATTGGTGATTTTGGCACCATTGCAGCATTCCAATTTATTCCCTATCTTGATGCCCTTGGTTGGTCCACAATGTCGATTATGCTTCTTGCGATGTTCAACGGGATAATGACCTCTATCGCTCTCGAGACCATAATCCTGTCAGCCCAAATGGCATTGAGGGAAGCTTTCAGAGTTGCGATTGGGATGTCCCTGATCTCGATGATTTCTATGGAAGCGGCGATGAATATTGTTGATGTCGTTCTGACCGGAGGGGCCAAGCTTACTTTGTGGGTAATTGTGCCAATGCTGGTAGCTGGATTCTTGACTCCATGGCCATATAATTACTGGCGGCTGAAGAAGTACGGCGTGGCCTGTCATTGAGTGGTGATAATTTGGTAGATTGGACTATTCTGGCTGATGAAATAACTGCGTGGATTAGAGATTACGCTGAAAGTAACGGTATTTCCTCATTGGTCATTGGAGTGTCAGGGGGAATTGACTCAGCCGTTACCTCCACACTTTCTGCTCGTACCGGGCTGCCTACCCATGTACTGAATATGCCGATCCATCAAAACCCCGAGCAAACGGAACTATCCAATCGTCACATTTCTTGGCTCCAATCGAACTTCCAAAATGTCATCGATCATACTTTCGACCTTACAGCAACATTCGATGCCTTTGTAGGAGCAGTCGGCAATTACAATACGCCACTTACCTTGGCAAACTCTAGAGCTAGGCTTAGGATGGCAGCTCTCTACAACATAGCAGGCATGGACGCCATCAACGGCATCGTTGTAGGTACTGGTAACAAGGTCGAGGACTTCGGAGTCGGCTTCTTCACGAAGTACGGTGACGGGGGAGTCGACATTTCACCAATCGCAGACCTATACAAATCAGAAGTTTACTCCCTGGCAAAGGCTCTTGGAATCATCCAGGAAATCCAGGATGCCGATCCCACTGACGGCCTGTGGGATGACGGCAGAACTGATGAGGAGCAGATGGGTGCAACATACGAGGAATTGGAGTGGGCAATGATGGAGATAGGAAGCCCATCGGGGAAAGAACTCACTGAGAGGCAGAGACAGGTGATGGATAGGTACCTCCAGCTCAACAGCGCCAATTCCCACAAGATGAAGCCGATTCCCGTGTTCAAGAGGGGGACCA
>CAYFGD010000002.1:0-37570 GCA_964342715.1 uncultured Candidatus Poseidoniales archaeon | reverse complement strand
CCACTGGTCCTGACACTTCTTCGGTGGAGTGGACAATTACTCTCAAGGCTTCGTCAACGACCGTCGGATCGGTCTCGTGGAGCACCGATGCATGCAACCCTGGCCTCACCCAGAGCTGCAGTTTCGATCACGAGACCTTCGAAATAGATCTAGGAAACGACCAGAGATTCACTATCGACAAGAACGAACGCCTTGAGCTACTCGTCGATGCCGACATGTCGGGCTGTGAAAGTAGTGGAAGCCCGTTCGGCTCCAGCTGTGAGGCTGAGGTAGCTTGGAATGAGATAGACGGCGATGACAGATTCAGTACACTTGAGATTGAGGCGAATGCAATATCCAACAGTCTTGTACTCTTGCAAAGAGAAGGAGCAGAGCTTGCAGAGGGTCCGGAGTTGGAGTGGTTCCCAAATGACATCTTGTCAGAGAGAGTGATGCAGTTCTCATTCGACGTCAAGAGTAGTTTTGGCAGGTATGACGTTGACTCTGTTAGGCTGTTGATGCGTGATCCCGACGGGGTGTACAGAATAGACCATGTCATCGACGAGGATGACGAGGAAATCGAGGACACAAGCCAGGGAATCTTCGGAGAGTACCTTTGGTCATATCCAAGCGGCATCCCATCCGGTGAGTATTCAGTCGAACTCGAGGTTTCAGATATCCAAGGCAACAGTGTCATCATCGAGCACGAACCCGTTACAATGGAGCAGTGGGGAGTCGCATTGAATCATAGGCTGGACCGCACTACAGAGTACATAGCCCCTGGGCAAACAACACCTGTTCCTCTGCAATTGGTGCATAGAGGGGACTCGACGAAGTCAATGGAGGTGGAGTTAGAGGTCCTCACAAACTTCCCAAGCTCGTGGTTGCTAGAATTCGACTCACCAGTCGGTTATACACTTAATGCCGGAGGAGATATTCTGAATCCAATACTCACTCTTACCGCACCTGAGGATCTGACAGGTGCCCCTGGGTCGATAGACATCAGGGCTGTAGCGGAAGCAGAAGTCGATGGGGTCCTCACCGTTGTTCACCAGGACACTCTTCAGATTGATTTGGAGAAGATTGACGTTTACCAGCCCCCGCAGGTTTCCGTGTGGTCTGAGGATCACGACGTACCAATTGCAAACTCGTCACGTCCCGATGACATAGACTCAAGCATTCCGAGGTATGTAGACCATATGGAATTCACACCATTCCTTCTTGAGATTTTCAACACTGGTTTCGACGCTGACACTTTCAGGATAGACGTCCTTCAAAGATCGAAGGCCATCATTCATGTATACGACAATGACACCGGTCAGCGAATCCTGGAGGATGAAGGTGACGGCACTTTCCACACGGCCCTTTTGGATAGGCACGACACACAAACGCTCAGGTTGATGATCAAGCCATCCGCAGATAGAGAGGACCCTGACATCGGCACTGTCGAGATAGAGGTGGTAAGCTCCGGAAACGCATCTCTGAGGTCCACCGTACTATTCACAATCCAACGTACATTCGGGATTAGGGCTGAAGTTTCCTATGACTGCGATGGGTCGCCCCTTGGTCACATCAGGGTTTCTCTATGCTCTCCAGGAACAGGAAATGCAGAAGTCTCTCTGAGGGCCAAGATTACCAATACTATGACATCCGGCGAATCGGCTACATGGTGGAGGATCCAGAACCCGGCATCATTGGATGAGAACACTGACAGAAACGCTGCGTACGGGCAGTGGCAATTCAGGATAGAGGACTCATCTGGCAATGCTGTCCCTAGGGTTTCCCTTGCTCCGGGGGATGAAACCGAGGTTTTCGTGACCATTATTCTGACAAATCAGGTAGAGTTCGGAAATCACACTGTTTACCTCAGAATAATTGAGGACACTACCGATGACGACGCCGACTACTTTGACTTGCCAATGGTGTTTGAGGTGGATCCAGATGACCCTAATTTGGAAATCGTACAAGTAACTCCCAATAGGCTACTAGTCCCAGGGGAATCCTATCCAATCCAGATGAAGGTCAAGAATTTAGGAAATAGCCCTTTGACGGTTCTACTTGAGGCCGAGGTTGACGGTGCTGGATGGTCTGTTGACATCGATGGCCCATCGAATTCCGTTCTGATAGTGCTGGGCGCCTTTGAGGAAGTCACATTCGTTCTAGACGTCAACGTGCCCGAGTCTGCAAACAATGGAGAGACGGCAGAAGTTTTGGTTACAGCAACACCATTCGACACGCAGCAGAGCTGGCCTGATGATGCTACGGCTGAGAAGACTGTCGTAATGAGGGTGGGCATATCTTCACTCATCGACAGGCTCGTGAACGAGATTACACACCCCCGACTTTCAACTTACATCGTGGGGATAGTTGCAGCAATGCTACTGATAGCAGGCATCCAGGGGGCCATGAACAGAAGAAGGTGGAAGGCGCATATGGCGTATTTAGATGCAATTTCCAGTGATTCAGATGATGATTTGGAAGACGAAGAAGACGACGATTTACCTGCTCCAGTGGTGTCCATAGAAGAGGAAGAAGACGACGCATACGAGGATGACGACATCGAACTGGTTTGATTACTAGCGAGTCATTGTCCGAACGACGCTCCATTCCTCTTAAGTGCCCTACTTTCCGCCCTAGGACAAGAGGTTGCGTAGCATGGACTCATTTGGTCTATCTAATGGATCGGACAAGGACGGTCTCACGAAGAGCAGATCAGCCATTATTTTCTCTGCCCTGATGCTACTTTCTTCGTACTCAGCATTGGAGTTCGCCGCTTGGGAAGCATTGGCATCAACCGATCAGGACGGCGACGGCCTATCATACGGCCTCGAGTTCTACATCAACACGCAGCCTCAGGATTGGGACACGGACAATGACGGCCTTCCAGATGGGTGGGAATGGCAGTACGGGCTAAACCCCCTCTCCGCAACAGGGGATAATGGGTCAACGGGCGATCCCGATGGAGATTCTCTATCTAATCTGAATGAGCTAATGTTTGGAATGCCCACGAATTGGGACGACCCAAACACCCCAAATGAGTTGGACAACGGTGTCTGGTGGAATGGCACTGTACCGGTAAGTAACTGGGACGAGGAAAGTGCTATGCAACTCATACAGGGCCTAGGTTCAGACGGAGCTGATGAGGATCCATGGGGAAACATTTGCTTCAACACATTTGACGATGACAAGGATGGAATGGTTGACAATTTCGATGGAGACGGAGACGGCGATGCAAACTGCACAAGTGATGACGATGACGGCGACGGCCTCATCGATGAAGATCCAAATGGCTGGGATACCGATGGTGATGGCATGCCCGATGGATGGGAAGTTGCAAATGGGCTAGACCCCACTTCACGCACCAATCAAGACGGCGCATCGGGAGATCCTGATGGAGACGGGCTAGTGAACCTGAAGGAGTTCATCAACCCAGCTTGGGGGACCAGAAATGGAACTACTACCCCGCCAACACAGTACTTCCGGCCAGGGCCATTAGCCATGACTGCTACCGAATCTCCTTGCAACCCAGTACTGCAACTCGGACCCGGGGGGTGCCTGATTTTCACGGCAGAGGTTGATGGCATTACTTCCACGGATCCCCAGAATAATGACACTGATGGCGACGGACTCAATGACTCTTACGAAGCGCTGGTTCTGCTAACCGACCCAACATCTCCGGACACAGATGGCGACGGAATTACTGATGGTGTTGAGGTAAATGGTCAGTATGGAGACCCCCCATTGGCAAGCGACCCGAGGGACAACAATACGGATGATGATCAGTTTGACGACGGAGAAGAGGACCTCAACGGAAACGGAATCGTGGATGAAAACGAGACAGATCCAACAAGAATCGAGGATTCCGGTGACTTCGATGACGACGGTATTCCCAACTGGGAAGAAAACATGACATGTACCCTATGGAATGTTGCAGATACCGATGGAGGGGGCATTAGTGACGGCTCAGAACTAGACCCGTCTCACGGAACCGATCCCTGCACCTCTCTTCAAACATTGAACCTGACAATAGTTGACTTCGACTCCACAAACATGATTCTCACATTAAATGATACATCTGCACTCGATCAAACACCCGAGGATTGGAGGCAGAATGGAGAGCCCATGGGATTCTACGTTTCATCAACAAACGGCAGCCTCACAGGATTTAGATTCACATCGATCAATGGCGATGCATTGAGAGGCATAGATACGGACAAGCCACCTGACGCCACGTCCGTGACATTCGTCAACTTCTCCTGGTGCTGGGACCAATCCCTAGGAACCTCCAACGATCCAATATGCGACGACGACTACTTCGATACTGATGGTGATGGGCTGGCCGATTGGGAGGAATCCACGGGAAGCTTCGGATTCCTTTCAGATTGGAATATGACCGACACAGATGGTGACGGGGTCGATGACTTGGATGAGATACTCAACCTAACCGACCCAAGTAATCCGTGCGACAACCTCCTGGACACAGATGGTGACGGCCTAAACAACTACTTCGAGAATACAACTGTTTGCTTGATCGCCTTCGGCGACTTGGGAGGAAACGGAACTACTGACACATACTTCACCCTGTGGAATGTCACTGATACTGATAATGGGGGGGTAACTGACTTCCAGGAGTACCTAGACGGGACGAACCCTCAGAACAACCCCAATGATGACTTGAATCCTGTTGATACTGATGGAGATGGGATTCCTGATACCATTGAGAACTCTACTGGCACCGATTGGAGGGATCCTGATACTGATGGCGGGGGCGTTCCCGATGGAGATGAGTGCACAGCCGAGTTTTGGGACATCAATTGTCTGAACGCTGATGGCAATCCTTGGGATCCCGCGGACGACATAGACCCCAATATGATGTTCTTCGAGGCGATGAATACCACTACAGGCGTTGATCCCAACATTACCCATTACTGGAGGTGGCATACCTATGACTTCTATACTGGGATTTCATGGGGTGTAAACACTAGTCTCGTAGGGAATACTCAGATGTTCCCCGGTTTCTCGACGACACAAGGCGTTGCCGATCAACAGTTCTGGGATGGCTCTGAGGTTATTGGCTGGGAAATTTCCCTTGAGTCAGGAGCCCTAATCTTCCCTGGCGAGGAAATCATAGTACCCCACAACGCAGTAAACTATACCGGATGGACAGATGCCAATGCAGGCCTCAATTTCTCGAACTTTACTAGGGATGCAATAGTGGATGGTGCAACCATAGACACCCTCTTCGTTACCGCTCCGCAAGTCATGATCACTCAGGCAATCAGAGAAAATACGACAGAGTTCTCCAATAGTAGCTATGCGACGGATCTTCCGAGCTCTTATCTGGCAAAGGGCAATGCGGCCAGCTTCGTCAATTCAATCACAATGACAGTAATCAACGAGTCGGGGGCCTTCTCAGCTTGGGATAGGGTTTCTGCAATTCAGGACTTCATCGTTAATGGAAACTCAACTACGACTTTCCTGAGAAACCATAACGGTACAGAAGTCGGGGTTCTCGACGATGAGGATGACTTGTCTTATTGGATTCTGAACAATTCATTCGAAGGGGACTGTGATCAGTTCAGTACACTTTTTGCCGTGATGCTAAGATCCGCGGGAATCCCCGCTCGCAAGGTCACAGGATTCTCCGGCGGCAAGTGGACCGGTACGTCTTTCGAGGTCTATGGCAAAGATTTCACGACTTGGGTAGAGGTACACCTCCAGACTAACTCCAATCTGGGTAATGCAGACCTCGGTTGGGTGCCCTTCGAGGCGTGCCCCGCTCTGTCTACCGTCGAGGTCGTCGAAGAGACTTGGGGGCCAATATGGTTTGACAGGGATCTTTCATCGGGCAATATTTCCTTGGATGGGACATTGAGATTCACTGAGAATCAGAGCTCTGTGGCGAATATCACCATTGACATGTACCTTGTGAAGTCAAATCAGACAGAGAATGTCCCAGGATCTGCTGCACTAGAGGAGCATTTCGTGGGAACAGCAGTTACCGACGAGAACGGCTCTTTCAATATTACAGGACAACCCCAGGAGGTCATCAATCCAGGATATGGCGCTTTGGTTCTTCGAACTTACCAGAATGGATATGTTGGCTCACAGGGGATTACATTCCCGTGGAGGTTGAACATCACTGACGATGTGGCCATGTCAATAACTGAGCCAGAGCCCGTGGATGAGCCAAAGATAGGCATCGGCGTTAACACTACGGTAACGGGCGAGATTTCTCTCTCCAGTGAGCCTTACAATGACATCACCCAACTGGATAGCCTACAGGTCGTTCTAAACTACACAACGGTGGCCGATGGCCCGGTTAGCCTGATCTCCAGTGTCGGGGCTGGCGGGTATTACGAATTCTCCGTGCCGATAGACGAATCGGAGCAGGAGGGCCTGATAGCCGCCACTTTGAATTTCCTAGGCTGGCACGAAGAGGATCTCAACAATGCAAGCTCACCCCTCTACCACGTTCGGCCTCAGTCAGTGGGATTCAATCTGAACCTCACACCGGCACCCAACCTTACCGTAACACTGGAGGGACATGGGACGAACAACACTATCCTTGAGATCGACCAGCCAATATATCTCAATGGTACTGTCCTGAGCAGATCTACTATTCCCGAGGCGCTCAATGGAACATTGACATTGCAGATGCGAAGATCAGCGGCTAACGGACCTTTCACCACTCTCAACTCGTGGTACCTTAATGACTCGGACTGGACGGGTGCCCTCGGACAATTCGCCGTCAATTGGTCGTTCTCGGCATCAGAGGTCCCAGTACCCGCAGGGCTAGTAGAGATTCGGTATCAGTTCGAAGCTGACGGTCTTTTCGCGAAAGATGAGTCAGTGGTTATCGATGAACATGGAGTAAAGAGCTATGTAAATTTCAGCTATATTCTGAATCCAGCTCCCGTGGGGTCGGACTCAGAGGTAGAGGTCACATTGTCGGACCATACCGGCAACTCCGTTGCAAGCTTCGTCGGGGATTACACACTGGACTTCAACGGCGAGTTGGTTTGGAACCAGTCGGATCCGGAGCTCCCACGTGTGATGGTCACATGGAGGCCTACCATAGACGTAGAGGCCGGGGACTACCCCTGGCAGCTGAATTATAGCGGGTCAACATGGCTTCTGCCCAATACCGTTTTAGACACCGTCAGGGTTCAAGGCAGAGCCGACGTTTCTTTCACCTTGGGTTCTGAATGGACTCCAAGAGGGCAATCTTCCTGGATCTCAGGATTCGCTAGAGACATCAATCTCAACAGCACGATTCTGGGAAACAACTCCTCTATCATCGTCAATATGGAGGTGCCCTCCGATCAGCCACCTACCCCTGATGGCCTAGAGGCCCCGCCAGTGACCTATCGACTAGGGGAGCAGTGGATAGACAACACTACTGGAGAGTACAACATAACATTCCAGATGCCCAGTGGAGTCGGCTCAGGCGTCTATGATCTCAGGCTCATCCTTGATTTCGAGAAGAATCCTCCTGCAGGTGGCGCCTACTACCTTGTTTCTGGTGCAGTGGTTCTGCAGGCAGGTGTCCAGACCGAGTATGTAGTTGAGGCAGAGCCACTGCAGTCGATTGTTATCGCAGGTCAGACATTGGTAACTAATGCCACAGTCACAGATGTAGAGAGCAATGACAGGCTGCAGAATACCACCGTCGACTTGTACTTCGATTGGGGAGGGCCATTACAGCAGGTCCTCAATACCACAGTCACAGGTTCGGACGGCGTCGCGAGGTTCACCTCGACCATCCCAGCCGACGCTCCACCTGGATACTACGCTGTCCGCCTACACGCTCCAGACGACCTAACCGACAGTCTGAACACCCCCGATGCAGGCAGGTGGCTAGGCAATGAGAGCATGGTTAACCTAACTGTGCAGGTCGCGAGCAGCATAAGGATCGACAATGCCCCACTGCCTGAAGTCACTGCTGGGCAGTTCTTCCAACTACAGGGACAGGTTCTAGATGGGGTCGATCAGAACCGCTCGGTTTCAGGCCCGATGACTCTGGAGGTATTTTTCCTGAACGATCCCAGCGAAACTTTGGTCACAGGGCACGTCACCGCGGCGAATGGCTCGTTCTCATTGATGGTGCCAACTGACCCATTGGGAGATGGCGTTACTAATGGCCTCAAGACCGTCATAGTGAGCGTGGAAAACGGCAGTACCCCGTTCTACCTTACTGGTTCAGGAAATGAGACTATCTTGGTTCGAGGAGTCACCCAGTTTACTGAGAGGAACCCGCTCCTCAATACCATAGTGGACAGGGGCACCTCCATCACATTTGGAGCAAAGCTGGTTGAATCTAGCGATGGGGACAGGCAGCTCTCAGACATGTCAATTTCTGCATTGTTCCACGAGACATGGCTAAGCCCCGAACAGCCTACAAATGGGCAGGGCGTCGTCAACTTCACATTCTCTGTCCCCCATTCCCACCCTCTAGGTTTGATTCCGATAGTCCTGATGTTCAACGGTTCAAATGGCTCAGACACACTCCATCCATCTTCAACGGTGATCAACACGATTACAGTCAGATCGCCAACCAATATCACATTTGATCCAATAACTTCCAATCCTGCTGCAGGGGAGTTCCTTGACATAAGTGGAACTTTAACTTCGAGTAATGGTAGTGGGATAGTTGACAGATCAGGAAATGCACTCAATCCAACTCTCAACTTCGCCATCGATGGCGACACAAATTCGTTCTCAGTCACTGGCGGGACTGTGGACGCCAATGGCTCATGGTCGGCAAGAATATTCCTGGACCTTTCATTCCCCCGAGGCACGCACAATATCACCGCATCATATACCCCGTCCGTCAACTACTACGGTGCTAGCTCCGAAGACGGAACCTTTGACAGCAGGGGCTTCTCCATGCTCTCCATAATTTCGCCGACGGATTTGGATCCCGACGAGAGGACCGTAAGAGGGGACAATATCACACTCAACATGTCGTTGATTGACAACTCAGGACAGTTTGTCCCCGGGGCCCAGGTCGATGTTTCAATAGATGGCTCTCCAGAATGGTCCGGCCTTACTGACGATGATGGAATTGTCACTACAGTTATCACGACCGATCCCAATAGGGCCCCAGGGCCGATGACAATTACCGCCACATTCTCGGGCTTCAATGGAACCACCGGGCTACTGGGTGATGAGACATGGACAAGAGTGGTGATACTCGCCCCCACAGTTCTTGAAGTGACCTCAATAACGGGCTCCTCGATCGCAGGAGAGTCAGTCACATTCACCGGAACTCTGCTGGATGAGCATGGCGCCCCCCTGATAGATGACGGCGAAGAAAATGGAGGGGTCGTCCACCTCTCCATAGATGGAATCGATGTAGGTCCTGTGTACACCTCTTTCTCAAACTCCTCTACGGGCTTATGGAGCATCACCTACGATTTGCCGCTTGATACAGACTATGGGGGCCATACCTTCACTGTCGACTTCCTTGGAGGTTTCACATGGGTGGACCCTATGGGGCAGGGTGACTCTCTGAATCCAGAATACTACCTTCCATCAACCATAACACAAGAATTCAATGCCACCCAGACATCACAGGTCGTCCTCACAACTCCTCCCGGGGAAGTTGACAGGAATGAGCTGCTACTCATTGAGGGAATGCTGACTGATGGCGCTGGACGGGTACTACCGGGACGAGATCTCGACGTCTACATGAACGACCAATTCCTAACGTCACTTTCCGTCTCCGATAATGGGACCTTTAGCTTATTCTTCCCAGTCCCTCCCGACATGCCCCTTGGACCAAGGAACGTTAGAATCGAATTCGGCGGAGAGGATTTCGTAATCGCCTCAAACTCTAGCACAATTTTCACAGTTTTCGGCCCTGTTGAGGTAAGTGTGGAGCAACCAGAACCAGTAGCCGTTGGAGACGTACTGAGGCTAGATGGTTCCGTCAAGGACAACCTCCCGGATGGTTGGCTAGGAAACCACTCCCTCCAGATCTTTATTGATGGCATCCTGATAGGCACGACAACAACTGATGAGGATGGCACTTGGTCGCATTCTTGGATAGTTTCCGAGTTCTTGGACGTGGGCCAGCACACACTAACGGTGATAGCCCCGGATCAGGGTTATCATCGCGAAGGATCCATAGAGGCAAACCTGACGATTGCTTATCACACGGGAATGACCCTCCAGGTCGAGAACAATGTAGTGACAAGGGGAGGTGCATGGAACCTAAGCGGTAGGCTGTTCGATGCCGACTCTTCAGGCAATCCGGGTTTGGAGGGCAGGGCATTGTCCTTCCTCCTGGATGGAGAGGAAGTTTCCACCATAACCACCAGCATAGATGGCACATTCAGTATCAGTTACCAACTGGGTTACTTGATTTCAAGGGGCTCACACAATGTCTCATTGGTTTTCGCTGGGGAGCAGCTGTACCTTTCCAATTCCATCAATGCGACCGTTTACGCTAGGGCGGACATCCAGATAGAGATTCTTTTCCTGGAGGATGAGGTCGTCAGAAGTGATGGAAATAGGCCGATTAGGGTGCTTGGCAGGATTATCGAAGTCGGAGGCGAGGGCAACACTATGGAAGAGATGGACCTCTCCCTGTACTGGGAGGATTCACTAAGGCCGAATACGAAGATCACGTGGGACGAGACAACGGGGCAGTTCCTAGTCGAGTCCAATGCAATTTCTACAATGCCACCCGGCGTGGCGAGTATGTCGATAGTTGTAGACCCAGACTCCTCAAGGTTCCTGAATGGGGGGGAGGTTGAGTTTGAGGTGGTAATCAAGGTTCCAGTGAACTTCGAGTTCCTCCCCGAATCGTTGTTTTTGGAGATAGGGCAAAGCTCCATGTCGGGAAGGGTGAATGTCACTGCCACTGACAGGATCGAGGCAATAGAGGGGGTTTCAATCACTGCCAGACTAGTAAACGAGTCTAGTACCCACTTCACCGTAGTTGGTGTAACGGATCAAGATGGAATCTTCACTTACCAGTTCGAGTCATTCCATGAGAACCACCCACTCTGGGACAGAGACTTCTGGGGGGAGCTTTCGGTCGAGTTCAGTTCTGACTCCGAGATCATCGACCCAATCGACGCGGCGCGCCTATCCCAGTTCGCCGTAGTCGATGTAGGGTATCAGCCGGAGGAGGGCGCATCATTGGTGGGCCCGGCTACGGCAGCACTGGCTATTCTCGTGATAATCGGACTAGCCGCGGCTGGAGTGATGGTTCTAAGGAGGAGAAAACAGGCTGCCATCGATGATCTAGCTGGAGTGTTTAGCTACACAGCAGAGCTATTGGCAGCAGGTGATGAGGTCAGGGAGGCCATATTCAACTGCTACGAGGGACTCTGCCAGATTCTGATGAGCAGGGGCTTCCTCAGGAGGGATTTCGAGACAGTTCGGGAGTTCGAGCTAGCAATAAGAAACGCACTCCCAATCAGCGAACAGGCACTATTGTCCCTAGACAGGATTTTCGAGGAGGCTAGGTACTCAAGCCACGTTCTAGGGGAGCCCCATAGGGAGAGTGCCCAGATGGCCCTTAGCGCAGTTCTCCAGGAGATTGACCAGCTCGAGGAAGTTCCATCGAGAGAGGCCTCAATAGTTCCTCAGGAATGATCATCCAGGGACAATCCCAACGTGTGCCCGTTCCATGTTGCATCTGAGATGAAGGACCCCGTCGGAAGACTGAATGTCCTCAGAAAGCCCCCAAATCCGCTGGGTGCGATAATTCGGGCTATGGTGCCCGACTCACCTTCCATGACCTCGAGGAAGATACCACTTCTATTAGCTGAAGGCATTGGAATCTCCATGTACCCGCCCTCTATCGACCCTCCTAGATCAGCAACCATCTCGCCAATAGTTGTGACTTCGCTGTTCGCCATCCTAGTTGATTCAGGCATATTTCCTACCTGTCCCATGAATTCCTCGTGGGACTTCGAGACCTCGGACATGTGCGGCAGGTCAGAGAGAAACTGTGAATGTGCTTCCGATGCGGTAACATCGAGCCCCATTCTGGTGCCCTGAGATTCACTTTCCCTAACAGCAGCATCGACCGACTCGGCAATTGCAACTCTCCTCCACGTCATGCTATCGTTGCCTCCAACGGCCCGACTAAGATGAACCCATTGATTTAGGTATCCGGAAGAATCGCTCAACATGCTTGCCTGTTCTAGATGGACTAGATGTCCTCAGTGAGTCCATTGAAGAAGGCATACACTCCCTGCTCCTGCCTTCCAGGAGCCTCTTCTCGAGAAGTACAACTATAGCCCTATCTTCTGCCTTTCTTATGGGTCTCCCGAGAGCCTGTAGGACGCTGTTTACAGCCGGCTGCAGACTTGCATACTTCCATGCCCTTGACCTACCGAACCTGCTAGTGTAGTATCCAAACAGTGCGTCCTGCTTGGCACTGGGCGGGGGCAACGGGAGGCCAATGCATACCACAGCATCAAGGATGTTTTCGGAGTAGTCTATTCCCTCCGAGAGCTTCCCGCTCAGAACTCCGAAAATAACAGAATTTCTCTCCATTGATGATTTCTCGTAAAGTCTGTTGACCATCCCATCGACCGAGCGTTTCGACATTCCCCTTTCTTCCTTCATGATGTCCCTCTGGAAGAAATATTGGATTCCCGAGACTATCCTTTCCATAAACAAGTAACTCGGAGCGAACACTGCAACATTTCCAGGGGTATTTTCCAATACAGATGAAATATGGTCGCATATTAGGTCAAAACTTGAGTCCCTTTCAGTATACTTGCTTGTTACATCACTTGCAATTAGAACGTGCCTATTTTCCGGGGGGAATCCAGATTTGTACTCAGCTCCTTTGTACATGTCATTAGGAATTCCCAAGATGTCGCAGTACATTTTGGGAGGGAAAAGTGTCCCTGACATCAGTATGGAACCCGCGCATTCTTCGAAAATCGGCCCACCAACTACGCCAGGGTCAAGCAAATGGCTAGTTATCCGGGGGTCTTCCAGAATACTATCAAAGACTAATGATAGTACATCGCTGTCTCTGTATTGAATGCATATTTCAAACATTCTAGCCAACCTGAAACAGTCAGTCTCCTCGTCCTCGTCCTCTAATGATTCGTCAGGATCAACCCTGACTTCAAACAGTTGGTGAGCCATCTGCCTAATCTGACTTATGTGGTCAAACCCTGAGTCTACACTGGCTCCCTCCAAGGCTCCGCCAATAATGTCTAGAAATTCATTAGTTTCGATTTTCAAGTCGTCCCAATCCGAATTCTCATTTTCATGAGCCTTCTCTTCAAACCATTTTCTCAGCGGATCCCTGAGCGACTTAATCTGCCCCTCAAGCCTAATTGCATCCGTCACATCAGTTCCTTCCCCCAAATCATGCCGAGAAGCAAATTTTTCCAGATTCCCCCTATGTTCCTGTATTTCGAATAACGCTCTTTGGAATACCTTGTTGGTAATCCTGGCCTCTAGCCCATTTCTGATCCTATCGGGAAGGTTGTGCGCTTCATCAACTATCAGAATTGAATTACTAAGCTGTATGCCCATTGATTCCATCGATAATGAGCTAATGCTTTCGATGAATATGTGGTTGTAGTCGCAGACTATGATGTCGGAAACCTTTGCAGCACTTCTCGCAGCCTTCCATGAACAAATCTTCCTTTGTTTCCCATACTTCATACTCCATTCAACATGTCTAGTATCTGAGAGAATCAAACTCTTCATCTCCTCCCTTCTGCGACTCCTGGCGTCTTTGTTGACATCCTGCTCACAGTTACAATTCCCGGTAGATTTGTCCACAGGTCCACACATCGACTCTCGCCCAATTATGTCGACTAGCTTAACTCTGGGTGTTCCCGGAGGGAGCCTCTTGTTGATCATTCTGACAGTGTCAACAACGATTCTATGTTGTGATTGTCTACCTGTCATGAACACAATCTTTGACTTCAAACCCTCTTGGGACCTTTCATTTGCAACATGCAATGCTGAAGCCAAGGACGCCGCAGTCTTGCCTATGCCCGTGGGCGCGGCAGCCAGCAGTGCCCCTCCCGATAGTAGGGAGTCTATTCCGTCCCTGATCATCTCGATTTGGGAGTCCCTCATTTTCTCATGGGCATGGTAAATTCCCAGATCCGGGCCATCGGAAGTGGTCATGGAAACGGTCCTGCCAGTAGAACGACCAAGAAGATTGGGTTCAAACTACGGAGAATGACTCGATCTAGGCCTCGGCGCTCATCGTTGAACTTACCTTCCTTGCTCGGTCAACGAGACCCTCGAAATTTGGTGCGAGAGGGCGCATAGAGCGCCCCCCCGCGTTGGTTCTGTGCATCCCGTCCTCACACATTTTCCCTCGCCTCAAATAGCGTTTGATTCGTCATCATACCTTGCACGGAGAGCATCCATTCGAGCAGCAAGCAGATCCTCAACCGTGGCATCCTCTATCGCGACCCTCCTGATGTGCTCTCTGGCTGCCTGCCTAAGCACAACATCCGGGCTCTCTCCGTGCAATTTGCAGAAGTCACCAATCCTAGCACTCAAATCAGGCCCTAGGTCTACTTGCACCCTTTCTCCCGAAACTTGATGCTCAGAGGAGAGATATTGCCTCACAGCATAACGGATTACATCAGATCTGTTCCTCATCCCGTCAAGGCCTACTAGCCTGTCCAATTCCAGGAGGTGATCCTCCGGAATCCTGAGCGAGACCATTGGGCTGTGGCCGGCCAACTTGCTTCCTCCGAGCCGCACAGAGAGGCAGGGGGTCTTAATTGTATCTCAATTGAAATGCATATGAAATACAATGAGCATGACCTACCCTTCCATTGTACAATATTTCTGAAATTCATGATAGAGTGCCATTCAAGGGGAAGCATACTCTCGGAGGCTCGCAGGGAACGGTATGAAGACCATCAATGATGCAATCCATGGCCAGTTCAGGATCGACGGCGTCAGGAAAGACCTGCTGAAGACTCCCGAGATGAACAAGCTCAGTCATATCAAGCAGCTAGGGCTCGCGCATCTGGTTTTCCCAGGTGCCCACCACACTCGTTTCGAACACTCTCTCGGTGTTTCCCATGTTGCTGGAATGATGGCTGACTCAATGTCTCTCGATGACTCCGAGAAGGATGTAGTGCAAGTAGCTGCAATGCTGCACGACGTAGGTCACGGCCCCTATTCCCACACACTTGAGCACATTCTTCACGAGAGAGGCGGCATGGATCACATGTCCATAACCGAGGGAATCATCACTGGCGAATATGATGTGCTCAGAGAGGGGGAAGTCAACTCAATCAACAATAGGAAATCAATTCCGGACATTCTCGAGGGCCATGGGATAGACCCCACTGAGGTTGCCGGCCTAATC
This sequence comes from uncultured Candidatus Poseidoniales archaeon, assembly GCA_964342715.1. GTDB lineage: Archaea > Thermoplasmatota > Poseidoniia > Poseidoniales > Thalassarchaeaceae > MGIIb-O5. The sequence goes on along the minus strand of CAYFGD010000002.1, from coordinate 22,257 downwards.
AGGGGACCAGATGCCAGGGGCTCAGAGAGGAATTTGATGGACTGGTCAGAAGGCCGTTCGAACTTTGTTGAGCAGGATAACACACTGGCCCACATAGTTCATGGCCCAGTCGATTGTGATCAGATTGACTACCTCCTCAGGGATTCCCATTTTACTGGGGTGAATCACGGGGTCATTGACTATCGAAGGCTAATCATGTGTCTCGAGAGGCACGGGGGCGACATTGCCGTTGAGGAGGGGGGCCTCCCTGCACTAGAGGGGATGTTGATGGCTAGAGGCCTAATGTATAGCGCCGTGTATTTTCACAGGGTCACTAGGGTTACCGAGATCATGCTTTCAAGAGCCGTAGAACGGAGTGCTGACCAGCTTCCCGACTCTGTTGACCTCCAGAGACGCGTAGATGCAGAGATTTGGCAGGCGCTATATGGGGCCGGAGACTATGCAAGGGATATGATTAGGAGGCTGAAGTACAGGCAACTCCTGAAGGTGTGCTCTAGCAGAAGGAGACAGGAATTGACAGATGACCAGGTGGAACTCCTGGCAGGACTCGCATCCGATGCCGAGAAACGGAGATCCTTTGAAGATGAGATGGCACAGAGGGCAGGACTCCAGCCTGGGTATGTCGCTGTCGACGTCCCCAACATCAAGCTGCTTCTCGCCGAGCCGAGGATGGCTCAAGTCGACATCAGAATAATTGGTGACGACGGAAAGACCCGGTGGTTCAAGGAGCACACTCCGATAGCCGATGCCCTAAAAGTGCGTCAGGTCAGCCAGGCCGCTGTATACATTATGACCCTTCCCGGTTATGAGAAAAAGGTCTCAGAAATCGCCGAAAGAATGATTTTCTCTTAATTCATAGACTCAGAATAGAGGCTTCATCGCACACCTCAAGGGGATACCATTCAAAAGGGCGATTCGGGTCGCCAAAGCGCCCGGTACCTGCAGAAGGAATCGTTCAATCAACCGGTGAGTGCTATGGACAGCCAAATGAAAACAATCTACGACAGCGTAATCGCAAGGGATCCGAACCAGCCTGAGTTCCATCAGGCAGTTGAGGAGGTACTTGACAGTCTTTCACCAGTAATTCAGGAACACCCGGAGTTCATTCCCGTGGTTGAGTCAATGGTGGAGGCCGAGAGGATTATCCAGTTCAGAGTTCCATGGTACGACGACAGTGGTGCTCTGCAAGTCAATCGTGGTTTCAGAATCCAAATGAATAGTGCAATTGGACCATACAAGGGTGGTCTAAGGTTCCATCCCTCCGTTAATCAGTCAATTCTGAAGTTCCTGGCATTTGAGCAGGTGTTCAAGAACAGCCTCACTGGTCTTCCTATGGGGGGCGGAAAGGGAGGCTCAGACTTCGACCCCAAGGGCAAGTCCGATGCAGAGGTAATGAGATTCTGCCAGTCCTTCATGATGGAATTGTGGAGGCATATCGGTGCTGATCTGGATGTTCCCGCTGGCGACATCGGAGTAGGTGGCAGAGAGGTAGGCTACCTCTTTGGAATGTATAAGAAGCTAGCAAATGAGTTCACGGGGGTCTTGACAGGAAAGGGAAGGTCATACGGAGGCTCATTGATACGCCCCGAAGCTACTGGGTATGGCCTTGTGTACTTCGCTCGTGAGATGCTGGCGACAAAGGACAAGTCATTTGAGGGCGCCAAAGTCGCAATTAGTGGCTCAGGAAACGTCGCACAGTTTGCATGTGAGAAGGTCCTCGACCTTGGAGGGGTTCCAGTTACCATGTCGGATTCAGGAGGATGGATCCATGACCCTGCTGGAATAGATAGAGAAAAGCTGGCTTGGATAATGGATCTAAAGAACAACAGGAGGGGAAGGATTAGTGAGTATGCGGATAACTTCGAAGGAGTCACATACTCCAAGTCCGAGCCAGAACCTTTCTTGAACGGACTTTGGGATAATGATGTGGATGTAGCACTCCCCTGTGCTACACAGAACGAAATTAATGGCGAGGAAGCAAAAATGTTAGTCAAGAATGGTGTAATTGCGGTCGCCGAGGGAGCAAATATGCCATGCACCCCAGAGGCAGTTGAGATATTCTTGGAAAACGGGATACTCTTCGCCCCAGGAAAGGCAAGCAACGCAGGAGGAGTCGCTACCTCTGGCCTGGAGATGAGTCAGAATAGCCTAAGACTCTCTTGGACTAGGGAGGAAGTCGATCAGCGGCTCGAGTCAATAATGGTAGAGATTCACAAGACCGCTTCCGAAACTGCGGAGAGATTTGGGATGCCCGGAAACTACGTGGCCGGAGCAAATATCGCCGGATTCCTCAAAGTCGCCGAAGCAATGACGGCACAAGGCATGATCTAGGACGGTTGTCCATCATTTTACTCTACTATCTCGTCCTCATGCAGGGATGAGAGGAACTTCTTGAGCCTCTCAGTTTGAGGGTTGTTAATAATCGAGGAAGCCCCCTCTTCGGCCACAGCTCCCTGATCCATGTAGATGATCCGATCAGCAACGTCTCTCGCAAAACCAATCTCATGTGTCACCACTACCATCGTCATTCCTTCGTCAGCGAGACCACGGATTGTTTCCAATACTGACCCAATTAGTTCGGGATCAAGGGCGCTGGTAGGTTCATCGAAGAGCAGAACCTCCGGCTTCATGGCCAGAGCCCTAGCAATGGCAACTCTCTGTTTCTGTCCGCCGGAAAGATTTCCCGGGTACGCATCAATCCGATCAAGCATGTCGACTCTCTCCAGAACTGAAATCGCCTCATCTTCCGCGTCACTCTTGCTCATCCCTTTGACATGCCTCAGTCCCAGTGTTATGTTGTCAAGGACTCTGAGATGCGCAAATAACTCGAATGACTGGAAAACCATGCCTATTCTGGACCGCAAGTCGTTTACATCTGTGTGCGGCGTGTTTACCTGCTCCCCATTCAAGAAAATCTTCCCGTCGGTTGGTTCAATGAGACGGTTTATGCATCTCAGGACAGTTGATTTACCACTCCCGGAGGAGCCAATTATCGCTACAGACTCGCCCTGTTTGACTTCAAATGAAATCCCCCTGACAGCATGCACGCCACCTGCGTATATCATGTGTAAATCTTCCACATTGAGTACCTTTTCTGGCATTTAGTCACCTCCAGTGATCCCCAAACCAGGAATTCTAGTTTTTTCCTCTAGCCACCTTAGTATTAGGGCAAGAGTCCAAGTAACTACGAAATAAGATATCAGGACCATTCCCCATGCATATGCGTACTGGAATGTACTCGCGACAATTAACTTGCCCTGCCTAGTAAGCTCAGCATACCCAATTATCATGGCAAGGGACGAATTGAGTACTAGATTCACCATCTCGTTACCCATCGGGGGGATGCAGATACGAATCGCTTGGGGCATGATGACGCGCCTCATCGTTTGCAGGTATGTTAGCCCGATGCTCCTTCCCGCTTCCATCTGAGCCGAAGGTATTGCCTGAATGGCCCCTCTGATGGTTTCACATTGGTATGCACCAGAATTGAATCCTAATGCGCATATAGCACTGATGAATGCAGAGTCATACAGTACTCCGCCAATTAGTGTTCCATAATTATCTTCAGAATGATCATATGCGGCAATAATGTCAGTCAGAAAGTTATGGTTATTTTCTAGATTTTCGAAGCTGAAAATTTCCAACCCCGGATCCTGAATCAGGGCCCCTAGACGAAGTCCGAAATGGATGAATAGGAACTGAACAATTAACGGAGTATTTCGGAAGAAGTCCGTGTAAACAGTCGCTATTGCGTTCAGTGGCCTAACTCTCCATGGATTCAGAGTAAAAGGTCCAACTCGAACTTTAGAGAAATTCCCATCATTGCTCAGGAAAAGCGCTCCTAGGAAAAACATTGCAATTCCCAGCAATATTTTGGCAAAAGAAATAGGCGCGCCAACTGGAAGGAAGATGTACTCTATCCCATTCAAGCCCAGGTCGCTGGCACCCGGAATTGCCGTGTAAATTAGGTATATCCCCCCTGCTAGGATCGGAGCCCCTACGACCCTAACATACTTCGTTTCGTAACGCTCCACAACGTATCTGAGTGATGTCGGGGATGTTTTGCACATTGCAAGGGTAACCCCTAGAAGGAACCCTAGAATGATGCCGAATGCGACAATTTTCAGCGTCGCTAAAAATCCTGACAGGAACATATCCTTAGTCTCGTCAACAAAGACTCCGAAGTTCCCATACTCGGGTACGACGAATCCTAATTGGTCATCGGCACCCGCGTTCTCGGTCCACAGAATCTCCCCGCCGTCGCCAACTGCCACTCCAATGAATCCGGTCAGCATCACAACGTCGTTGAAATCACTATTATTGCCAAGAGGGTTAATCTGTTGCGAAACAATCGTCCCTCCATTAATGCTCATTGAGATATAGCCGCCTTCTCCAGTCATCAGAAACTTCGAAGTCGTAACTACTTCGATCGAAGTCAGCTCGACATCAAGGCTGCTTGGGCCAAGCACATATTCGTTCGATCCAGCGGGATAATGCCTCTCAAAATCTACGAGCGTCCAAATGTATCCTACATCTGTCCCTGTTACCACATTACTCATTGAGATTAGAATTCTACCATCATCCGTAATGGCGTATATTCTAGTGGGACTGTAGAACTCTACCGAGACAATTTCGGAGTCCCCGGCTCCCTCAGGAGCCTCGCGATATTCCCAACTCTCTCCTCCGTCATCGGAAAATAGGATGGTCCCATCGGAACCGACTACAATTCCTAGACTATCATCTAGGAACGAAACTTCCAGAAGATCGCTATCTATGGATAGGTTAGTTTCGGTCCAAACCCCTTCATCAAGGCTCCAAATAGTGCCATGAGGTCCCACGGCCACGGCGGTTTCACTACTTGTCAACGAGATGCCGTTCACATTAGCGCCCGCTGGGAGGGAGATGTCGGTCCAACTTTCATCGCCGCTCTTCATCAGCAGCATCAATCCGCTTTCCCCCGACACTAGCAAGGATCCAAAACCCGAGTCTGAGTTTAGGATGTCACTTGTAGTGGGTGAATCGAAGGTGGCCCATGTGATTCCATTGTCAGCACTTTGTACCATCACCCCTCCTGTACCGAATGCCCAAATCACACCTCCATTCTCAGTGGCAGTAAGAAGATCCTCAGAGGTCCCGCTTTCCACAACTTCCCAACTGCTCTCGAAATCAGAAGCCTGGCTCGGATTAACCGAAATCAATAGCAGGATTACTATGGAAATGGGAATAATGTGGACAGTGCCCCTGCTTCTCGATGCTTCGGAGAGCCGAGAATCCTCTTCCAACATGGTGAGCCCCATTGCTTGGCATTCTTCCTTGGATATAGTCTAGGCGGACCGCCAATTCTAAGTCAAAACCCCTCCTGATTACTTCATGAGAGGGACTGCCGCCATCATAATTGTCCCGATATTGCTCTCTTGTTCATGGCTACCTGTAGTGGCAGAAGCAACCTACTCCATTGGCACCATTTCAGGAGAAGACTCCTCCCATTTAGTTGCCCATAATCCCGATTTACAAGAAGTAGAGTTTGAGGATGTACAATTCGCACTTAGATCCCTGAGGGACGGGGAGGTCGACTTCGTCATCGGCCCTCATAAAATTTTGACAGACTCCGAGATGATAGCTCAATGGTCCACAATTACCGTAGATGAGATGTTTGATATTTCCGAATATTTCATCGCCATGATGAGGTCCGACAACTCTCAGGAATCGGGTAATGAAGAACTAAGGTATGCAGTTAACTCAGCATTGGCAGACATCCACCAGAGAGGAACGGCCATTTCCACACACCAACTTTGGTTTTCGGACAGGCCCCAATTGGACTTCTCGGATTTTGAATCCTACGAGGATTCATGGCCTACTCCAACTGAAGGAGGCACACTCCACAGGATATTGTTCGAGGATGCAGACTTGGGCGTTTGTATGCTGAACCAAGACACCTCTATGACTAGGCTTGGTGACAATGGGGAATTGGTTGGATTTGAGGTTGACATGGCGGAGATGATTGCCAATAGTATAGCTAGCCACTATGGTGTAGAACTCACCCTTTACAGTCATGATAGCGGAGTCTTCGAAAATGTCCTCAGCGACTTGACCGAATCCGATTTATGTGATATCGCAATGGCCTCGGTTACAGCAGATCAGGTCCCCGGTGACTTCATGTCTTCTTCTCCATATCATGTTGGAGGGAACGTGATACTTTCATCCACCGAGTCTCCCGATATTGATTCAGCATCCGAACTATTTGACTTGGGTATACCCGGCGTGGATGAATCCGATTTTGATTTGAGAATAGTAGCTATTTTCATTCTATCAGTGTTCATATTGAGGGAAGCGGCTAGAAAGGACTGAACTCACGTCAGTAATGTTCATCGTCGTGCTCCCTCCGAAACGTGACATGGCGGAGATGATGTATCAGGGAAAGGTGAAGCAGGTTTGGAGTACCGATGAATCCGGGGTTATCGAGTTTAGGTACACCGATCAGATTAGCGTATTCGATCAAATCATCCCAAGCCTGGTTCCAAGGAAGGGGGAGAGCCTCAATAGAACTACATGCCATTGGTTCGGTCTTGTCGAAGAAGAGGGGATATGTGAAACTCACCTGATTGAGATGAACGCCCCCGATCGGTGCCTAGCAAAGAAATTCGAGGTAATCAAAGAACCGGGCGCCATTCCGAGGGACATGGAGAATGTATTCGTCCCATTGGAGGTGATTTGCAGGCATTACCTTGCAGGGTCCGGATGGAGGAGGTACGAAAGAGGAGAGGTTGGTTCAGAGGAGTTCGGTTTTGAACCCGGGCTTTCTCTTAAAATGGGAGTCAAGCTCCCTAGACCTTACTTAGAGGTATCAACTAAGTTCGAGAAGTTCGATAGGCTCCTCGACAGAGAGGAAGCACTTGAGATCTCAAATCTCACTGAAGATGAGTTCGACTCAATACTTGAGTGTGTTCTTGCCATAGATGCGATTATTGAGAGAGAGGCCTCCGCTAGAGGCCTAATTCATGTCGATGGCAAGAAGGAGTTTGCACTAGGGGTTGGAAGGAAGCCAGTTCTAGTCGACTCCTTTGGCACCTTGGATGAGGATCGTTGGTGGGATGCCGAAACATATGAGGGCGGAGAGATTGTGTCATTGTCTAAGGAATTCGTTCGAGAGCACTACCTCGGTACCGGACACCACAGCGAACTCTACGAGGCCAGGGCGTCAGGTTCGCCAGAGCCACCAATACCTCCCCTGCCCGAAGAAATCATCTCCAGGACTGCAAATCTGTACTCCGAGATGTACGAGAGGCTTACTGGGAAAAAATTCTGATCATGAATGCTTTCTCATAAGTATGCCGCAACCCCTTTTTTCTGCCGACCTAAGTATTGACAGGAGGTGTCTGAATCCAAAGTCGACTCCCCCATCAAGCGGCTCATCGCCCAATGTAGTCCATCTGTCAGAACGTATCGAAGACCTTAGCTCGCTAACTTCCAGTGCGTTAATCCAACCGAGAAGTGACATTCCCCCGAAACCATCTCGGAATCCCGGCTCTCCGAGATTCTCCTCCGATAGTCCGTCACCGAGCTTAGCAAGTAGTTCGTGCAATGAAGCCATGTCCCCCCTCTGCCTAGTGAAAGACATCAAGTAAGAAATTACATTGCCATCGTCACAGGGAAACCTACCGAGCTTCTCCCTGGTTGCCATTGAGTCAAGAGGCTCAGCCATGCCTCCCTCTGGCCCCCAGTCTCCGCTAGCCAGGTATAGCAATGTCGCAGGGTCAAAGGGAGCCTCTTCTCCCTGGCGGAGGCTCTGGATGTCTGTTGATAGAGGGCACATGGAAATCAACTCCAAGTGATCGCCACCCATGGATGCTTGAATTGGAGGTACCAGTTCAATCAAATCCACAGCTATGGGATCGAAGGTGTAGAATGCGGAAGTCGGAGGAGCTCTAGACATTGAGTAACCCCGAATTACCTTTCGCCCATGAGTCTGTTTAGTCGGCTTTCGAATGAATCATCCTGAATTTCTGAAGAAGGCTGTCTGGAAGGTCCTTCTGGAACCCCCTCATCGTTATCCTTCTCGGTGGATTCAGGCAATACCTCATTCTCTTTGGCGATATCCTTCTCTTTTAGTGCTGCCCTCTTCTCAAGGGCCTTCTTCTCCACCGCCAACCTAGTCTTCTCCATCATCTCTCTGCCTTCCCTGTAATTGCTTACCATCCAAGAAAGTGCAATCGAAGCACCAATAACCATTGCAGCCGCGGCAACGGCGGTGCTTGAATCACTAATCCCGCTTTCTAATTCTTCGCCCCCGGAAAGAATCACTCTGGCTTCGTTATCTGAAGGATCGGAATCTTGGTCCCATGGGAAATCGCATCTTATCGTTGCGACCATCTCGGTTCCATCCTCAACGTCCGGCCTATCTATCGATGGCTTAGGCGCTAGAGCATTTGCAGAAGTCATATCCACCATGTGGACGGAGTTGTAATCTTCTCCAGCTTCGATGAAGATACTACACTGCGTCCCGGGTGGGAGCAATTCGTAGTTCTCCCTCCTCGTCGAAATTTCAATTTTCTGGCCAGCCCCCTGCCCATCCAGTTCCAACTCAACCAAACCAACATTCCAATCTGTTCGGCGCACTTCGAATGTCTGAGTGTGGGAAGTCACTAGGATCCCCCTAGAGTCCAGCAATCTGATCGTAATATCCCTATTGCCAGGAAGCGGATCCCATTCATCAGAGGTCAGGTTGACCATTGCAGTCGAGTTTCTTCCTACAGTTCCGGCCTGGGAAACCATCATGTCTCCTAGGTCATCAATTAGAATTATTGCGTAGTCAAAGGCGTCGGTACCATTTCCAATCGTGCAACTTGCTGTAACTTCTCCAATGCTCCCATAAACTGTGCAACTGGCACCCCTGGTGGCCGGCTCCACTACTATTGACTTGTACGCCAACTCTCCTTGGTACGAACCAGATGAAACTGATATCGTGCCACTTCCACTGGATGTAGCGGGCCATGCCCAACCACCTAGTGTACTCCAACTCAATGAGCCTGAAACTGAATCTATAACGCTGGACCCTGCGGTAGTTCCGTGAATCTCTAAAAGTGCCCTATCGCCACTGGTGGAGACTATTACAGGGGAATTAGCCCATGAAAAATCCCCCTCCTCGGTATCCAGATTGATTTCCCTTTGGTTCCCTGCTATATCCTCTGCCAATATTCGTATGGTCTTTACACTTCCATCCCAGTCTTCACTGGGCATCAGTTCTAGAGGTACGCCGGTAATTTCTCCCACTCCCAGAACAACCTCGGTCCTACCTGAAACGGACCAACCAAGTGGCAGACTCAGTACTTGCAATGAGATGGTGCTAGGAGCGTTACCAAGATTCTCGAGCATGGCCAATGGATGGCCTCCCAAATCACTCACCAGCCACCCTCCCTCGCCTGATAGGGTGAAATCGTGTGTGACTGCTACCCTGAGTGGGAAAACTATCTCGGAGACCACACTAGCATCCCCTTCCCTCAGTCGAAGGTGAAGTTCCACCGCCCTCCCATGGACTGCGTTTTCCGGGGGCGTTATGTTCAGGATAAGTGGCGCGGTTTCCCCCGGCGAAAGGACAGGGAGCTCACCCGGCTCGTCTACGGACCAACCCGACTCTCCCGTGATGAACATGGATGCATATGCCCTAGTTGGGGAGTTTCCGGTCTGCACGACCGTAAGCTCTACTTGTGAGCCAAATGGGTCAATCTCTAGATTCGCTTGATCAGCAATCGCATTCCATGACGGGACGTGACCCGCCTCAATAGTGAATGAGAAAGTAGCTACCTCTTCCCCTTGGGAGGATGCGGATACTATGACATTCATAGATGATCCACTCCATGACTCCGCATCTATGGTTGAAACTATGCTCATCGAAACCGTCTGGTTGACTGCGACGTTTTCCGCTGAGTCCCCATTGGAGCTCCAATCAGTTGACGAGTCCCCATCTACGAGGTCGATCGAGGTCACCACGTCGAGATATATCTCATCTTCCAGATTTCCTACATTTTTCGCATCGAAGTCAAGGGAGAGCGAGGCTCCAGGATTAATGACGAAAACACTCCCATTGGCCACTGAAACAGAGTCTACACTAGCGACGATTTCCCATCTGTGGTCCTGCCTAGCCTCAAGGGCAACGGCGTCAGACGATGACACTCCGGTGTCGCCTAGTGAAGTTGCAGTAAACTCAATCCACAGGGGCACTCCAGCGGGCGTGCTTTCAGGGAGGGTTACCGTAACTGGGACGGTGGTGAGACTCCCCGATGTAAGTACGACCTGCCCTATTGAAAACTCCACAACTACTCCTGGGTCACTGGGAATATTGGAGTCTAGGACCACTGAATAGTCAAGCGAGTAAATGTCATCGCCGTTTCCTGGATTCTCAAGTCTGAGTACGACAAGAGACTCCTCCTCTACATCAACCACAAATGGCTGATCTTGGGGAGAAATAACAGTCACGTTTGATCTGAAAATCTGCAATACTTCCAATGTTATGATTAGGTGGTGTTCGGAAGACTCTTGACTAGTTCCTGTGAAATAGTGGAATGCAGGAGAAGCATCCTCGGGGAGGTTAGCGATTATCGATCCGGACGAGGCCCCGCCAGGGGAGCCGGAAATCGTTATCGAATCTCCCGAAACTGAAATGTCACCAGTCCCCATCCAAGACCATCCCGGCAGCGCCATCCCCATTTCGGAAAGGGACCATGTGATTGTCCCAACATCATCCGGCATTTCGGAAATTATTGACCATCCGAGCCCATTCGCAGGAACGCTTCTGATGTGATTACCGGAAACAACGTTCGAAGAATGGAATGTCAATTGAATGGTCTGGCACGTCTCCTCGTCCGTGCCTGTGCCAACGCACATTGTTAGAGGCGTGCCAACTGAATCTCCCACGGGCGCGTTGGAAGGAACGGATAGGGTTGCAACGAGCGCCAACTCCTCTCCAGGGCCCAAAATTAACGCTGATCTTTCGGCGCCTTCCATGTCGTATAGACGTAGGTCGTTGCCCCACGATGTGCTGTCCCAGGATAGGAGAATCTGGTCTTCCTCTGCATTTCCTAGATTTTCAGCCATGAACCACGCTTCCGCTGCTTGACCAGACAGTCCGTATCCACTGCTCTGGGCGGTTCCATCGGGACCCCTTAGGGAGAGTCCCCTAGTTCTATTCGCCTCTATTGGGAGGTTCGCGGATACAGAAACGTTCGAGTCCTCATCAAGAGTTAGGGTGAGTGATAGGTATCCTGAGTCTGAACCCAGTGCATCCGAAGGTGCGTCTATAGTAAGGTCTGGGGACCACGTTTCATCCACCCCAATCTCAATATTGCTAATTCCCCCGGGGGTTGAGTCAGACCATGTCCATCCATCAGGTAGCTGTGAATCATCTATGCTGAGGGACCATGTCCCAGCTAGCCTCCCTGTCGATCTTACTGTCGGGGTAGCGGTAGTGCTACTGCCAGGAGTGACTCTAGTGGGCTCAGTGGGAATCTCGAAAGAAGCATTGTAAGTGGGAACAATTGACACAATCTTGCTGGCAATGTCATTGTCCGTTCTAGTCTGGGTCAGGTTCCCGAAACTGTCTAGCTCCAGTATGAACTCATGGTCTCCGAGGGGCCCCGACCATTCCACACTGAATGTTTCAAAGGAGCCCGATCCAGTCGGCTCAACAGGATCCAGTGAGGTAAATGTCCTCCTCCCAATTTCAATTCCATCGGCATAGAGTACCGCATCAAATTCTGTGTCTATGGCCCCAGTTCCTGAGTTCTCGATAAATGCAGACACTGTCACATCCTCCCCCGGACTAGGGGCGGTTGGATCCAACTCTATTCCTCCTCCATCGAGAAGGGGTCTAACGTCCGACCTCTCAAGAGATACAACGGTGCTACCGATGACGATGTCCAGGGTTTCGTCACCGTCGATGTCAGCCAATGCAGGCGAAGACCAAGTTCGGTGATTCAATTCCAGCTCATTGGTCCATTCGGTGTTGATAGCAGAACCTGTCCCCTCCGCTCCATCGAATGCCCAGAGAGATCTCCCGTAGGCGACAAGAAGCTCGGGCTCCCCGCTTCCATCTATGTCCATCCAAACTGGTGGTGAGACCGCAATCTCGTCATTCGGAGCCCCGCTGCTCTGCTCGAGATCCCGGTGCCACGCCTCTTCCGGATTAGAGCCATCAACATCATGGCAACCCGTGACTCCGTGCCTTGCTGTTGCTGTTTGCCACCATGTTACCCAACAGACCCTATCAATAGTCCCATCTTCATCCGTATCAATAACAATTGGTGGAGCATCAGCGTACCCGTTATCCGCTTCAAATGACCATATCTCGGAGCCAGTGCTGATTTCTAGCCCTCTGAACTCTGCACCATCAACGGCACCAGAACCGTCCGCATCAGTAGGTATGGTTACAACAATTTCAGGAGTCTCATCACTATCAAGATTGGCTACAACTGGGCCAGGGAGTCTGATGTGGGGTGCATCAGAGTCTCCGTCTATGTTATTCAAACTCAATCCGTCCCATCCAGAATCTCCTGTCAACGAGTCAAGCCTCCAAACCCACATTCCACCGTTGCTGTATTCGGTAGTTGTGAGAACAACATATCCGGTATTCTCATCCGTTCTTGCAAATGCGGGGTCGGAGGGATGGCTGCCCTTGTCCAGTGTCTTCTCCCACAGTGTGGCAGGCGATCCGCTCGAAGGCAAACTCATTGCAACAATTACAGGATCACCACTGTTTTCGTTCACAGCAGCAACCACCAACTCTGCATCGCCATCGAGGTCCAAGTCGGCAAGAAGTGGCTGAGCAGTTGGCTTGTGCCCACCCAGCCACCCACTGACATAAGCCCCAACATCACTGCTCACCATCAAGTCATCGTCCTCCCATGTCCAGACAGGCTGTTGCGAACTACCAACTCCTGGATCCCATCCCGTTACCGAGCAGAATAATCTAGGCGACCAAGCATCAACCTTCAGAGCTCCTCCCTGGTCATATACGGCTATCACCTCGGGCTTTGCATCGTCATCCAAATCAACAACCAGTGGTGAGGCCTTGACTTTCTCTGTAGTTCCCAGACTGACCTCCCAGGCTAGATCCGAGTCCTCTCCTTCAATTATCCTCAGGTAACTCTCGCCAGATGCAGCGTCGGTCTGCACAAGTATCGTGTAAAGCGAATCCCCTCCGCACCTCTCCTCAGAGGAAGGGTCAGTGGTCAGAGAAGTGGAGAAATCAGCAATTGGAGTGCCCAGAGACTCGGTGCCTATGGGATCGGAACCAAAATCCCAGTTAATCACTGGATCGACTATTGAAAGTAGCCCGTCTCCCGAATCCGAAGAATGTACATGACCGGGCGGAGTGGAAATTCTGTCCGGAGTCCTGCCCGGTTGTGGCCAGGCCTGTCCTCCGTCAGACCAAGGTGCAACTCCCGAGCTCTTCCTTTCATCGTGGTAATCTTCCAGGATCTTCGGAGTCCCTTCTGTGAGTACAAGCGGCGATAGTGACATGGCTAGCATAATCGATACTGCAAAAGCCGCCCCGACTTTAACGGGAATGAGTTTTTGCGCGCCTTCAACTGTCATCAGAGTCAATTTTGGTTTTCGTAACCCACTTGAACGTTCGCCCCATATTCTCACTCAGACCTACGGTCTGAGCGTATATTGAGGTCAGCCAGTAACTTCTTCCCGTCCGTTGTGCTTATACAGGGGTGGCAGGTCGCCGGGTCGCACGGACTTCTCCTCCAGAGGCTTAGCCGATGACGGACGGGAGGGAAACCCCCCGTCCTGGCTGCCCGGAGCAGTCCGTCACTGAGGCGGAAAAAATGTACAGCATAATTGAGCGAGAGGACACTATTCGCATCCCAGCCGAGTACATCAGGGAGGGTCACAGCTTAGAGGACCACATAGACAGTCTGGCAAATGACGCATTCGAAGGCAGATTCGACTCCGACGAGAATTATACAGTCCTTACCTTTGACCATAAACCAGTGGGAAGGGGCAGGATAATCCACGGGGACGGGGCTATCTATCAGGCCGTGAGATTCAAGGCACTACTTTTCAATATGGAAAACAATGAGGTCGTAGATGGCTATGTCTCCGATGTTTCTGAGTATGGTGCTTTCGTAAGGATAGGCCCAGTTGAAGCACTACTTCATAAATCACAGATTCTAGATGAGCCTATCCAGGTAAACATGGGAGTTAGGAGGATCGAAGGGTCTCAGACCGGGAAGCATATCGAAGAAGGCTCTCACGTACGGTCTAGAGTTGTCTCCAAGGCAATTAATCAGAATGATCCTAGGGCCAGTAAGATCGGTCTTAACTGTAAGATGGACGGATTGGGTGCTGCAGATTGGCTAAAGGAGACTGACTAATATGGCCAAGCAGCCTTTCGCTTGTGGGGATTGCAATGCAATACTCCCGGATGGAGAGGGTCAGTGCCCTTACTGTCCGAACTCACCTGTCACGACTGATTGGCAGGGGTTTGTCGTAATTCTCAACCCGGAAAGGTCCGAGGTGGCAAAGAGGCTAAACATCACTCGACCAGGAAATTATGCGTTGAAGGTTAACATCAGGTAGGTGTAATTATGCAAGTCATCGAAAGGAAGGACAATCCATTGCTAAACAGGGTAGAGATTAGGTTTGTCTGGGATCATCCAAAATCCTCCACCCCAAAACTTGAGGAAATGGTAACTGCAGCAACAAAAATTGAGCCCGGAGCAAATTCAGAATTGGTTTTCGTCAAGGATGTTTCTACAAGGTTTGGAATGCCTAGGACCACTGGCCTAGCGTTAATCTATGCCTCTGAAGAGGCCGCCTCCATCGAACCCTCTTACATTGTAGAAAGGCACGATAAATTCAGAGGGGAGGATGGGGCAAGTGATGAACCGGCAGAGCCCGAAGAACCCCAATCAACCGATGATCAAGAAGAGGGGGGCGATGAATAATGCCGCAGGGTTCTCCCAATGAGCACGCCAAGCACTCAAAGTACTCCATCGAGGACGGGAAGATGATCAGGAAGGGCGAGTTCTGTCCTAACTGTGGCCCAGGGGTATTTCTGGCAGAACATGGCGACGACAGGAAGTCTTGCGGCAAGTGTGGTTACTCAGTGAAGGCGTGACAGCTCCATCGGCCACTATTGGTTAGTACGCTGTCCCCTATAATCGATACCCCGATATCATCCCTTTCTTGGATTCGTGCGGTACCGTCCTCCAAAATCCCGTCATGCCTCCATCCCGTCCACTTCCAATTGCCATCCTCCGTAACGACACAGTCCATCATCGGCCCTGGCAACTTTATTATCGACGGCTCAGAGCCCATTTCCTTCATCGTCGCAGCGTAACGGCCACTCATCATTATCATCCACCCATTAGTTTCATCAAACCTAACTCCGATTACCCTCTCCGGTAATTTCAGCACCTCCGAACCCAGGGCAGCCCCGCTCTCGTCAGAAATTAGTGAGATGCCACCTGATTCCGACCAAATTGCAATTCCGTCAGGAGTATGAACTATGTCAATTATCGAGTCAACGTTGCTGAAATCTTGAAGCTCCGGCCATTGAGGGTATGGGGACCTCCAGATTTCAGTTGCGTCTCCACTTATCTTGTATATCCCAGTGTTAAGGACTCCGAATATTATGTTCCCTTCCTTACTAGCCAATCCCATTGGTTCGCCTTCTATGTCCCTAGTCCAAAGACAAGAGTCTGGCAGAACTTCCGAGGCCGAACTTTCATTTGTTCTGAGAAAATCACGCCCTCTGCCAAAGCCCAATTCGCTATTGAGGGGGATGGCTCCCATGCATGCCTTCTTGAAGCCCCTATCTGCCCACGCCCCAACCCATTTTCCAGAGCAAATAGCCCCAAATGTGGGCTGGGAAGGGAAGGGGACCGAAAAATTCCCGACGGCCACGCCTTCTGAGTCCACTCTGATGATCTCCCCCATGGATCCTATGATTACTGAGACAGAGTCGCCTTTGTCGATCCTAACAGGGTTGAACCCCAGCTCTCGCATGCCATCTCGTCCCAATCATCCCGCTTCAAGGTGTGGCTGAAAGCATTGAAGTATTGCTCGCCTTGGCAAAATCATGGCCTCACTCGTCCTCTGCTCCACTCTAGATGAGGCCTCAATGAATCTCGCTCGGACCTTAGTAGAATCTTCTGATTGGGAAAAAATAGAGGATTTTGATCACGGAAGAGTCCGTCGCCATTCACGTAAGCCAGTAACGATTCTAGAGATTGACGAGTTACACATTCATGCAGATGGAATTGACAAGATCCACATGGTAGAGACAGGCGAAACTATCGACGAAGTACTGGTTCTCTCTAGGCACGTTTCGTCCACAAACACCCCTGCAATTACTCTTCACGCCATAGGTCTTCCAGGAATTGCCCCTGTTGGGGAGAAAGGGGTCGCCGGAGGCGTCAACGGTCACGTCGTCCCTCCCTCTCCGAGGTTTTCTTCGTTGTACAGGAGAATGCTAGATGTAGCAAGAGAAAACGGTCTAGAGGGAGACTTTGATCTAACACTAGAGACTACACATCATGGCCCAAGGCTCGATATCCCATCTTTGTACATCGAGATAGGCTCTACCGAGGCAGAGTGGAACAGGAAGGATGCAGCAATGGTTTGGTCGACCGTAATCTGCGATGTTCTCGGTCTTAATGGGACCGTTCCACAGGGAGAATGGGATGGCAGTGGCTCAGTCATGGTCGGTTTTGGAGGGGGCCATTATGCGCCACGACACAAGTCAGTGGTCGAATCTGGAGACTTCTGGCTGGGACATGTACTGGCAAACTACTCTCTCAGATTTGAAGGGTCCGAAGAAGGTCCAGAGAGTCCGGGCGGGAGCTGGATGGAATCGACTTCCGCCGCCCTAGATGCAACCCGGTCCGCGTTTCCTGGAGGTGATATATTTGCCCACCTCGATAGAAAGTCATTTAGGGGCTGGCAAAGAACTCTTCTGGTCAATTTCCTCGAGCAAAATGGAGTTCCGGTTCTTAGGGGAAGGGATTTGAGACAAGAGCAATCGTGAAGTCTCTCCTGCCACCTCGGAGGTAAGATGGCACTGTTCGGGCGACTCATCGTGGCATCTATGCCATTAGCTCCAAAGTTCATCGTAAAGCGCGTGGCCATGCGATATGTGGCAGGATCGGAAATGTCCGATGCAATCGAAACGATGAGGAAGCTATCGGCAGAGGCAGCCTGCTTCACGGTCGACGTATTGGGGGAGGAGATAAGTTCCATGGTAGAAGCGAACTACTTTCTCGAAGAATACTCCAGACTCTTGGACGCTATCGAAGAACACGGAATCAATGCTAATATCTCCATCAAACCGACTGCTTTTGGACTACTTGTGGACAGAGACTCAGCTTATTCAAACATAGAGTCAATTACCAGGAAAGCGCAGAAGCTAGACTCATTCGTAAGACTTGACATGGAGGATAGCAGAGTCACGCAGGAAACGATAGATGTAATGATGGCCATGCACTCAAAGGGACTCACAAATATTGGGGTGGTACTCCAGGGAAGACTGCACAGGACCGAATCGGATATCGACTCAATTTGCTCTTCACTAGGGGACAAAGCCGACTTCAGAATTTGCAAGGGAATATATCTAGAGCCAGAAGGAATCGCTCATACAAGCTATTCAGATATTGTCGATGCTACGAATAGGGCTGTCACTTCAATGTTGGATAGAGGGGCATATACAGCTATCGCGTCACATGACTTCCCGGTAATAGAACACTCATTAGCCGAATTGAGGGACAGGGAAATGCTCAACAAGCAATCCTCGGGATCGGAGAAAAAGGGCCCGGGATACGAATTCCAGTTCTTACTGGGAGTCAGGGGCGACGTAAGGAGGGACCTTGCATCAAGGGGCCACCTAACCAGAGTTTACGTCCCCTATGGAACCAGGTGGTACGAGTACGGAATGAGGAGGTTGAGGGAGAATCCAGAAGTTGCTAGCCATGTGGTCAAGGCCTTGCTAATGCCTTGGACAAATCGCAGGTGATCCCTATATCGAGTGCAGATACATTCTCCTAACTTCTGCCGCAACTCTCTTTCCTCTCAGAGTTCTTCCAGCGCCCGTATGAATCGCCCTAATCCGCCATTTCTTCCCATCTACAACCATTACGGTCCCACAAGAGAAAACTCTCTCCGGATCGCACTCAATGCTCGATGGCTTGCTGACTTCCCCCTCGGTTAGGGTTAGCCTGACTATGCATGCGTCCTTTCGAACTGCCCACATAGATGCTATCCCTCCCGCCTTCGCAGAATTGACCGGCATCTTATCTCCAATCTCTATTCTTGTAACTTGCCAGTGGGCACCATCATAAAGGAAAAGATCGCCCTTCGTAATCTCCTCATCCGCATCGGACTCGATTAAAGTCGAATAGCTATCCGCGCCATCCGACAGAGTCGTCCTTACAGAAGCTGAAGACGGGGGCCTAAGGCTAATCCTGTGGACATTGGAGCAAGAAACACACCTAACCAAGAGGTCCTCTCCTGCACCCTTCGCCGTCCTGCTCAGGATTTCATGCTCTGTCAGATCCGAACATCTCGGACACTGCGCAACGTCAGCCACTGACTCGTCCCCGCTAGCATCCTCCATGGACTCACGGCCAGCATGCCTCTCTTGAAGCCACCGAGCAGTCTATTTTCAATAGTGGCAACCCTTCCGCAATACATGGCAGGTGGCCCAAGTGGTTTTGGCCTACCTCAAATGTCCGAAAGGGAGATGCTGGAGAAACTACTTTCCGAGGATAAGGATAGGGGGGACTCAGAACCACTTATCGCTTCATCAATAGGTGAGCAGATGTTGCTGATGGGACTAAGGACTATGCCTAGGTCAATGAGGGCTAGAATCCGAGACATCTCTTCCAGAGTGCCTGTCGGAGACGTCGTCCTCGTTGGAGGCGGTATTGGACATCTCTCGGCATGGCTCCTCGACATGTGGTGCGGCGACCCATCTGCAGAGAGCCCCGACGAAGGAAGCAAACCAGACTCATTCATTATCGTCGAAGAAGGGGCGAGATTCGGAGTAATCATCGATCGTCTGATTAGGAGGTACGATGCCGAAAGTTGGGCCAGGGTTGTAGGAAACAAATGGTCAGAGTTAGTGGCTGAGGCAAGGACTTGGTCAGCTGCGTCCGCTTCCCTTCCAGAGTCAGCAAGGCCATCTTCAATTCCCACAGGACTCCACCTTGTAATCATCGATCTTCCTGATTCTGAAAGGCCCGGTGCAGCTAAATCCGCCTTCGAGATTCTAGCTCCTGGAGGAATAATGATTGTTCCAGAGCCAGAAGTCCCAACTGGAGATGTTGGGGAACCTTCTCCCGGGGAAGAACCAACAGAGGCCCAGAGAAAGGTCGCCGCATTCAACGAATGGATTGATTTCATCAAGTCAGTGAGTGAGGGTCACACACTTGCATTCGTTGAGCTTACTGGCGGGACCATTGCCGTGG
This sequence comes from uncultured Candidatus Poseidoniales archaeon, assembly GCA_964342715.1. Classification (GTDB taxonomy): domain Archaea; phylum Thermoplasmatota; class Poseidoniia; order Poseidoniales; family Thalassarchaeaceae; genus MGIIb-O5. The sequence continues at coordinate 2,788 of CAYFGD010000002.1, read as the reverse complement.
TTCGACGGACAGCCTGAACCCCCTTGTAAAGCGACTCCTCTTCTGCCACGGAGTTCGCCATGTAGGCGGTTCCCATTGCGTCATCCCCACTTGTGTTTCCGAAAGAATCGATTAACGAATCTATGTCGAGTAGTCCGTATCCGTAGTGGGAATCATGGTCGCTCTGCCCCTCCTTCATTTGTGATCTCTCCATGATGACGCTCTTAACTTCCTCAATTGCACCCATTCCTCCCTGCTCGCCCCCCCTCTGCAACTCTGGGTGTGCTTGCAGCAGTATAGCGATTGAACCTGAAACCCAAGCAGTAGCTGCGGATGTCCCGCTTGACCATCCCCACCAAGCACCATTTCCAACCCCGCTCGCCATCAGTACTGGGACCTCATGCCCAGGTGCTACCAATTCTGGCTTCTTGTCTGGATCCTGTCGCGGAAGTATGGGGTTCGGCCAAAGCCTCCCGTCATTATCGCCCTCGGAACTACCTGTCCAGATTGCACCGGTCCTAGTAATTCCGCCAACGCAGATCACGTCCTCCACAGAACCGGGGGACTCCACGTCCCCATCATCGTCATTACCATCGTTCCCCGCTGCCGCAACAACAAACACGCCTTCCTGGATGGCGTCCTCCACAGACTGCTCGAGAGCATCGGTGGTGAATAGGCCCGAGCCAATCCCTTGGTCTCCGCCTAGGCTTAGGGAAATTACCTCTGCACCCTCGTCAACACACCAATCTACCGCATCGGCAATAACTGAGTCAGTCCCAGAGCCGTCCGAACCTATCGCCTTCGCAACCATCAGCGAAACCCCGGGAGAAACTCCTGTCAAACCACCCTCTGCCACGATGATCCCAGCCATCGCAGTGCCATGCCCTTCGTCATCGTATGGATTCTCAATTCCGGAAACAAAGTCATTCCATGAGGCCAAATTCACCTCCCTTAGGTCCGGATGGCTAACGTCGATTCCGGTATCCACAACGCACAAATCTACCCCTCTCCCATCAAATTCCAAAATCTCATCCAGCCCGGTCATTTCTCGGTATTGATCCTCCCATGTAAGGAGTGACGAAGGGGGTCCTCCAAGCTGGACATCCTCAATCTGAGCCCAGGCCCATAGCCCGATAATTAGTATGCTGAGAAAAATGACTAATCCCGAAACTACGCCTATTACCCAAGGCAAAGCATCCCGAAATGCATCAGAACCCTCTTGCTCAACAATCTCACTAGCTTGTTCCGATGGGGTTTGACTAACCAACCCATTCTCTTGATCCATGTTGCCATCCTCACTATGCCACCAATTATGGAAGAATAATCACCTCTTGGTTTTCACCAAGCCTCAGCCTTTGAGAAATGGCTGACTACGGTGGTGTTCGAGCTGCACGATGGGCAGACGACTCTGGAAGGCAAAACTGCCGCGCACTTAACACAAGCATCCCCTGACTTCCCCTGCCCGCTGCAGCCGGAATTCGAGCAACGCACCTCAATCTTCCCAGAGGGCCTCTTTGTCACGGGGGTCTCGCCACCGCAAACCGGGCAACTCCCCTGTATGCTTCTAGCCACTGAGCTCTTGCTCTCACCTGCGACTTCTCTAGCTCTGGACGACCAAATTTGATGGTCCCCCCCTCCTAGCATGAAGTGGGGATACCATAGTACGTGAAGCAGGAAGAAGTAGGAAACAACTCCAGAGATAACGAACAGCGTTGTTGGCCCAATGACTCCATAATCGTAGTCGAATGGAGGCCTGTCCGCTATTGCATGGGAGCCCGACCATGAAACAACATTGATGAGGATGGCCCATATTGCCAGACTGGAACTCCATGCATGTAATCTATGGTCGTCCCATGCCCTCTCTACTACCCTTGGATCGGGGTGCGCATGCCTCTCCTCGACGTGCACGTCTCTAGTCTCTGCCACTGCCCTATGGACGACAAACCAACAAACAAAGAGAAGGATGAGGTTCGCAAAAATCACACCTCCCCAATCCGAAATTTCTGACCCAATTGGAAAATCAGGAGACTTAGCATGCGACAATATGTACCCAATCTGAACCACGAACATTGCCACAATTAGGAAGAATAAATTCTCCCTCATTATCGGAAATCTGATCCACATCATGACTACTGATGATGCCCATGCCATGATTGAAAGTAGAGCTAGCATCCTAGTCCATTCGTCTAGGTGAAGGAATCCACTATCTTCTCCAAAAATACCGGATCTTCCCCAGTCTCCACCCCCCGAAAGCTCGCCAATACCGAGGTCCCAGGATCCGAGAACGAGCGAAGCCGAGGCAAGAAGAAGTATGGAAGCCTCATTGACACCCCACATCCTCTTCGATGTTTTGATGTGGAATACTGCCTGATGAATCAGGGTATCTACAATTACAAGAAACACGTACTTTTCTCCAAAGCTAGTTGGCCTATCTATTTCGGACAATCGAACTATTCTATCCGACATGGCACTCCCCTCAGTAGCCCCTAGCGCCCCGTCTTCCATGTACACTGCCAAAGGTTCGATGAGATAAGGGGCGCGCAATAATGCAACCACGCCATTCGTTTATTGTTGAGTGGCGCCGAGACGGAGATTTGAACTCCGGAGGGATGAACCCACATGATTTCCAGTCATGCGCAATACCAGGCTATGCGATCTCGGCAGCAGTCTTCCGAGCATCGGTCCAGTCTTGAGTTAATCGCTCCTGAAACTTGGCGTAACACCCAAAGAGGGAACCGTCCCCGCTTTGAACGCGCCACTGTGGCTTAGGGGTATAGCATCCCATTGGTAATGGGAAGGTCGGGAGTTC
>CAYFGD010000001.1:0-41119 GCA_964342715.1 uncultured Candidatus Poseidoniales archaeon | reverse complement strand
CACGGAGTACTAGTTGTCGACGGCCGCCTCAAATCGACGAAACAAGGACGAATGAATACGAAGGGCAGCACTGTTTCAGTGGAGCCACTTCACACTACATACATGCCCAGACCGGGAGATTTGGTTATTGGACATATAGAAGGTTGCACGAACAATATCTGGTTCGTTGACATAGGGGCGCCCTTCAATTCCATACTTCCAATGAGCCTAGGACCAGCTAAGGTTGAGTTTGGAGGCACCAGGAAGGTACTGGATATAGGAGACTCTATTCTCTGCAGGGTTCAAGAAGTTGAAGAGACCCATCAGAGTGTTGTTACAATGAAAGGACTCGGACTCAGGAAAATTAAGTCCGGCGCTCTCGACGATGTCGACCCACACCTCCTAGGGAGACTAATTGGTAAGGGGGGAAATTTCCTCAGAGACTTGAAACTCGAGTCTGAGTGCCGGATAGTAGTAGCCGAGAACGGCCGATTGTGGATAGACGGCGACCTAGATGGAATTTTCAAAGTGAGAAATTCACTGAAGGAATTATCTCATGAGGCGAGACAAGTTGGAGGTGTTAATTGATGGGTGGATACGGAGACGTACAGATGATTGATGAGAATGGCCTTAGAATGGACGGTAGGAAGCCCGGCGACGTACGGCCTATTACTATCGAAACGGGCGTTGTGCCAGTAGCCGATGGTTCCTGCAGGATGACATGGGGCACCAATGAGGTCATTGCCGCTGTATATGGGCCAATGGAGGCTCACCCAAGGAAGATCCAGAGGCAGGATAGAGCAGTACTTGATGTCGCATACAATATGGCACCATTTTCTACAACGGACAGGATAAGGCCAGGATTCAACCGACGCAGCAGGGAGATAAGCAAGGTAACCGCAGATGCCCTTGAGAGCGTCGTCCTCCTGGAGCTTTATCCGCGCTCAAAGATTAGAGTCGGAATTGAGATAGTTTCTGCCGAGGCTGGAACCAGATGCGTGGGATTGACCGCTGCCTCAGTCGCTCTGGCGGATGCTGGCATACCTATGACCGATCTTGTGGTCAGCGTTGCAAGTGGCAAGATCAACGATGTCGTGGTCTGTGACCTGAACAAGGAGGAGGATAACTACGGCGAGGCGGATCTTCCAATGGGAATTCTTCCAAACACGGGCGAACTGGTATTCCTGCAGATGGACGGGGACCTGTCCCCAGATGAGTTCAAGCAGGCATGGGACTACAACATGGATGCAGCTATGGAAGTTCACAAGTTGATGGTCGAGGCCTTGAAGGGAGGTGGAAACTGATGTCTGTGCCACTAGTTCCAAAGCTCCTAAGGGCCCATCTAGCAGATCTAGCTTTGAATGACGCGAGATTGGACGGTAGAGGCCAGTGGGACGGCAGAGAGGTCAAGCTTGAAACTGGAGTACTAGCACGTGCAGAGGGTTCTGCTAGGGTTACAATGGGCGATACCATTGTCTTGGCTGGAGTAAAGTTCCAGATCATGACACCATACCCCGATAGGCCCAACCAAGGAGGCCTTATGTGCTCGTGCGAAGTTAGGCCAATAGCAGGACGCCACTGGGAAGCTGGACCTCCTAGCCCACAATCAATCGAACTCGGAAGGGTAGTTGACAGAGGAATTAGGGAATCTGGTTGCATAGACGTCGACGAACTTTGCATCATTCCCGGTGAGAAGGCATGGCAGGTCATTCTAGATCTACATGCGATCTCTGATGACGGTAACCTATTCGATGCATTCGCATTGGCAGGTATCGCTGCTCTCAGGAGTGCAACCATCCCTGCTGAGAGATTCGAGATTGGAGAAGACGCTCCACTCAAGGTTTCCAAGACGCCGATAATGTGTTCATATCACAAGGTTGGAGGAAGGTTCGTTTACGACGCCTCTTATCGAGAGGAACTGGGTGGAGATGAGAGAATCCACATTACTCTGGGGGACGATGATCACGTCCATTCCCTCCAGAAGGGTCTAAAGGGAATCTTCACGGCAGAGGAATTCGAAGAGATAATGGAGCACGCTAAGGCAAGGTGCGCAGAACTCCGAGAAATAGTAAATGGTTAGGTGCGATTATGGCAAAGAGAACGCAGAAGGCAGGCCTTACTGCACGCTTCGGATCAAGGTATGGAGTTAGCGTAAGGAGGAGGGCTGGTTCCGCACTTAGGAAGAAGTCCAGGGAGTATACATGTCCATCATGCCAGTATCCAAAAGTTAGGAGGAAGGCTGCAGGTATCTGGGAGTGTAGGAAGTGTGGCCATACATTCACGGGAGGTGTTTGGGAGCCATTCACCAGGGCGTCCGAAGCTAACAGCAGGGTTATTCGAAGGTCTATGGAAGGGGCCACTGCCACAGATATGACGGTTATCGCCCAGCAGGCAGCTCTGGATTATGAGCGCAAGATGGCGGAGGCCGAGAGCAATGACGACTCAGAGGAAGAGTGACACGACGTCAATCACCCTACGTGCCACTCATCAAGACGCAGAGTCGATTTGCGCTGGAATGGTCACAGAGTCTGAGTTCAGCCTATCTGGAGATATTATGGAATTCACACTCTCCTCCAAGAGTATCTCAGATCTCCGAGCGAGGTGGAATTCGCTACTCAGGAGCATACTCGCCTCCGAGCAAGCATTGAAGGCGATTAGGGACTCAAGGTGAGTACATGCAGGGTGGGCAGGACGCAGGTGAGGCACTGAAATTAGTGGCTCAGGAGCTTCAGGCAGTGATGTCTCAGATCCAAACTGTGAACTCCCAAATAAGCGAGCTTTCTATGACCTTGGAGTCACTGGAATCACAGGATCCAGAAAAGCTGGTATATAGGGCCGTAGGAAGCCTTCTTCTGGAAGTCAGTGACAGGGATTCGCTGAAGTCGGATATCGAGACTTCCATGAACTCTTTCCAGGCCCATTTGGATAGGCTCTCGGAGAGGGAGTCCGAACTTAGGGAAAATTACGATGAATTGGTCAAATCATTTGAGTCACAGTGAGGTGGTCCCATTCCTTCCGAGAGCGAAAATGAAACACTGGATGAGAGCCTCGCAACATTGCTGAACTTGATTTCATCATCCGAAATGGAACAGGCGACACTTCTTTCCGAAGAGATTCTCTCTAGATCGAGGAGCCCTGAAGAAAGGAGCCACCTGATCGAGGCCAGAGTTAGGATGGAGAGAGCCCTGATTGGCGCGATAGGAATGGAAGAGGTTGGCGGAGAATTAAGATGGTGCGTTGACAGACTCAATGCCATATGCCCGGGATCCGCATTGCATGGACTTGCTCTGCTAAATCTCGCGATTTGGCATTCAAATAACGGCGAACAGATGATGGCCATGGCAGTTCATTCAGATATATCCGTCAGATCAGGACATCCGACAGATATCAGGTCCCTATCCAGACTCGAAATTGGGAGAATCCTGGTTGGAATGTCCGATCTAGATCCAGCTATGAGGCATCTTTGGTCTGCCCGACGCGGATTCATAGAGTCTGGAATGGCAACTGAAGCATTGGTATCCTCGCTAGAATGGCTGGACATTGCCCTGGACGAGGTCTCAGAAGATTCACCAAACATGGAGAAGAGGATCGAATCAGCAGCCCCCCGAGAAGGTCCCGGAAACACATGGGTTCCTGCCAATACCTCTGACGTTATTGATGTCGTCGAGTATCTCTTGCCTGTACTTATGGCAGACCTTTCCGGATTAAGCAGGGGGGACTTGGGACTAATTGTTGATGCTTCGGAGATAGTTGGGAAACCTGAATGGAAATCCGAGATGAAATCAAGGATTTCGGAAATTCAGGATGAAAGCGTCACAGAAGCACTCCAATCGTGATTCCTAATCGCCTCTACTTCTGACGCGTCCCATGCAAGCGAATTGGGGGCCTCAATACACCATCCTACTTCTGCAATCCTTGGGTCGCTAGATAGCCATGGCTCTGGCCCCGGTTCGTCTTCCACCTCGATCCAAACAACTACTCCTCCATCCACTAGGTTTTCATCATAGGCCTTGGCGGTTCCAAGCAACCCAGTTTCTTCGTAGAGTTCCCTCAGAGCAGCCACATCCCAGCCCTCCTCTTCATCTTTAGAGCCACCCGGAAACTCCCAGCCCCTTTCTTCATGGAGGACCATCAACCAGGGACTCAATTCTCCGCCATGTTTCGATGTAACCCATGAAATTACAAATTTCTCACTCATTACCAATTTCCCTCCTAATTTCTTCAGCTATCTCGATTGCCTCTGGAAGGCCTTCGGCCGCTAGACGCCTCGCCACAAAGAATGCTTCTGATAGCTTCCCATCCTCCATTAAATCCCTGACCTCTTCCAGTGGCTCCTTCTCAACCTCTTCTTCCAGATTGTCTTCCTCGGATCCCATGGGTACTGGTGTGGCCATGGATTCCATCTTCCTCAAGAAATCTATTCTCTCATTTACCGCGGGAATTATCCAAGGCTCGCTTTCTCCCCCATCAAGGAGGGCCTCCATTCTATCCTTGAACTGATCACGTACGTCCATCTTAGGGAATTGTGTTTGTGCCTGGTCGTAGCAAAGCCAAGCATCTCTATATTCCCCTCTACGTTCATGCATCCTGCCCAATTCCGCCCACGCCTCAAAATTCGTGGGCCTCTGGGCTAGAATCAACCTAGCTAGTGATAAGTACCCATCCTCATCACCGCTATCCCGAACTCTTTCGATCCTCCTGGAGAATAGAACATTTGCCCTCCTGTCCCTCAGGTCTAGTGTTTTGACCCTGCTAATGAAGGCAGAGACCTCCTCATTTGAACCGGACACTGTCTGCCACCACTCATCCGGGTCAAGGGGGTCGGCCGCTAATGTCCCTTCTAGTATAGTACTCCCAGACTCAAGCATATCTACATCGTCAAGCTGGTTGAGAAGTTCAGGGTCCCTTCCCAGTACCGTAAAAATATCATCGAGTACCGCCCTAATGCCTCCCCGGTCTCCAGAGACGGACTTGACCTCTAGAAGGACCCTCCAGTTTTCTGGGTGGGTGAAATCGTGCAGTACCGCCTGTCGAGCATTCTGCTCAGCCCAGCCGAGATTTGTTGAATCTGATTCGGTCCCATTAATTATTTTCAGGTACTTTACCGCCTGACTTCTGTGACGGTTCCCAAGACTCCTTCTTGGATGCTGTAGCTTATCGCCAATTGTGTCTGTAGACATTGGATACCTCACAGAACCGACTCGTATGGACTCCTGTCCTCATCCGGATCAAGTGTAGCATCCATTCCTATCTTACTAGTCATTCCATTTTCTGATCTACTAGGATCCAAACTAGAACCTTTCTGGTCAGATAGAATAATGGTGTCAGAATCTGGCTGCCAACGCGTCATTAAGGCCCACTCCACCCTCATCGGATCAGCAATGTCGATATCCTCGTCCACTACAATCACCTGTTTCATGGAGGGATGCCCCTCGAAGGCCGCTTGAATGGCCTTCTTGCCGTCCTCATCGCTCTCGGGAATGATCTGAATCACAGAAGCTAACCACCCGCAACCCCCATCTGTCATGTGGACATCGGTGCACTTCACTACTTCTGAAACTGCAGTTTTTATTGTTGGAGCCCTAGGCATTCCCATTAGTGTTCTGTGTTCAACACCAGTTGGGATTATGGCATGGAAGATGGGATCGATCCTGTGATGCACTGCGTCGTATTCGATAACATGCTCCTGCCGGACATCATCGACAGTTCCAGTGATGTCAACATAGGGCCCCTCATTGTCTCTTTCAGGAGTTATCCTTGCTTGCATAGCGTATTCAGCATCCGCAGGAACGATAACCCCATTGGATAACTGAACTACCCTGAGAGGGCTACCATGTAATTTCTCGTGCAATGCAGCAGCAACGGTCATTTCATCAACGTAATCAGTGAAGGACATAGCTGCTGCAAGTAGGACGGTTGGATCAGCCCCGTTGACGACTGCAATTTGGACATCTTCTTCCTTTTCCGCTGCCATCGTGCTGAGGGTTCTGAGGTGCCTTGGGACTAGCCTAGCCACTGTATGGCTTGGGTCCCGTAATAGTTGCCTGTGGAAGGACACATTCCTAACTCCTCCATATTCGGCGATAATTATGGAGGCCGATTGATATCTCCCCCCATCCTCTCTGAAGTGCCAAGGTATTGGAATCCTCTCCAAGTCAACTGAATCCTGTCCAGATTCCATAACCTTAGCTTCGGATGACCCAACAATTTGTGGCTCCGAGGGATTCTCCATAGCCCAAGCTAGGATATCAATAAGCTCCCCCGGGCTCACATCAAACATCTCACATAATCTGGAGCGTTCTAGGACGTTTAGCGCAGCACGATGCCCGGGTGACTCAGAAATGTTGTTGAATACCAAGGGGATATTCCCCATTGAAACGGATGTGTCCATCATATCGTAGTTTACACTTACATCATCGTCTATGCGATGGACTCCCTCAAGCATATCGCGGAATGCCATGTACCGGGGCGACATCAGGTCGTGCTTCAATGTTAGTGAGAGTATTGCACCTAGAGCGCTACTCACCTACGGTGACCCCGTCACGCTCTTATACCCCATGAGGGTCGGCGAGGCGTCATTCTGAGGTGTCACTTTGGGTAGAGGACTGTTCTCCGGCCAGAAGATGAAGACCGATAGGAAGAGGTACAGGTGGAAGGAGCGCAAGTTCCGAGACCGACAATTCAAGCAACAGAGGGGGGGCGTGCTGAAGCATGACCCGCTCCGAGGGAGCACTCAGGCTAAGGGAATAGTAGTCGAGAAGGTAGGTTTCGAGGCAAAACAGCCCAATTCTGGAATCAGAAAGGCAGTCAAGATCAGCCTCATCAAGACTGGAAACCAACTAACCGCATTCGCACCCGGCGATGGCGCCATCTCATTCATAGATGAGCACGACGAGGTTCTCGTAGAAGGTATTGGAGGCAGCAAGGGCCGTTCATATGGCGACCTTCCCGGTGTCAGGTTCAAGGTAATCAAGGTCAATGGCGTATCTCTAGACGAAATGGTAAGGGGTCGCAAGGAGAAGCCAATTAGGTAGGTATCAAGATGACCGAGAATGCGGACTCTCCCATAGCCGGAATAGGAACCATGGTTTTCGGAAAGTGGGACGCAACTGAGGTAACGTGCTCTGACCCTGGTCTGGCTCCCTACATCAACCTGACAACCATAGGGACTCCTCACAGCGGAGGTAGGCACGCAAACGCATGGTTTGGTAAGGCCAAGCTTTCCGTAGTGGAGAGGTTCATCAACAACCTGATGAGAACAGGAAAGTTCTCCGGAAAGAAGCAACACTGCGTCAAGGCGTTCGAAGCCGCTCTAGACTCAATGAACGAGAGAACGGGGGAGAATCCTCTTCAATCATTCATAGATGCTATCGTAGAGGCTGCACCATGCGAGGAAATAACCAGGATAAAGCTGGGAGCGGTAAGTACCCCCAAGGCAGTCGACTCTTCGCCCAGCAGACGACTAGACATTGCTCTAAGGAACCTGTCCATAGGTTGTGCTACAGCTACAGCGGGGAGCAAAAGAACACTCACTCAGGGCATCGTGAACGAAATCACAAAAGCAGCCGAGGGGGACGTTGGCGCATTCTCTATAGGTAAGAGAGAGGAAATAGAGAGAGTAGCTGCATCCGCCAGATGATCCGTGTTAGCTCTAAATCAGACCACTGAGGCATATTATGCCACCTTCACAATTGTATTTATGAACCAAAGTCAGGTCGTCGCACCTATTGAGGAATAGAGATGGGTCGTAAGGAAGACAACATCAAGCGTGCAACAGAGATAATGCATGATAGAGAGCACATCAGAAACATCGCCATCGCTGCTCACATTGATCACGGTAAGACGACGCTTTCTGACAACCTAATTGCGGGCGCCGGGATGATGTCAGAGGACCTCGCGGGCAAGTCAAGAGTACTGGACTTCGACGAGCAGGAAAGTGCACGTGGAATCACAATCAATGCCGCCAGTGCCTCAATGGTACACAGCGTAGATGGGCAGGATTACCTGATCAATCTAATTGATACTCCAGGACACGTCGATTTTGGTGGGGACGTGACTAGGGCCATGAGGGCCGTTGATGGTTGCATAATCCTTGCATGCGCTGTAGAGGGCACAATGCCCCAGACTGAGACAGTCGTTCGACAGGCTCTGAAGGAGAAGGTCCGTCCCGTTCTTTTCATCAACAAAGTGGACAGATTGATTAACGAGCTCCAGATTGATGGTCCGGAGATGATGACTAGATTTGAGAAAATCATTACCAAGGTCAACAAGCTCATTTCCACATATGCACCTTCGGATCTCAGTAGAGAGTGGCAGGTATCCGTTCAGAAGGGGACCGTAGCATTCGGCTCCGCGTATTACAACTGGGGAATGTCAATCCCCTACATGCAAAAGAGCGGTCTTAATTTCACGCAGATTTTCGAATACTGCCATAATGACAATCAGAAGGAGTTAGCAAAACTCGCACCGGTTCACACAGTTCTTCTTGACATGACTGTAGAGAAGCACCCCTCTCCCGTAGTGGCTCAGAAGTACAGAATACCCAACATTTGGCAGGGAGACCTTGAGTCAGGTGTCGGTAAGGCAATGATTGAGTGCGATCCAGACGGTCCACTTTCCCTCATGATTACCAAAATCTGGATGGACCCTCATGCGGGTGAGGTTGCCGTAGGTAGGGTTTACTCTGGCAGGATTAAGCATGGAGAATCAGTTTGGGCTATTGGGGCCGCTAAGGCAGAGAGGGTTCAGCAGGTTGGAATGATGGTCGGGGGAGATAGAATCGCTACATCAGAGGTCACTTCGGGTAATATTGCTGCAATCACAGGAATTCGTAGTGCAGCTGCAGGAGTGACCATAGCCAGGGAGGAGGACGCAGCTCCATTCGAGGCAATTAGGCATATTTCAGAACCAGTCGTCACTGTTGCAGTTGAGCCGAAGTCGATGAAGGACCTCCCCAAGTTCATTGATGCCCTCAGGGGCCTAGCAAAGGCAGACGCCTCATTGGACGTCTCAACCAACCAGGAAACTGGTGAGGCTTTGTTGGCAGGAATGGGTGAACTACATCTAGAAATCACGGTATATAGGCTCGAAGAAGAGCAAGGCATCAAGGTCAAGGTCAGCGAGCCCATTGTCGTCTACAGGGAGTCCGTTCAGAGCACAAACACTGGAAGTCCATTTGAAGGCAAGTCCCCTAACCGGCACAACCGATTCTACATTGAGATTGAACCTCTTCCCGATGTCGTCGTCGAACAACTCAGGGCCGGTGAATTCAGGGATGGAGCAGTCAGAACTAAGGATGCCAAAGAAGTCGGGGACAAGTTTGCCGAGCTTGGCATGGATAAGGATCTGATGAGGAAAATTTACGCTATCAACGGGACAAACGTTCTAGTCAATGACACAAAGGGTATTCAGAACCTTCACGAGACAAGGGAGCTAATTATTGAGGGTTTCAATGATGTATGCAAGAAAGGCCCCGTTGCCGACGAGCCCTTGATGGGCGTGATGGTTAGGCTAGTTGACGCCAAGCTTCACGAAGACGCCATACACAGAGGTCCCGCTCAAACCATACCCGCAGTTAGAAACGCAGTAAAGGGGGCATTCATGAGATCTAGGCCGGTAATCTTTGAGCCTATTCAAAAGATCCAGATCGACTCACCCAACGATGTAATCGGCGGAGTCACAAGAGAGGTTTCAACGAGGAGGGGTATTATCGAGGACATGCCAGTTGAGGATGGAGTTACTAAGGTCATAGGAACAATACCCGTTGCCGAGACTTTCGGCTTCTCAAACGACATCCGTGCTGCCAGCCAGGGAAGGGCAATTTGGAACACCGAGAACGCCGGATTCGTGCACCTACCGCCAAATCTCTTCGAGAAGGTCACGGCTGAGATCAGAGAGAGGAAGGGACTCAACCCAGATATTCCAGGAGAATCCCATTACCAGGATTGATTAGTTTATCCTGACTAGCTGGAAATCAGTAAGTTCCCTGAGGACGCTCAGAGCTGATCCGTCAGGAACCTCGTCCAGACATCCATGTGCAATGGCGTGGTGATGCATCGCTCTATTCTTCGCGTACTCTATAGATCCACTTTCATGCAATTCAGCCACAGCTTTCGATAGCAAATCGTCAGAGCAATCGCCCGATCCATAAGCCTGTGAAAATGCTGGCATTTCATGCCCACAATTTAGGGCATGGATCGCAATCAGGGTCTTTTTACCCTGGACGATATCCGAACCGGCTGGCTTTCCAAGAGTCTCTGTATCTCCAGTTATGTCAATCAAATCATCCATCAGCTGAAAACAAAGCCCTAGATTCAGCCCCCACTTCTTCATGTTATCAACCGCTTCATCCGATGCACTTGCAAGTATAGCTCCCGTTCCAGCACACGTTTCAAACATCACGCTCGTCTTGCCTTTGATCATCTCGATGTATTCATCTTCCGAAACAGAATCCCTAGTTTCGAACGATATATCCTCCTGCTGACCGCTAGCAACATTTCTCACCATCTCTCCAATGGATCTCACTAGGAAACCAAGCTTGTCCTGTCCTATATGGGGGGACTCTGCGAGAATCTCAAATGCGACTGCGAGCATCGCGTCCCCCGCATTAATCGCCGTAGAATCGTCATAAGCTACATGCACTGCTTCCAGTCCCCGTCTGATTGGATCTTCGTCCATCAAATCATCATGCACAAGGGTGAAATTATGAATGATCTCGATCGATGCACCGAGAGTGTAGTGCCCCTCATGCGCCTCACCTACAGCTTCGCCTACCAATCTAGGCAATGTGGCCCTCAGCCTCTTGCCACCCCCGGTGAACAGGTGCTTCATGGCCCCGTGCAGCCTCTCTTGTTTCATTTTACTGAGACTTTGCATAATCACTTTCTCGACATTCTCACGGTGGCTGCCTATCGCCATCATTAGGTTCTGTCCGGGGTCTACCGGCCGACCATCCATTGTGACCTCACCGAAGTTAACAACTCCGTCAACGGCGGGAACATCATTGAAATTTGGATAATGCTCTGCTAGGAACCTATTCCATAGAAGCCTGAACCACGGTGCAACAACCTCTCCTTCCCAAATTCCTGAGCCAGAAAACATGCCCTCAATTTCATCTCCCTCCAACCACCTGTGATCCGATATTTCGTTTGGATTAGGATTCACATCAATTGAGTCCGTAGTAGCTATCAATACGTGATCTACCTCTCTCTCAATCCAGTCTTCATCCCATCTACACTCGTAAAGGAATGATCCTACGTGTCGGAACTCAATCTTCGAAATATCACTCTCGGAAACTCCTAGCTCCTGAGAAAGCTTCCTTTTCGCTGCATTGATAGCTCCCTCGGCAGGATCACCATTCTCACCAGGTATATCCAGAGGGTGACTACAACATGAGTTTGCCCAAATAGATGGGAAAGTGATTTTGTCGTGAGACCTCTGCTGCACTAGCATTTTTCCTTCCCCATCAAACATTATCACACTGAATGCTCTGTGCAGAATCCCCTCCCCATAGTGACAATTTAATTTCGAATCGGAACCAACCTTTCTGTCCGAACTATCGACCAAGATGCACATTTCAGACATCATCTCAGCCTGAGAGCTGTCTTGTCCGCTAAGTGCCCCATCATGACTCGCCATAATTCCCGGAGGAATCGGCAACATATAATCGAAATCCACCATTAGGGCAATATCTTCGTTCCTATGGGCAATAATCCATCAACGACAAGGTCAACAACTCTGCTTGGCTCTCTCCCGTCGATAAACCAAACATTGGGCACGTGCCTAGCGATTTCGGCGGCCCTCCGGGCCTTGAGCTCAATTCCCCCAGTTACGTCCTCTTCCGTGTTATGGAATGTTTCCGCATCTATCCCGGGTGACCACACATCTAGCAACTCCGCACCATCCATATTTGGTGGCATATCCATCATTCCAGGCGAGTCCCCTAGAAGAAAAATGGAGTATTCCACTCCTGGAATCTCAATTGATAGTCTCGCCATAAGGTCATCACCTGAGAGTATTCCAAACTCAGAATGATCATCCTTCTCGACAACGTCCCCGAATGTGACCATAACCTCGCTTTGCGACGACTCGATAAATCCCTGCAAACTACCAGAAAAATCAGAACCGGTGCCTGTCGCCCAATTGGAGGGAGGGAGTGATTTACACTCCAGGCCCCTGCCTTCCAAACTTCTCATGACGAAACCACACAACTCAATCATGTCCGCACGTACTTGGACTACTGCTCCCCTCTGCTCCTCGGAAATCTCTTCCTTAACCCCCTCGGAAAGGCCCCACTCCTTTGCTGTGAGATGTCCAAATGATCCTGCACCATGAACTATAATCACAGAATTCCCCTCTTCTATTAGAATTGATACCATGTTTGAGAGGGAATCAATTACTCCCATCTTCACCGACTTATGTTTGGATTTGTCAGTAATTAGGCCACCGCCCATCTTGATAACCACTGTACTGCCCATTTGCTCACTTATCCGAGAAGGCCAAATGATTTGGGTTCTCCTACTCAACCAATACACACAGGGTTCATTTCAGTATGTCCTCTCGCACCCATATGGCCGAGCCCAATGATATGGAAAATTTCCAGAGATGGCTACAAACACAACTTTCCATGACTTCATCCATTGATGACCCAGTGGACAGGGAACGTAGACGATTACAGATCGAGTCTGCAATAAGAGAGGCTATTTCTTTCAGAGAATCCCTGAAAATCCTCGAAGAGCTTCAAGTCTCCCCTCCTTTTGTAAATTCAGAGAAATCTGTTAGGAGCATCTCTGAGCCCCAGTCAACTAATTCGAGGTCCGATATCACAAGGTGTCCAATATGCGACTCCGAAATTGAACAAGATCTCGGCTTTTGCACTGTTTGTGGCGAAATGAGTTAGTTACTCTTCTTCCCACCTTGCTCTCGCGGCTTCGAATTCTGGGTCATCATCAGGCAAAACACTCAGGTATTCCCCCGAGACTGAGTCGGCAAGATACACAGTCACTCCAGCATGCCATATCGTGTCGCCGGAGGCCACCATTCTTGCAGTGTCGACTTCCAATAGGGAGGGGCTAGAATGGTGCACATGTCCGGCTTCGGCCGCTGCCCTAATGGTAGCCGATAGGTGAACATGGGACCTTCCACTAGGAGAAATCCCAACTTCAATCAGATTTTCTGCCTCGTCGGGCGAGCACGGGTAGTATAGGAGAGGGGGAATATTCTCAGTGGGAAGGTCCAACTCTATCTCCAAGCTATGCCCATAAGTTGCTCTCATCATATTCCCTCTAACTTCGTAGCGCCCCTTAGGATCAGTTTCCGAGATGGCTCTGAAGTGGTGAGGCCTTAGCCAGTGAAACCTTCTCTCATTGGACTTCTTGAACTGGTAGATTATGTCCTTAACATCAATCCAGCCATTGATGTCCATTTCCAGATCAAACTTCTCCGGTGCGTGCCTGAGAACCAGAGCGAGCCTCCTAGCTATCGTGTCTCTTTCGTTTCCCCTCATTATGAATTTACCTTCCGAGTTGCAAGCCGGACAAAGGTCGTCATCGGAGAAATATCCATGTGTACTGCACTCTCTAATCATTGTATCAGCCGTTCGAGATGCAATTATTTGATGAACCCCTCGGTTGAAATTACCAATTATCCACTTACTCAACGGTTATGTCCCTGATATTCCCCGCGATACTGTGAAGGCCGTAATCGTTGACTGGATGAGGACTCCGTTCCACCGTGCCCACAAAGGAAAGCTAGCCAACGTCAGACCTGATAGGATGCTAGGGCAAATCACCCGGCAATTACTTTCCAGGGCCAGTAAACCGGGTGGGATACCGATATACAAATCGGATGGAAGCCCATTCATTGACGATGTTCTAGTTGGATGTGCATACCCAGAAGGAGAGCAGGGCTACAACATAGGAAGGATATTGTCTCAAATCACAGGTTTTGATAATGCTGAAACCATCCCAGGTGCGACTTTCAATAGGCTGTGCGGCTCTTCAATGCAAGCTATTCTTACTGCAGCAGCACACATAGAGGTCGGATGGGGAGATTGCATCCTTTGCTCAGGCGTGGAGTCAATGAGCAGGGTCCAAAGAAGAGGCTTCAATTGGAGCCCTGATCCTGAATTGGAGAAGTATTCTGATGCATATGTGAATATGGGAACTACTGCTGAGAACGTCGCTGAGAAGTGGCAGATATCAAGAGATGAGCAGGAACTATTCGCCTTGAATTCGCATATTAAGGCCAGTGAAGCAGCCCAATCGGGCTTTTTTGACGATGAATTGGGATCTGCCTGGGATCCCCATGAATACGACTCCTCCTATGTCCAGATTCAAACTGATGGTTGTATTAGGCCCGATGCGAACAAGGAATCTATGTCTAAATTAAAACCTGCCTTCAGTGACGACGGCACTGTAACGGCAGCTACTTCATCGCCGCTCACAGACGGAGCAGTTTCATTGCTTGTATGCAGCGAGGATTTTGCAAAATCCAACAATCTCCAACCGCTCGCCCGCATTGTTTCCGGTGCTGTAACCGGGTGTGACCCCGCCTTGATGGGCATTGGCCCTGTCGAAGCCACTAGACTCGCGCTCTCAAGGGCAAATTGGGACATAGATTCAGTAGACATCTTCGAGATCAATGAGGCATTCGCATCACAATGCATAGCGGTAATTAGGGAGTTGGGAATAGATGAGGACAGAGTCAACATAGACGGAGGAGCACTGGCTTTAGGACACCCACTTGGGGCCTCGGGGGCCCGGATTACTGGAAAGGCTGCCTCTCTTCTTCAAAGAACTAATTCCAATCGCGCAGTTGCCACAATGTGCATAGGCGGGGGCATGGGAATCGCTATTGCGTTAGAGTCCCCCTGACAAGAAACCCACTACAATTGGGGCACGTGTCACCGATACTCAACTCACTTGGAATCACAGCCAGGATACTGTGACAGCTGGGACAGGATGCTAGAACCTCCCCTTCGTTCAGAATCCCTCCTGTGCCGATAGTGCCCCCCTGTCCAGAATACCATTGCATGAAAGCCTCGCTCCTGAGTGTCCGAATTCTACGGACGGAACTCATCCCCAGTAGGATATACAATGCTCCATGGAATAATTGACCCATGGAGAACATCGCAACCCCGGAAATTCCCAATGTAAATCCACACATCAGAAGGAATGATGACCCTAACCAAGGCCCTGGAGAGCCCCTTGATTTCAGGGAGAATGCTGCAGCAATTCCCACTGGAATAGTCAATAGAGATAAAACGATTGAAGAAATCACAGAAATCGTTACTCCGTACTGGAGTAATGAAACAGCTAGCAATAGAATTAGCATCGTCATAACTGAGATGAAAACTACGATATTTCTGAGCAGTCTTTCCATACTCAATGCCATCTCCGCCCCTCCATGCATGCGACGCACTCATGAATCACACGGCCATGCGGTGCATGTGAGCAGAGACACGGGAGTTACAATCGCCAGTCGGTGCCTAGAGGGGCGAAGAATACTTCTAGCCGTTACTGGAGGCATAGCAGCAGTAGAATCCGTAAAGCTGGCTAGGGAGATTAGAAGGCATGGAGCGGAAATCTCGCCAATGATGTCAACTGACGCAACCAGGGTAATTTCCCCTCTGGCCTTGTCATGGGGATCGGGAGTGGACGTAATTACAAATTGGGAGCCATCCATGTCCCAGTTGGGTAGCTTTGACGCCATACTAGTAGCTCCTGCTACAAGGAACACTATCGCCAAGCACATTCATGGAATTCTAGACTCTCCAATTATGATGGCATTGTCAGCATCACGCGGCAATAATACTCCAATATTGTTCGTACCTTCCATGCACAATGATTTATTCGACGACCCGGTCACTGAAGACCTCCTCTCAGAGATAACAAAGACTGGGGCTAGGGTCATGGTCGACGATAAGTCAGAGGGGAGAAGGAAACAACCGGATCAAGTATCGATTGTTGCAGAATTGTGCCACATGTGTAATTCATCCTTACCAGGAAGGCGTAATGTGGCTATCACGTTGGGAGCCAATAGGGCACCAATAGACTCGGTCAGGGCAATTCAAAACGCCTCTTCCGGAAGAACCGGTTGGGCCATAGCAGAGCATTTGCACAGAATGGGCCACAATGTAATATGCATCGCAGGAAAGACATCGGTACGCCCAAGCTTCAACATGCCGGATGTCCGTGTCGACGGGACCCCCGGAGGGATGCTCAGAATCGCCAAGGAGGTTGCTTCCACTGGCCCTAGGCCAGATGTATGGATTCATGCCGCTGCAGTCCTCGACTACTTCCAGGAGCCAATCAAAGGCAAGAGGCCTAGTGGTAAAGGTAATTGGACTCTCGAACTAATTGAGGGGCCAAAACACATTTCCGAACTTTCAGAATTGACGAAGGGATCCTTCAGGATCGGCTTCAAGCTCGAGGTTAACTCCTCTGAAGAAGACCTAATCAATAGATCGATGGAGCAGATTTCCAGATATGGTGTTGATGCGGTGGTGGCAAATGACTTGCACGATCTAAGTGGTGATAATTCACCCCGTTGTCGAATTGTTATGCCCGATGGCACGTTTTCCGTTATTGATGATGAGATGTCGATGTGTGACTCAATTGAGTCCTTAGTTTCGCTACATAAGCTGTGATAGATGCGAATAATTCAAGCCACGGTTATTCTGGGTCGGTACCATGGTAGGGCGTGGCAAGGCCAAGAGGGGCATCCCCGCCAAGTCGGACTTCAATTCATGGTATCCCTCAATTGTTGAGATAGCTGACCTGGTCGACAAGAGATATCCAATCAAGGGAATGGATGTATGGAAGCCTTACGGATTATCCGCTATGACTTTGATAGACGGCCTTGCAAGAGAGCAGATGTCCAAGACGGGACACTCCGAATACAGGTTCCCATTACTCGTACCAGAGGACCTACTGGAGAGGGAGAATAAACTGGTCTCCCGTCTAAAGGCAGCCAGAGCTGCCGGTATCGACCCCTCAGAACTGAGGGTTGATGAGGAAGATTCCGGATTCAAGAAGGAGGTATATTGGGTTACGCACGGCGGTGAAAATGAACTCGAAATACCGATGTTTCTCAGGCCAACGTCCGAGACTCCAATGTATTCCATGTTCTCCCTATGGGTCAGAAGTCACGCGGATCTGCCTTTGAAGACATTCCAAATTGTAAACACATTCAGGTATGAGACGAAGCAGACTCGCTCGTTCATCCGGGTCCGGGAAATCCATTTCTTCGAAGCACACACGGTCCACGCCACCGAGGAGGATGCAACAGAACAAATCAATGAAGATGCAGACATGGTCCAGAGTATTCTTCATGATCTATGTTTACCAAGTATTGTCTCTAAGAGGCCAGTTTGGGACACGTTCCCAGGTGCTTGGTATACTATGGCGGCAGATGTTGTCATGCCCAATGGAAGGACTCTGCAAGTAGCAACTTATCACCACTACAGGGATCAGTGGGCAGGAGCATTCGATCTTTCTTACGAAGACTCGGAAGGAAACTCCAAACTATGTCACCAGACAACATTTGGAATGTCTGAGAGACTACTTGGCTCAGTTGTAGGAATGCATGGAGATGACCAAGGTCTAATCATGCCCCCTTCAATCGCCCCATTCCAGGTAGTTTTGTTCCCCGTTGCTGTGCATGTCGATGAGAATGTCTTACCTGCGATAAGGGGCTTGGCGGACACTCTTGTTTCTGCTGGATTTAGGGTCAAATTGGATGAACGTGATGTAAGGCCTGGAGTCAAGCATTATGATTGGGAAATTAAGGGTGCCCCTATCAGACTAGAGCTCGGCCCTAGAGACCTTGAGTCAGGAAATTGTGTTCTTTCATTGCGCACCGGGGGTAAAGAGGAGGTCCCAATCGAAGGCATCTCTCAAACTATCAGTAGCAGGTTAGAATCAATCTCGGATGAGCTGAGGAATAGATCCTCAGTACATATCGAATCCCTGATTCGTCCATTCCCGGGAGTCATTTCAAAGGGGGATACATGGGAACTCGTCGGCGAAATTGAGGACGGGATAATCTACGAGATGGCCTTTGACGGAAATGACTCTGATGCCGAGGTACTGGAAAAGCTAACGGGTCTTGCAATATTGGGAGATTGCGACGAACCATACTCCGAACCTACCCCTTGCGTAGTAACGGGAAGGCCGACTACCAGGAGGCAGCATCTTGCTAGGATGTACTGACTCACTTCTTCCTTAGCATTAGGCGCAAAGTCGCCAGACTGAATAGCATCAACAGCGCCCCATCAATAACACCACCAGTGCCCGATTCACCCCATGATTCGATATCGCTATACTCTGGTAACTCCGACCACAACAGCCTAGTGTTGTCATCGCAATTGGGTAATGAATCATCGTTTACTGCCATAACAATGACATCGCCCACGGTGCCATTGCTATATGCAACAGCAACTCCCTCTAGACTCAGAATTGATAGATATGTGTATGGAGGAGTTGAAACCATCCAATTTTCAGTCTGGATCCTAACGGTCTCGCCGGCCGTCCAGCTAGACCCACCTTCATCCACAACATCATTTGAGCCATTTTCGGATATGACCCATGAAATGCTGTAGTTTGATGTCAAATTCATTCCAGTCACAGTCCACGAAATCAACAGGTTCCCATCATTGACTGTGGCTGATGATGAGTATGTCAGCTCCTTTGGCCCGACCTCGTCCTGGCATAACGGAACATAGCTACCGATACCTATGGCGACGTTTGATGCAACAATGGATAGACACAGAAGACAAATTACAATTGAGAATAACGGCCTCCTAGGCCTTTCCAACTCCACTCCCCCATCGTCCTCGGCCAAATCTTCGCCCTCGGGAATTTCTACACCTCCATTACCGTTCGATACAGATATCCCATACGCCTTCGGTTTAACCGGCTTTTTGACACCCATCTCCTCTAGGGCATCTCTACCGTATATCCTCTCGGCCATGGAATAGAGGCCCGGATCGCCCTCAATCTCTGATGGATCAATTGATCCGTCAAGAAGGCCTTTGAGCCTCTCCGAGTCGCTCATATTATGCGCCCCCCTATGCATACTTCATCAATCAAACGCTAGCATGACCTAAATCGAGTCTATTCAGACACTGTTCACTATGTCACGAGCATTTGCGGCAATCTCGTTCCTAGTTAGGCCCATGAATCGCATCAGTTCGGAGCTTCCGCCACTTTCTCCAAACCTGTCTTTTACCCCAACCATTCTATGTGGTATCCCACCTGTGGTAGAAAGATACTCTGCCACGGCACTACCCAGACCACCGATAATAGAGTGGTCTTCTGCTGTGACGATTCCTAGGCAATCCTCTTTGACGCGATCTAGAATCTCCGTGTCTAGGGGCTTAATTGTGTGCAAATCAATTACCCGAGCGCTAATCCCCTCCTCTTCAAGCAATTTAGCTGCCTCCATTGCCTCTGAAACCATCACCCCACATGCCAGTATGGCAACATCATTCCCTTCCCTTAGTAAGAATCCCTTGCCAATCACTAGTTCCTTGACTGTCTCAGCATCATACATTCTCGGAGTCTTATTCCTTGCGGTTCTTGTGTATGAAGCGTTACCATGATCCAGAAGTTGCATGGTTAGCTCCTCGGCCGAGAGATCATCACAGGGAGTAATTACCGTAAGTCCCGGTATCGTCCTGTATATCGCCAGGTCCTCTATTGACTGAGCGCTGCTTCCATCGGTTCCGGTATGTATCCCCCCATGGCTACCACAAATGTGTACTGCTAGTCCCGGTCTAGAAATCCCGTTCCTGACTTGTTCGAAGGCACGTTCGGTGAAAATAGCGAAAGTGCTTGCGAAGGGAACCTTCCCCGAGGAAGCCATCCCTGCGGCAACCAGCATCATGTTCTGCTCCGCAATTCCCAGAGAGACTGTTCTTTCGGGATACTCGGCTCTAAACAAACAGGATTTTGTCGATTTCCCAAGGTCAGCTTCGAGTACGACTACTCTGGGATCTGCAGACAATCTGAGCAGGGCGGACCCGTAGCCATCCCTAGAAGCCCCACCGGCAGATGGAGCACTCATGATAATTCCTCCAATGCCATTTTCAGTTCCTCATCGTCAGGAGCCTTGCCATGGAATGACGGGTTATTCTCCATGAATGAAACTCCCTTGCCCTTTACCGTATGAGCTACAATTGCTGATGGGCCCGAACCCATGTTAGATGCCCAATCCAATGCCTCGACAATTTCATCCATATTATGGCCATCGATCTCCCTTACATTCCAACCGAAGGCCTCGATTTTAGACGCTACGTCGCCCACTTCCATCTGTACATTTACGAAGTCATCATTTTGGATCCTATTCCTATCCACTATGAGTTTCAACCCTGACACACTATGGAAGTCTGCCGCCATCAATGCTTCCCATATCTGCCCTTCCTGAATCTCACCATCTCCCACCATGACCCAAGTTTCTCTATTGCTGGAGTCCATCCTGGCTGCCAATGCACATCCAAGTCCGAATGATAGGCCCATGCCAAGGCTTCCGGCGGAGAAATCTACGCCATCGGTCCACTTCATGTCAACATGTCCTTGGCATACTGAACCTAGCGTCCTGAAGGTCGACAGGTCATCCTCATTCAGAAAGCCCATTTCGTGAAGAATGGAGTAAACCGCCGGACTGGCGTGACCTTTACTCATCACGAATCGATCCCTATCGTCCCATTCCGGCTCACTTGTCTTGAATCTTAGTCGAGTCCCATAAAGAGCCGCGATTATGTCAATAGCTGATAGTGAACCACCAGGGTGTCCCGCGCCAGCACTGTGGATCATTTTCACTATATGCTTCCTACAGTTATTCGACAGTACTTCTAGCTCTGGGATTGACAGGTTCCGGCGTCCCGCATTCCCACTCATGTTGTTCCTACTGAATCTAACTAATGATAATTTCCGGACACGAAACACACCCTATCAGACAATTCTTATCACATGCCTCTCAGTGTCAATACACATGGCAGCGGATATAATGCCGCTCTCAGGAAATCTAGATTGGCGTGAAAAGCTATCCAAGATGACCGTACCACTGCCAGTATCATCCGACCCGTTGGCCATGTCATGCCTCAAATCTCTAATCGAGAATGGGAGGGTTTCCCGCGAACAAGGAATCAGATTATTCGAAAATCCATCCCTATCATCAGTCACTTCTCTGGCAAACATGGTGAAGAAGTCTAGATATGGAAACAATATATTTTTCAATGAGAATCTCCATGTAAATACAACCAATATCTGCGTCTTGGCTTGTCGCTTTTGTGCCTTCAGGAAGGGCCCAAGGCATCCCGATGCCTACGCTCTAGATATAGACGAATATCTGGGTAGAATCAGGCCCTTATCATCCTCCATTGACGAAGTTCATACAGTGGGTGGCCTCCACCCCAATTGGGATGTCGAGGATTATTGCAGGCTGTTTTCTGCTACCAAATCAGAATTCCCCGATATCCATATCAAAGCCCTCACGGCTGTTGAGATCAAACACCTCTCGAAAAGATCCTCTTTGTCGGTAGAAAATACCCTGTCAATGCTTTCAGATGCCGGCCTCGACTCCCTTCCCGGCGGTGGGGCCGAGATACTTGTGGATCATGTCAGAGATAGGATCTGTATGGGCAAGGAGTCCTCCCAGGAATACCTGGATATCCATGCTATCGCGCATAATATTGGCATGCCGACTAACTGCACAATGTTATTTGGGACAGTCGAAACAATAGAGGATAGGGTTGAACACCTCATCCGACTTAGGGAACAACAGGATTTTAGCAATGGATTCCAGTGCTTCGTACCATACCCCTTCCTTCCCGACAAAACAAGACTGCCAGACGCGCAACTAGCAACGGGGAGCGAGATAATTAGGGTAATTTCAGTCTCTAGGATTATGTTGGATAATATTCCTCACATCAAGGCATACAGGATGAATATCGGGGACAAGCTCTCATCACTGGCTCTTACATGTGGTGCGGATGATATCGATGGAACCGTCGGCCACGAAGAAATAATGCACGTTGCTGGTAGTTCTACAAGGCTCGACACGAGTTCTGACCAACTAGCAGCATTGGTTTCATCTACTGGCTCTACGCCAGTAAAAAGAAACTCAAATTACTCCATATTCGAGATATATGCCTCCAGCAATCCATCGTTTTCCAGAGTTCTGCCCCAGATAGCCCCAAATTAGGTCAGGTGCAATTAATGAGTTGGGTAGATGTGATTGGAAGGGTTTCATTCTCCAATTGCGATCCGATTTTTGATGGAATTGATGAGAAGTGGTCAGTACTCCCGGCACCGCCTGCATGGCTAACTGGCCACGTACTCAGGAAGGATTGCCTTACTGCGCCTATACCCGCAGCCGACTACGCCTTGCACCATGAAGAACTATTCCTCCTTCCAGATCTGGGAATAGTGAGTAGTGGAGATGTAGGGTCAGTACTTCTTTTCGGATCAAGGCCCCTTGAAAATATGAGAGATATCGCACTTCCGTCAGATTCCTCGACATCAAAGGTACTGCTTAGGTGGGCGCTCAATAACAGGGGACTCGATCCAAAATTCGTCGATTCTGGGCCGGATATAGATACAATGCTGGAGAAATGTGATGGAGCATTGCTAATTGGTGACCGCTCTCTTATGGCGTCAAGAAAATATCCAGATTTGGTAAAACTAGACCTAGGTCGAGAATGGACTGAATCTACGGGATTACCCATGGTCTTCGGAGTGTTTGCAGCTAGGCGGGACTCACCCCAGACTCACCTCCTCAGGGCATACGGAGACATGATCTCTCAATTGGAGAAATTTGAATCAGATGACTCCTGGAGAAGGAGTGTTATTTCTAGATCATCTGAGAAATTGGGATTCCCCTACGATAGAATGGATGACTATTTCCAGCGAGAGGTTAGGAATAGAATGAATGACAGGGATGTAGAAGGATTGACGACATTCCTGAAAATAGCTTGTGGGATGGAAGATAGCCCAGTTTGGGCATTTCATTCAGAATAGTTGAGCCTCTTACTAGCTACCCATTCTAGCAGATCCAATGCGACCTCACAAGATTCAGCTACAACAACGTCCCTATCGTCTTTGAATTCTTCAAGGACTCCTAGAGCCTTCCTATCCCCTATTGCACCCAATGCCTCGGCCGCTTCATGTCTAACCATGACGTCCTCTTCCATGTCCCTCAATCTTTCAATTAGGAATGGCACTGCGTGTGAATCCTGCATCTGCCCCATTAC
This sequence comes from uncultured Candidatus Poseidoniales archaeon, assembly GCA_964342715.1. Taxonomy (GTDB): domain Archaea; phylum Thermoplasmatota; class Poseidoniia; order Poseidoniales; family Thalassarchaeaceae; genus MGIIb-O5. The sequence goes on along the minus strand of CAYFGD010000001.1, from coordinate 17,886 downwards.
ATATGCGATCTCGTGTTTCAATAACGCGGATTCGGAAGAAAATGCTGCAGCCAATGCCTCGATGGAGTCATTTCCGCCTATGTTCCTCAATGCAAATAGTGCCCTCATCCTCTGAAACATACGCTCTTCCTCATCACATATAGTCTCCCTCAGTCTAGGGACATTGGAATCACCACTTGGAGGAGCGGGATCAACTGAATCGAACTCACTCATTTCTGGCTTGTCTCCCGTCATTTACTCACCTGAACCAACGAATTTTATTGAGTCAACATCCAGTGTCTCTCTGACCATACCGATTCTTTGCCCCTCCTTCAGAAATAGTCGTATCGCTTCCCTCCCGTCTTCCCCATAGTCTAGAGTCCTTTCGTTAACATACATGCCTACGAATTCCCTATTCGTATCATCGTCTATGCCCCTGCCCCAAGCTTTAGCGAATTCAAGGGCCGCAGACGGATTGGCTAGAGAGTGCTCGATACTATTTCGGACGTCTTTCGTTAGAAGTTCGCACAACCCCATTCCAAGGTCCTTCCTCACCACATTTCCACCCAGTGGAAGTGGTAATCCAGTCCTCTCGTTCCACCAAACTCCAAGATCCATAACAAGCTTCACTCCCTCGGACTTCCATGTAAGTTGACCTTCATGAATTATCAATCCCACATCATATCTTCCTTTCGAAACAGCAGGAAGGATCTCGTCGAATGGGATCACCTCTACGTCAACATCCCCCCATGCTAATCTCAATGCTAGATATGCGCTGGTCCCTAGTCCTGGTATCGCAATCTTAGAATTTTTTGCCTCTTCAATCGAAATTTCTCTGTTTGAAATTAGCATTGGGCCATACCCCTCTCCCATGGACGCACCACAGTTCATGAGGTGGTACTTATCAGAAATTTCCGGGTATGAATGGATGCTTACGGCGGAAACTTCGTACTCTCCCAAGAGTGCATGTTTGTTTAGAGTCTCGATGTCAAGTAGGACGTGATCATACTTCCTGCCTCCCGTGTCTATCGCTCCCGTAGTCATTGCGTGAAACATGAAGGCGTCATCGGGATCTGGAGAATGGCCAACTCGGTACACTCCCATCCCATCATCCATGTGCCTTCGGCATAGGCCGAATAGAAAATTCCTTGCCTCTCGAATTGTGCATGGCAACAGTGAATAGACAACACTCTGTCCCGGATTTGTGCCTGACCCGACCAAACTATCCACCGCTACTGGCCAACTTGGCCCTATTTGCGCAGTTACAGGTATAGCACTGACCTTTTCAGAAGCTATCGTAGTAGATGACCAATTTGTTTCCTATGAAGCGTACCTCGAATTGACAGGCAATGAGTCAGCCACAGATTCCAAGGAAGTCCCTAATAGCTTAGTCCTAGATTAGATGCACATGTTCATGTGCTAGTCTACATCCAATGTTCCATGGCATCCGGATGGAGTAGGTTCGCTCTGAGATTTAGCGAATACTACCAGTCACTATCAGTTTCAGACATATGGGCGCCCCCAAGGCTTAGGTCGAGAGAATGGATGTTCATCCCTTGGGGTAGCAAACCTCCTGATAGGCATAGAGCATTGCCAACAAAGAACGATCTGTTATCTTACCTTCAAACAAGAGGGCCCCACTCATGTTTCCACAGCACTGCGTATTACGAGGACCCCAGTCAAAGGAAGATGTCAGAGAAGGGTTGGCTGGGTGCTGATTTGATATTCGACCTTGATGGAGACCATCTTCCCGGTGTTTCTGATAATGACTTTCCAGGGATGATGGAGAAGATTCAGGAACAGGCATGGAGTCTTTGGAATGACTTCCTGCAACCCGAATTCGGATTCAAGGAGGAGCATGTTCAGACAACCTTCTCTGGACACAGAGGTTTTCACATACACATACGCGATCCAGCATATCTGCATTTAGATTCAAATGCGAGAAGGGAGCTAGTGAATTACATCACTGGTGTTGGAATTGACGTAAAGTCCATTATGGCAGGGCCTGACATAGGTTGGTCAGACAGAATCGATCTAGGATTCGACGGAGTCATAGAATCACTATCATCAATCTCATCCTCCAATGAAAACACAAAGGAACTAGTACGCGATCTACACTCAAGCCTCAAATCAAGAAATTTTAGTTGTTCTGAGGAATTAATCAAGAGGTTGGCCGATGAGTCATCAAAGGGAGGCAGAATCGATCGGCTTCGCCAAGATAGGAGCAGGTCAGTTTTCACGACAACTAAGCTAAATGAGACGTTCTGGGAGCTGGTTAAGGGTGCCCCACTGGCCGTCGGTGAGACGGATGAGAACGTTACTGTTGATGTGAAGAGGGTAATTAGGTGGGTTGGGAGCCTCCATGGGAAATCCGGATTGAGGGTTACTGAGTTTCCGCTTGAGCGATTGGAGCCCGGTACCTCAGTATCATTTGATGCACTATCCAGCACGCACGTTTTCAGCACACAATCGTCTGTCAAGGTCGAGCTTGTTTCAGATGATGTGACCGCCAGAATTGCTGATCAGGAAGTTTCCGGCTCCACCGGAGAAGTATTTCATGTACATGAGGCCATGGCCACATTTTTGTCCCTCAAGGGGTGGGCAAGGACTGTAGAATGAGCATAACACACTAACCTATTCACAGAATATTGAATAGTGTAGAGTTCCGGATTCGTTACGGTGGGGCATATGCCAGACGACGAAGAAACCGAAGGTGGGCCTTCAGGGATGCCCCTTCCACCCCCCCCTCCTGGCATCGCAATGCCCCCTCCGCCACCACCGCCACCTCTCCAAGATGAAGCGATTGAGAGCGCTATTGACGAGACGCCTCCTCTCCAATCATCTTCGAATGATGAAGAAGAGTCCGAGTCGAACGACTTCCAAGCTCACTGGGAAAAAAGGAAGCTTGATGATTCAGTCCAATCATCTGAAAATAGGGATAGTATGTATGGCCATATAGACAGAATTTCATCGGGTCAAGTTGGCACTCTATTGGATCGTTTTTCTGATAGATTCGGCTCCGAACTAGATAGAGAAATTATCGTGCTCAGGAAGAAGCAGCAGCAGGATATGTTGGCAATCAAGCCAATAGTTGAGCTGATCTCCGCCCCCGAATCCGATGATGAGGAGATCGAAGAGGATGTGGACGACGAGTTTCCGGAGTTTTTCTCTATCGTCAATGAGCTATTAGGGAACATGCCTGAGGAATTCGTACAGGACTTCATTGAGTCAGATTCGTTCGAACTATTTCAGAATGTGGGCGAAGACCCATCAGGCTGTGATCAGGATACTAGGGGTGAGTTTTTCACTATGATCAACTCAGTTCTCGGGGACCTCCCTGAGAGTGATATCAATGATTTCGTTGCTTCATCGGGTTTCCAGGTATTTCAACGGATGAGTGAGCTGTACGGAGAGTGATTACATGGGTCTATTGGAGAAGGCAGGAAAGATTACGGACGATAAGACGAGCGATGAGGAAGCACCTGCTGCAGTGCCCGCAGCTGTAGTTCTAGAGCCCGAACCAGTCGCAGTTAAGCCGAAGAAAGAGAAGAAGGCAAAGAAACAGAAGAAGGCAAAGAAACCGAGAGCGAAGAAGCAGAAAAAGCCACGATCCTCAGTTAAGGAACTGCCTGACGGTTTCGAACTAGCAGGTCGTGGGAGGAGATCACTGAGATTTTTCGTAGACTTCACAGTCAACTTCGGCCTAATCATAGGATTGGTAATTTTCGGACTGGTATTGACATATACCGATATCACATGGCCACTAGTCTTGGTTTTACTATTGTCGATATTCAACATGGTAGTTATGCCGATTCAGTACAAGAGTTCTATGGGCAATGTAATTTCGCGAACCACGTTCATCAATTCTCGCGGAGATTCTGCGATTTTCCTTTATCACATGTTGAAGAACATCAACATCCCAGCCTACCTGATATTCTTTGGAGGCCTTCTAATAGCGATATCCGCTGGTACAGTATGGACTACAGCTACTAAAATCACAGTCGGACTATCTATTGCAATTATTCTAATTCCGTTTTTGGACTGGATTTTCCGAAGGCAGAGGAAGGACAATCTGGGATTATGGGAGGTAGTCTTTGGCGGAGTGTGGCTAGTTAGGTCCACTGAGACTACCACCGATGGATCGAAGTTCATGAAGAGGCTAGAATCGATGGCGCAGTATGCTGAGACAAAGGGTTTCGTTGATGACGAAGAAGATGAGTCCTAGTTCACTCGCTCTCCTCTATTCTTTGCTTAGCTAACTCACGCATATCTTCATGGTGCATCCCGACGTCAATTCCCGCCTGATCAGACTCGTCGATGATCTCAACACCCAATAGGGTCTCGATAACATCCTCCATAGTAACCAGGCCTTCAGTTCCTCCAAACTCATCCTTCACAATTAGAATCTGAGTTTTGTTCTCTAGGAGTACATCCAATGCACGATCTACAGAATCATTGTCCCTGCAGGTGATTACCTCTCTAGATATCTCCGACATTTTCCTATCGTACTCGTCTACGGCCGCTCTGCGCAGTATCTCACTCCTTAGAACAACCCCTCTTACATCGTCAATTGTATCCCCGGTTACCGGCATTCTACCGTGAATCATTATGGGTAAATTCTCCATAACATCGGAAACAGTATCGTCCGCGTTCACAGATGTTACAACTACACGCGGCGTCATGACCTCACTAACTAGAATCTCCCTTAATCTCAGTAGGTTATGAATAACTGTCTCCTCGTCCTGTTCAATTACATCGGTTTCTTCGGCAATATCCGCCAATACTGACAACTCATTCCTGGTTACTGTTTCAGTCTCAACATCTGGTAAAAGAGACCTCGTCAATTGAATCGGCTTCACTATCACCCACAGCAGCACCATCATGGCATTCAACGCTCTTGCTGATGGTATCGTTAGCTTCCTCCAGTACAGTGCACCTATGGTCTTTGGTAGGATTTCGCTAAGTAGCAGTATAGCCAGTGTCAGGATGGCTGCAGCGACGTGAACTATTGTCCCTCCTCCGAATTGAGTCTGAACCTCTGCACCTACGCCCAATGCACCAACCGTGTGCGCGATCGTATTCAGTGTGAGGATTGCTGTAAGCGGCCTCTCTGGGTCTTCCTTCCATTCGCTCCATCTTTCACTAATGGAGGGATGTGTGTCCTTGAGTGCTACAATATGGCCATGCGTAGTTGAAAGGAGAACGGCCTCAAGAATGCTGCATAGGAACGATGCCCCTAGTGCAAGGGACGCATACGCAATGATCAATGTATAGTCTACCAACTAGATTTCCTCACGGTGATTTGGGCGCGAATAACACGTCACTATCAGTCACGATTGGCTGCTCCCGGACCGCTTACGACCGATTGCGACATAAATAGGTGTCTAACCCCTAGAGTCGTGTCGGATGGAGGATATGTCACCATTTTCATGGCGTGGCCATATGTCAATGCCCCGTTACACTTGGGACACGTCGCGGGAAATTGCCTTCCAGCCGATATACAATATAGATACGAGAGGGCTAGAGGTAGAAGGGTTCTGATGTGTAGCGGCTCAGATGAGCACGGTACCCCGATCACCCTTACTGCCGAGCAACTAGGCGTTTCCCCCCAAGAAGTAGTGGACGAGTATCATGAGATGGCCCTAAAGTCACTCAATGACCTCGGTTGTTCGTGGTCTAACAATGTGGACAGCAGAGGAATCGAGTATGGCGGTACTCTGTACAATAGGACATCCGATAATAGACACAAAGAACTTGTGAGGGAAGTCTTCTCTGACTTGCTCGATTCCAACATGCTCTCAAGACAAACCATGGAACAGTATTGCTCGATCTCCGACGGTGTTGTAAGGTTCCTTCCAGATAGATACGTTGAGGGCACGTGCCCTATTTGCGAGGCCTCGGGGGCAAGGGGAGATCAATGCGACGAATGTGGCTCGACATATGAGGCCCGTGAACTGATTAGACCCGTATCCAAATTAGATCCAGACGCCTCTATTGAGGTTAGGGATACCGAGCACCTATTTTTCAGACTAGATTTGTTCCAAGATAGTCTAGAGTCGCATGCTTCCCTCAGGAACGACGTCTGGAAGCCCAACGTTCGTTCTATGACAAAGAATTGGCTAAACATGGGCCTTAGGCCTAGAGCCGTCACTAGGGACATAGACTGGGGAATAGAGCTTCCAATAGAAGGTGAGGAGTGGACATCGAAGAGAGTATATGTATGGTTCGAGGCTGTCCAAGGATACTACACGTGTGCAAGGATATGGTCCGAAAGATACGCTAGCTCCAATGGTCACCCAGACGGGGACAATGCGTGGGAGAGGTGGTGGAAGGTTTCAGAGGACGGCCAAACTCCGAAACACATCTACTTCATGGGCAAGGACAACATTCCATTTCATACCGTTATCTGGCCTGCAATAATTATGGGAATCAACGCTACTCGTTCAGGACGTCCAATAGCCCATATTGAGTCACCTGGCGACATGGCATTGGAATCAAACGTCTCATCAAATGAGTACCTGATGTTGCAGGGGGGCCAATTCAGTAAAAGTAGGAAGCATGCGGTTTGGTTGCCTTCATTCCTCGAAAAATACGATGCAGACTCCTTGAGGTATTACCTATCAATAAACATGCCAGAGACACACGATACGGATTTTAGGTGGGAAGACTTTGTTGATAGGGTAAATAATGAGCTGATTGGAACATACGGGAACTTCGTTCACAGAGTCATGACACTAACCCATAGACTATCAGAAGATGGATCGAACCCGCTTTCCACCTTCGACGACCCGGAGGCGCATACCAAAATTATCGAAGAAACGAGAAAAATCATCGACTCTGCTATTTCCTCAATGGAGAGGCAGAGATTCAAGGAAGCACTGAGGTCTATAATGGGAATTGCACAGATTGGAAATGCGCTTCTTCAGAATTCAGCCCCGTGGAAGTACATTGGCTCAGATGATTCGGAAGATCGAACAAGATCCCTTTCTTCTCTAGCGATGGCTTGGAGGCTATGCAGAACTCTTTCAATTCTCACTAGGCCCTTCATGCCATTTCAGTCAGATAAATTATGGTCAATGCTGGGGGAGACTGAAGAAATCGACTCCATGTTATGGGACGACTCCCTTGATGTCGAGGGGAATCTTATGTGGAATCCGGAAAAACCCAATCCATTGTTCTCAAGGCTTGATTTAGACGAGATTATTGCGGACGAGAAGTCGATAGTTGAGGACAGTAACGTCAATGACCAAGAACTCGCCCCGAAGAGTGGGGATGATTACATAGAGTTCGAAGATTTTCTCAAGGTCAAGATGAGAACGGGTAAAATTACCTCTGTCGAGGACCATCCAAATGCCGACAAGCTTCTAGTAATCAAAATTGAAGACGGACCAGGAACATCAAGGACCGTTTGCGCGGGACTGAAGGGAATATACCAAGAGTCCGATTTACTCGGACTAAACGTAGTGTACGTCGCCAACCTCAAGCCAATGAAGCTCAGAGGCGTTCTATCGGAGGGTATGATACTAGCAGCCGATGACGGGGAGGGCAATGTGAGGCTCCTTACACCCGATGGAGAGATCACACCCGGATCTACAGTTCGTTAGCCGGCCTATCGAAGAACTCCCACTGCAATTCAGATAGTTCTTCGTTGCTCTTGGCGTCCTTGTATGCATTCAAGGGCTCAATATTCAGATTGAAGAAATTGTCCCCATAGGGGAATGATGAAAGTATCTCCCTTGCTTGCCTCTCCCTTCCAAGTATGAACAATGAGGCAGCAAACGCCTCGGATGTAGAAAGCCTTCCAGGTTTACCCCACGAAACTGGATTTGCAGCTAGAAGTACAGGCAACGTCCTACCTTCCAATCTAGTGTGTCTACTAATGGCTTCTACAGACTCCTCAATCCTCTTCCAAGAGCAGTCTAATGCGACAATCGATCCCCCTCTATCTATTGATATTTTATCATCTGGACCCATCAATTTACCACTGCTGGGATCCAATAGAAATCCTCTTTTTGGCGCTCTTCTAGCGTCAAAATGTAGTATTGCGCTACCGGCTTTGGCCATTCTCCTAGCACTGCATTTGCGTGGGTCATCCTGATCTAGGTGGACCACATGCAATGGCACGGGTTCGTCATTCACGCTTGCTGAGGAACTCATCCAATGCATCTCCTATAGTCATTCCACGACCGCTTGGTACGTTCACCGCTCGTTCCATTTCTTCTTCCGCATCCACAAGTATCGTAATTCCTAGAGCCTTCTCAATTTTCATAGCAATAGAATCAGACGGTACAATACCTCCCTCAACCTTCTGGATATCATTTAATCTGACGTTAATTCTCTTTGCCAACTCCCTTTGCTCCCAGCCCCTGGAAACCCTAGCCTTCCTGACTCTGAGATGGAAATCAGGTGCAATTTCCTTCTCAGACTTCATCGATACATTCCTCTCAATAGTATTATTTTGGACAGTTTGAGTAGCTTTAGGCTGTTTCTGAACATACCTCTCTAAAACTAGCATATCATTGGAGTCAATACAGCGTGAGCAGCATTTCAGTCTGGCACCGGAGACCTCGGCCAGAAGGGTCGTGACACGGTCGGCCCCGCACATCTCGCACGTTCCCATGGCACCCACTAGGGCACATACGTCATATGGATTGGGGTGAAAATATGAAATCTGAATGCCCTGTCACGGTGTCATGGCATCAGAGTCCGATAGTCAACCCACTGAAGGTCAGGAGTCATTGAAATACTCCGTCAGGAGACTCCAGTCAGAGATTAGGGAGCTGTCGGAATCAGCCCACCAACTGCTTACCGAGAAAATGGTCCTTGAGAACGAGGTTGCACAAGTTAAGAAAAGGGCAAACAGGCTTGAGGAGGAGATAAGAAATCTCAGATCCCCTCCTATGATCATAGGTTACGTTCAGGATATCACCGACGAAGGAGCAATTGTCAGAAGTTCTAATGGGACTGTCTTTCTTGTTTCCGTGAATAGCATGATAGACTCATCTAGGCTGGTTTCTGGAGCGAGGGTTGCATTGAACCAAGACACGCTTTCTGTGATTGAGATCCTAGACGATTCATGGGACCCTCTAGTTGTTACAGCTGAGATTATTGATAGGCCAGATGTGACATTTGATGACATTGGAGGCCTAGATGATCAGATCTCTAGGCTCAAAGAGACAGTAGAGCTATCATTTAGAAATCCGGATGCATTCAGAAGATTCGGTATTGAACCGCCAAAGGGAATACTTCTGACGGGAAGCCCTGGTACCGGCAAAACTCTACTGGCAAAGGCTGTTGCTAACTCAACAGATGCTGTGTTCCTCGGTATTGTAGCATCTGAGCTAGCACAGAAGTATATCGGTGAGGGGGGAAGGCTTGTCAGGGAGCTATTTGATCTTGCAAGAAATAGGGCTCCTGCTATCGTTTTTATTGACGAATTGGATGCAATAGGGTCCAAGAGGCTAGATACAGCAACATCTGGTGATAGAGAGGTCCAGAGAACGCTGATGCAATTACTCGCTGAATTGGATGGATTCGAATCTCTTGAGAATGTCAAGGTCATCGCTGCTACAAACAGGCCTGAACTACTTGACGAGGCGTTACTCCGTCCAGGGCGATTTGACAGGATAGTCGAGGTACCAATGCCGGACGAAGAGGCCCGTCTGGCTATACTAGAGGTACATACATCCAATACGCCACTAACTAAGGGCGTGTCATTGGAATCCCTGGCAAGGAAAACCGAGGGTTTCAGCGGTGCTGAAATCATGTCTCTGGTTACTGAAGCCGGAGTTACCGCAATTAGTGAGGGGAGGAAGAAGATTTCAAAATCTGATTTCTCCAAGGCCCTAATTGCTGTCGAAAGAAACCTGGATAAAAATTCCAATATTTCGAACCAGAGACTGTACGACTAACAGTAACCCTATTTCCCACCCCTCAATCGCGGGTCGTGAGTCGCGCCCTTATCGAGTGTGTGCCGAATTTTAGTGAGGGTAGGGACCCGTCCGTAATCGAAAGGATCACTAGGCCCATTATAGAGGGAGATGATGTTGAGCTTCTCGACGTTGATATGGGTTATGATTTCAATAGAACCGTAGTAACGATGGTTGGTGAACCCGAGGCTGTCCTGAAGGCCGTCATTGACTGCACCGAGATAGCTGTAAATTTGATTGATATGAGGCACCACACAGGGGAGCATGCGCGTATGGGGGCAGTGGATGTGGTCCCATTCATACCGCTTAGTGGTACCTCAATGGATGATTGCATCGCTTTATCCGAAAGATACGCCCAGGCAGTTTCCGAGAAATTCGAGCTTCCCGTTTATCTGTATGCAGAGGCAGCAAGAGAAGAGGCTAGAGTCAGGCTTCCCGATATTAGAAAAGGGGAGTATGAAGGCATGGGGGAGAAGATTAAATCAGAGGGATGGAAGCCCGATTTCGGACCTAGTACATTCAATCCATCAATGGGCGTTACTGCAACAGGTGCTAGACAGGTTCTTATTGCCTACAACGTGAATTTGAATACTGACGATAAGAAAATTGCTAACTCTATAGCATCCAGAATCAGAACTAGCGGAGCACTAGTCAAGGATGAAAGTGGCGCCAAGGTCATAGGAGATGATGGGAAGCCACTCAGGACCCCTGGAATGTTCAAATCTCTGCAAGCAGCTGGATGGATGTTCGATGAGGACACAGCCCAAGTTTCCATGAACTTACTGGACCACAATGTAACTGGTCTTCACGATGTCACCGAGACAATCAGATCCGAAGCCAATAAACTGGGCTATTCGGTAACATCTTCGGAGCTAGTTGGTCTTGTGCCACTAAATGCCATGTTGTCCGCAGGAAAGAAATATCTGGCCGATTCAGACGGTGCTGCCGATAATGAGCTAGTAAATGCCGCTATTTCCGGACTTTCACTCGATAAATTTGGTGAGTTTGATCCCCGAACATGTATAATCGAATGGGCAATAAACAGAGGTGAGTGAGATTAACGACGGCTATACAGACATACTCAACAAAATTGCTTCTTCGGACCCCACTCCGGGCGGCGGCTCTGTTGCTGCATTGACCCTTGCTCATGCACACGCTCTCGCGCTGATGGTATCGAGGTTGACATTAGATAGGGAAAAATGGGCAGATGGACACGCTTCCGCGGAAGATGTTATTGTACGGTCCGAGGAAGGAATTGCAGCGTCAATAGATATGGCAAGAGCTGATGCTGAATCTTTTGACAGGGTGATGGAGTCGTTTAGGCTACCTCGAAATAATGACGACGAGATAGAGTCCAGAAAGAAATCCATTAGGGCGGCGACAATAGGCGCTGCAAGATCCCCACTCAAAATCGCCGAGGGCTCTCTTCATCTTCTAATCTCTATTGTCGAGCTAGCGAAATTCGGTAACTCAAATGCTCTGACTGATTTGGCTGCCTCTGCCGAGCTGGCCAGGAGCTCTTTCGTCATTGCTTCAATGAATGTGAAGATAAATCTTGACTCTATCGATGGAGAGGAGTGTGATTTGATCTCATCAGAGCTATTCGCTATAGAAAACAACGTCAACAAACATCATGCCAAAATCATAGGCATCATTGATGAGAGGCTGGGATGGTAATGGCTGACATTAATTTTTACGGGATACCCGATGAATTGCCAAGTGCTCCAATTATTGACGACGACATACCGCATGCCCCTCCAAGGCCCCAAGTACTGAATGACGCAGAAAGAGAGCTCGCAGTCAGAAATTCATTGAGGTATTTCCCCAAACATTGGCATTATGAACTAGGAAAGGAATTTCTATCTGAACTAGACAATCTTGGCCATATCTACATGCATAGATTTAGGCCTGAATACAAGATGTTCGCCAGGCCAATCAACGAATACAATGCAAGATCCAAGAGCGCAGCTGCAATAATGATGATGATCCAAAATAATCTAGACCCTGAAGTAGCTCAGTTCCCGCATGAACTTGTAACCTATGGGGGAAACGGTACTGTTTTCCAGAACTGGGCTCAATACCGATTAACTATGAAATACCTCTCTGAAATGTCCGATGAGCAGACATTGGTTATGAACTCCGGACATCCATTGGGGTTGTTCCCTTCATCGATATCAGCCCCAAGGGTAGTAATCTCCAATGGCATGGTAATACCGAATTATTCTTCCCAGATCGATTATGAAAGAATGAGTGCATTAGGGGTTACACAATACGGCCAAATGACGGCTGGATCATACATGTACATTGGCCCCCAGGGAATTGTACACGGTACCACGATCACCATTCTTAATGCATCGAGAAAATATCTCGGAATATCACCAACAGAAGGCCTAGGAGGAGTTTTGTACGTCACATCGGGATTGGGTGGGATGTCTGGTGCCCAGGCTAAAGCTTCAGTAATCGCAGGTGCTGTATGTATTATTGCAGAGGTAGATAAATTTGCAGCATCAAAGAGGTACGAGCAGGGCTGGCTCTCGGAACTCTATGAGGAGATTGGCACAGTAATATCCAGGGCTAGGGAGGCTGTTCGGAATAGGGAAGCTGTCTCAATTGGTTATGTTGGTAACATTGTTGATCTTCTCGAAGCTCTTATTGATGAAGATTTGACGCCCGATTTGGGTAGTGACCAAACAAGCTTACACAACCCATGGTTGGGGGGATACACGCCTGTAGGATTCACGTATGATCGGGCCAAAGAGCTGTTATCTAGCGATCCCGTAGGATTCAAGGAGCACGTTCGTAATTCTCTCCGAAGGCACTCCGATGCCATCAACATGCTCTGTTCTAGGGGCATGAGATTTTGGGACTATGGGAATGCATTCCTGTTGGAGGCAGGCAGGTCTGGAGCTGATGTATTTTCCGAAGACGGTACGTATTCTTACCCTTCATATGTAGAGGATATTATGGGGCCCATGTGTTTTGATTATGGTTTTGGCCCTTTTAGATGGGTATGTACCTCAGGAAAGCAGTCCGACTTAGAAATGACCGATAGTATCGCGATCAAGGCTCTAGAGGCTCTTATCGAGGACTGCCCCGAAGAGATAGTTCAGCAGTACAGGGATAATTTGAGATGGATACAAGAAGCCGGTAAACACGATCTTGTTGTTGGGAGCAAGGCTAGGATACTATATTCAGATGAGGCCGGAAGAATTTCCATTGCTAAGGCATTCAATGAAGCTGTATCGAATGGACTAATCTCCGCTCCCATAGTCATTGGTAGGGATCATCATGACGTTAGTGGTACTGACAGTCCATTCAGAGAAACTTCGGATATATATGATGGGTCAATGTTCACATCTGACATGGCCATACAAAATTTCGTTGGCGACTCTTTCAGGGGTGCGACGTGGATTAGCATTCATAACGGTGGAGGCGTTGGTTGGGGTGAAGTTACAAATGGTGGATTTGGGATGGTCATTGATGGCTCAGAAAGGTGCAAGATGAATATTGAGTCGATGATTTCCTGGGATGTAAATAATGGAATCGCTCGAAGATCGTGGGCACGAAATGAAGCAGCAAGATGGTCAATATTCAGGGCGATGGAAGCCATTGATGATCTTGAGGTGACGATACCGAGTGATGTAGAAGATTCATTGATCAAGGAGATATTTGATTCTCGATGAGTCTATTTGCGATACCCCCCGGCGTGTATCATGCGCGAGTTGTCTATTGACGGATTCAATCTCACTATAGAGGACGTCATAGACGCTAGCAGGAGCGATGTCACAGTGACTCTCTCAGAAGTTGCGATGGGACGGATGGTAAAATCCAGGGCGGTAGTCGAAGACATTGTGGAAGGTGATGAGGTAGTATATGGAATCAATACTGGCTTCGGCGCTCTTTCATCTGTAACGATAAATTCTGAGGACCTCAGGTCATTGCAGGAGAATCTCATCAGAAGTCACGCCTGTGGAGTCGGCGAGAATATGGAGTATGAGCATGTAAGGATGATGATGCTAATCAGGGCAAATACGCTATGCCGTGGACAATCAGGTGCTCGTCCCGTCGTAGTTGAGACGCTAATTTCAATGATTAATGCGGGCATCTGTCCTGTGATTCCGAGAATCGGCTCACTCGGGGCATCGGGTGACTTAGCCCCACTATCACACCTAGCCCTTGCTCTGATCGGTGAAGGAGAATGTGAGATTATTGAAAATGGGGAGGCTGTTGTCACAAGTTCAGAAACTGCACTAAACATGTTTGGAATTACACCTATCGTCTTAGAGGCAAAGGAGGGGCTGTCACTAATCAACGGAACTAGCCAAATGTGTGCATATATGTGCGAAACGATCAGTAACATGGACATGCTAATGTTCACTGCCGACCTCTCAGCAGCATGCTCTGTTGAGGCCATTATGGGCTCTCATATTCCATTCGACAACAGGATTCATGACTCCAGACCCCATTGGGGGCAGGGGATTTCAGCAGCTAGAATTAGGGAAGCTCTTTCTAATTCAGATATCAACGCATCTCACATCGATTGTGGAAGAGTTCAGGATGCATACTCGTTTAGATGCGTTCCGCAAGTACACGGGCCAGTAATTGACATGCTAAGAGAAGCGAGGAGGATTACTACAATCGAGATAAATAGCGCTACTGACAACCCCCTGGTATTCAATGGAGATGGAAGCATTCTATCTGGCGGTAACTTCCATGGTCAATATTTAGCAATGAGTAGTGATGGTCTAGCTCTTGCATGTCATGAGATTGCGAGCATTTCAGAACGAAGGACGGCCCAAATTCTAGATCCACAATGGAGTGGGCAGAAGCCCTTCCTAGCAATAAACGAGGGATTGGAAAGTGGCCTCATGATTGTTCAATACACATCTGCAGCGATTGTCGCTGAGCTACATATGATGGCTTCTCCAGCAACGACAAGCAATGTTCCAGTGAGTATGGGCAAAGAAGACCATGTATCCATGGGGGCTACTGGTTCCCATAGATCAATGAAGAGCTCTAGGTACCTAGCACAGGTAATCGCAAATGAGCTGATATGTTCAACCGAGGCACTAGACAGGATCCCTGAAGCTCCTGGTGCTGGTGTGAAGAAGGTTCACTCATGGGTAAGGCGCACTGTTCCTGGATTGACAGCCGACAGAGCAATGTCAAAAGACAGCCTCGCTCTTTCTAATGCCCTTCTATCCGGAGGAATTACTGAGGCATTCGGTGATTAAATGCAAGAGAAATTGCATATGATGCATCATCCAGGCACCGACCCCCCGAAATTTAAAACAACAGTCTCCGGAGTCACTGATGATGGCCTACACCTTTCCGAGTCATATTGCTATCCTAGAGGAGGGGGACAGCCTGGGGACATTGGCACCCTGACTTCAATAGACAATAAATCAGCATTCTCTGAGGTTTTAGGCGGCGATAATATACTCCACCCAATGAATGATCCTTCAGTATTCAGTGTTGGAGAAGAAGTTGAATGCGAAATTAACGCAGATTGGAGAAATAGAAACACAAGAATGCATACAGCTCAGCATGTATTTTCAGCAATGGCTAACGAATTGTATGGTGCTGAGACCGTAGGCAACCAAATTAGTGAGGGTTATACAAGAATCGACCTATTTTTCCCGGATAGGGATCAATTCAATGCCGATGACATGACCACAGCTGTCAACGACGCACTTAGGTCAGATTCTGAGGTTTCAATTCACGAATGGGATAGGGCAAGAATCCTATCACACGAACAAATGAGGCATACAAAATTCATGGATAGGATTCCCAGCGCCATAGAGATGCTAAGGGTTGTAGAAATTGATGGTATCGACTTATGTCCATGCGGAGGAACTCATGTTTCTAATACTTCAGACGTACAAAACATCACGATTACAAATTCTAGATCCAAGGGAGCCGGAAAGCTTCGTATTACATATGAATGAGTTTTCATTGTAGTAGGTAACAAATTACTGGTGGGCTCGGCAGGAATTGAACCTGCGATCTTCGCCATGTCAAGGCGACGTCATAACCCCTAGACCACGAGCCCAGTAACTTCGCGATACATACCTCACAAATGAATGATTCTCCATCTTTGCCATGGCTACGAAACGATTTTTGAAATTCTTCCACCACAGCCATCAACTGAACATGTGCCCTTTGCCCTGGTTCTACCATTTGCCATATTGACCATCTCGAGGTTCTGGATCAAACCATATGTTTTGCAACTCATGCAGTACCCACTGATGGCTGTCACGCTCCATTCAGCAGGTATCAGCATTTGAATCCCACATGTGGGGTATTTTACGTAAAATCATTGATGATATCGATATTCGTTACACTGAGGGGCTGTTTCCAATATCAAGTCAAAATATTATTCTGATAACTACTGTTATCGGAAACACGTAAATTGGAAATTTAGCAACATTAGCGATCATCCTCTGAATGGACCAGAATATAATTATGAATAATTATAATCATACTTTATTATCTAATATTCATTATTAATAGAATAGTAGTTATTTTCAAAGTATTACAATTCACCTCGAACGATTGTATCAGAGATCGGGTTCATCCCCGGTGTCTGACACCACATATCCACAGTCTCTGAAATCAGTATGTTCATGTTTGCTTGTGAGCCAATTGCTAGGGTGCCAACTGGAATCGAGTCTCCATACCCTAGAGTAGTTGATGGGTTTCTAGTGACAGCTGCTAGTGCACTAATGGGATCAATATTGCATCTGTGTACAGCCAATGACCCTACAAATGGAATCGATAGTGAGTTGCAATTGGGATTGAAGTCGCTCGCTAGTGAAAATGCCCATTGATTTTCTATGCAATCCGAGATTGGGGGAAAATCAACCGCCCCAATTACGTATGGCGTCCCTGGAAGGAATGTTTGCATAGTTCCTCGTCTACTGGCCGCACTTCTTGACTCATCGCTCGAATGAGCTACATGATCGGCACTGACTGAACCTAACTCTGCAGCTAGAGATAGGCCTCCCGAGTCTACAAACTCATCCACATGTACCCTGGATTGTAGTCCATACTCCTTTGACGCGTTAACTATGTCTTCTGTTTCCTCCAAATTGAACCATCCAGGCTCACAAAAAACATCGGTCCATTTGGAGATTCCCTGGCTAGCCACTAGAGGTAATTGCTCAGAAATCAACTCGTTCACATATTCACCTTTGCTCATTCCCTTGGGAACATCATGCGCCCCTAGCCATGTCGAATGAATATCTATGGGAGATATCTCGGCAATTTTTCCCGCAGCCTCAAGTAGCTTTAGTTCGGAATCTACACTCAATCCGTATCCACTCTTAACCTCCATTGTGGTTGTACCGTGGTAAATTGCTCTGGAAACCCTATCCTTACCGATTTGGACGAGCTCGTTGAATGACAGCTTCCTGGTTTCGCTCACGGTTTTTCCTATACCCCCTCCAGATTCTGCAATATCCGTGTACGACATGCCACTCTGTCGTAATGAAATCTCGTCGCTTCTATCGCCACCCCATAGCAAGTGCGTATGTGAATCGACAAAACCGGGAATAATGGCCCTGCCCGTAGCATCGATAATGTTGATCCCATCAGAAAATCCACTACCTTCCTTCCATGATGGCACGAACTCATCAGTAATTTCCTTCGAATCATCGATTCTTGATATAACGCCTGACTCTACCAGTATCCCCATCCCCGGCTCGTGTACATTCGCATGCTTATCGCTCATTTCTTGTCCAAAAAGTGGCATTTTCGTATTGCCTTGAGACATATGTGCAATCTCTCCGGCATTCACAATGATGGTTCGCACGTGCTCCGATAGCCGCGACACTTGAAAGCCCTCCCTCCATGCAGAGTCATGGAAGGCGTCATTCTGGGCGTGGAGAGTACGGCCCATACCTTGTCGATAGGCATGGTGAGGGAGAGAGGGGAACTGATGCCATCAGAGTCTTCAGTATTTACACCTGAGGAGGGA